>NZ_JBIBVN010000050.1:0-47396 GCF_043080425.1 Streptomyces sp. NPDC015032 | reverse complement strand
CGCGAGCTGTCCGGCGTTGCACCGGACCAGGCGGTGGCCGGACCTCTCATCAGCGTCTCCGACGGCACCTCCCGGGCCCGGTGACACCACCCCCCCCAGGTCATCCGTTCGACAGGGGGCAACAGTCATGCCGGGCCCGGAGGCCAGCGGCCCTCTTGCAGGACCGCGAAAAACATAACGGGGTGATCCCGATGGCCTCAAGGTTCCGCGCCTCCTGACTGGCCGGATCAAAGGGCTTCGCCGCAGTGAGAACGATCCGTGCGTTCTCGGGGGTGACCACCTCCACATCGCGGGTGTTCCAGGGAGTGTCCCGCGGACCGTCGACCGAGTCCGGGCGCAGCGCACGACAGGCCTCCACAAGGGAATCGACCTGGCTGAGCACGCACGAGAAACTGAGGCTCATCGCCGGCGCCTGCTCCGGAACGCTCGCCGCCCGGACGAGGAGTACGTCCTGGAACGCCCACCGGCGCAGATGCACAAGCCTGCCGGGGATGCTGAACAGCTCGAAGAACCCGAGCCCACGAATCCAGAAGTCCACCGACGCCGCCAGATCGGTCGTGGGGATCGTCACGAAAGCGGGCATTCCATAGATGCCACGGAACAGCTCCGGCGGAACCGCATCCGGGCCGGGAGTGGGTACGGGACTCATCTCGAACGCGTTGTAATGGTCGCTCATGCACCCCACCTTCCGGCCTCACGCAACGTGAGGGTCAAGCCGTGTGTGGTGTCGTTCATGCCGACGTCGACCCGCTGCGCGGTGATCCGCACGGGCCACCCCGCCTGGCTGGGCCGCCACACGGCAGTCTCGACCGGCCAGGGTGGTCGGCGAGGCGGCGTGGGCTGAACCGGACGCGGGGCCGTGAGCATCGGCCGACGTGGCGAGAAATCGGATGGAATCCCGCCTATATAAATTTCTGTATAGTTGTTCGCGTGGAACCACCTTGGCGAATCGAGATCGAGCCCGAGGTTCGGCAGTGGCTGGCGCTGCTTGCTGATGCTCAGTACGACAAGGCTGAACGGGCAGCGGACATGCTCGCGGCGAAGCCCACAACTCTGGGCGAGCCCTACGCCAGGCACCTTGGTGGCAAGGTGCGTGAGTTGCGCTTCATCATGGACGGCAGCGCGGTGCGCATCACCTACTGGCTCGCCCCCGAGAAGCGAATCGTGCTGCTGACGGTGTTCCGGAAGACCAAACAGCGTGAGACTGCCGAGGTCGAGCGCGCTCAGCTGGCCCAAAAGGTGTGCGAGGCGGATCATGGTGCGGCCGCGCACACATACGACCGGAGCGAGGAGGCATAGTCGTGGATCACTCCCAGTGGAAGACACGGCAGACCAGAAAGCTTCTGGGGGAGGCAGTCGAGGAGTCGCCTACCTACGTCGAGGCCGGGTACGCCTTTGCGCTGGGGCAGGCTGTCTATGACCGACGGACCGAACTCGGGTTGTCGCAGGCCGAGGTTGCCCGTCGCGCAGGGATGACGCAGCCGCAGATTTCCCATATCGAGGGCGGCGACTCTGTCCCGACCCTGGCTCTCCTGACGCGCCTGGCCAAGGCTCTGGACGCTTCACTCACCATTGATCTGGACGGCGACACCTCGGCGTTCTCCTTCACCGCGCACGAAGGCGGCGGTCCGGGTGGGATCGGAGCGGGCGGGCGCTCCTCGGCCGCCTGACGCAGCTCAGCCCCGGTACGCAGACGGCTCGGGCCCGCCGGAGCTGTTCGGGCTCCAGGCCAGATGCCCTGGTCCGGGGTACGGGCCTCGCTCGTATGCTCGGGTTCATGACCGATCCTCAGCGCGGACGCCCGACCACCAATTCCATGCGGCGCGCCCTCAAGCGGGCCCGCGACGGTGTCGCCCTCGACGTGACCGAGGCCGCCGTTCTGCTCCAGGCGCGGGGCGACGATCTGACGGATCTCGCCGCCTCGGCCGCCCGGGTCCGTGACGCCGGTCTCGAAGCCGCCGGTCGGCCGGGAGTCATCACGTACTCCCGCAAGGTCTTCATCCCGCTGACCCGGCTCTGCCGTGACAAATGCCACTACTGCACCTTTGTCACCGTCCCCGGCAAGCTCCGGCGTGCGGGCCACGGGATGTTCCTGTCGCCCGACGAGGTGCTGGCCATCGCCCGAGAGGGCGCGGCCATGGGCTGCAAGGAAGCGCTGTTCACGCTGGGCGACCGGCCCGAGGACCGCTGGCCCGAGGCGCGGGAATGGCTGGCGGCCGAGGGATACGACGACACGCTCGCGTACGTGCGTGCCATGGCGATCCGTGTCCTGGAGGAGACCGGTCTGCTGCCGCACCTCAACCCGGGCGTCCTGAGCTGGACCGATCTCCAGCGGCTCAAGCCCGTCGCGCCCTCCATGGGCATGATGCTGGAGACCACGGCCACCCGCCTGTGGTCCGAGCCGGGCGGCCCGCACCACGGCTCCCCGGACAAGGAACCGGCCGTACGCCTCCGCGTCCTCGAAGACGCGGGCCGCTCCAACGTCCCGTTCACCACCGGCATTCTGATCGGCATCGGCGAATCGTACGAGGAGCGCGCCGACTCCCTGTTCGAGCTGCGCAAGACCGCCCGCGCCTATCACGGCATCCAGGAAGTCATCGTCCAGAACTTCCGCGCCAAGCCGGACACCGCGATGCGCGGCATGCCGGACGCCGAACTGGAGGAGCTGGCCGCGGCCATCGCCGTCGCCCGGCACATCCTCGGCCCGTCCGCCCGCATCCAGGCGCCGCCGAATCTCGTCGACGCCGAGTACGCGCTGCTCATCGGCGCAGGCATCGACGACTGGGGCGGCGTCTCCCCGCTCACCCCCGACCATGTGAACCCCGAACGCCCCTGGCCCCACATCGACGAACTGGCGTCGAAGACCGCCGAGACGGGCTTCACCCTCCGCGAACGCCTCACCATCTACCCGGAGTTCATCCGGCGCGGTGAGCCCTGGCTCGACCCCCGCCTCCTCCCGCACGTCCGCGCCCTCGCCGACCCGGAGACGGGGCTGGCCCGGGAAGGAGCGGTTCCGTCCGGCCTGCCCTGGCAGGAGCCCGACGAGGAGTTCGGCGCCACCGGCCGCACCGACCTGCACCGCACCATCGACACGGAGGGCCGTACCGGCGACCGCCGCGAGGACTTCGACGAGGTGTACGGGGACTGGGAGGCGCTGCGCGAGGCAGCGGCACCCGGCATGGTGCCGTCCAGGATCGACACGGACGTCAGGTCCGCGCTCGGCCAGGCCGCCGACGACCCGACGAGGCTCACCGATGATCAGGCGCTCGCCCTGCTCCACGCGGACGGCCCGGCGCTCGACGAATTGTGCCGGATCGCGGACACCCTGCGCCGTGACGTGGTCGGCGACGACGTCACCTACATCGTCACCAGGAACATCAACTTCACCAACGTCTGCTACACGGGCTGCCGTTTCTGCGCCTTCGCCCAGCGGCGCACCGACGCCGACGCGTACACCCTCTCCCTGGACCAGGTCGCGGACCGGGCCGCGCAGGCATGGGACGTCGGCGCGGTCGAGGTCTGCATGCAGGGCGGCATCCACCCGGACCTGCCCGGCACCGCGTACTTCGACATCGCACGGGCGGTGCGGGAACGCGCTCCCGGCATACACGTACACGCCTTCTCGCCGATGGAGGTCGTCAACGGGGCGACCCGTACCGGCATGTCGATCCGCGACTGGCTGATCGCCGCGAAGGAGGCCGGGCTCGGCTCGATCCCCGGCACGGCGGCCGAGATCCTGGACGACGAGGTCCGCTGGGTCCTCACCAAGGGCAAACTGCCCACGGCGACCTGGCTGGAGGTCATCAGGACCGCCCACGAGGTGGGCCTGCGCTCCTCCTCCACGATGATGTACGGACACGTCGACCAGCCCCGCCACTGGCTCGGCCACCTGCGGACGCTGGCCGGCCTCCAGCAGGAGACGGGCGGCTTCACGGAGTTCGTCACCCTCCCGTTCATCCACACCAACGCCCCGGTCTACCTGGCGGGCATCGCCCGCCCCGGCCCGACCGACCGCGACAACCGGGCCGTCACCGCCATGGCCCGGCTGCTGCTCCACCCGCACATCACCAACATCCAGACCAGCTGGGTGAAGCTCGGCGCGGAGGGCGCCGCCGAGATGCTGCGCTCGGGCGCCAACGACCTGGGCGGCACCCTGATGGAGGAGACCATCTCCCGTATGGCGGGGTCGAGTTACGGCTCCTACCGGTCGATCCAGGACCTCGTCGCCATCGCCGACCTGGCCGGTCGCCCGGCCCGCCCGCGTACGACGCTCTACGGCGAGGTGCCGCAGGAACGGGTGGCGGCGGCCGCCGCGTCCGACGGCCACCTGCCGCAGCTGCTGCCCGTGCTGCCGGACTGAGCCGGATGCCGCCGGCCCGGCCGGGACGCCGCTCGATGCGGACCACTTCCGAAGGCACGGCCGGCCCGTCGGCGACGCCGGGGCCCGCCGTGTCTGCGTACATGCTGTACGGAGCACCGGATGTGGGACGCCCTCCCGCTCCCCCGCCGCGTCGGGCGAGCGCACCGGGGGATAGCCCTACCCGGAAGTGGGCGGGTAGCGGGATCACTTCGGGCGGCCGCACTCGGAGATGCTGGGCCGTGCACACACAGCCAATTCCCCTCGATTTTGCAGGAGTTGTTTCGTGCACGAGCAGACGTGGCAGAAGTTCCGTTCTCGCACCGGGAAGCAGAGTGTTCGGCGCAGGGTGGTGTCGGTCGCGGTGGCCGCCGGTGCCATGACGGTGGGTGTGCTGGCGCCTCCGTCGGCATCCGCGACGACCAGGCCGGACACCGTCCAGCAGAGCCTGAACGCGCTGGTGCGCAGCGACGGCATGCCTGCCGCGCTGGCGAGCGTCAAGGGCCGCGATGGCCGTACCCGTACCTACACCGCGGGGGTCGGCGACCTGGCCACCGGCTCGAAGGTGCCCAAGGACGGTCAGGTGCGGATCGGCAGCAACACCAAGACGTTCACCGCGGTGGTCATGCTGCAGCTGGTGGGTGAGGGGAAGGTCGGCCTCGACACCGCGATCGACACCTATCTGCCGGGTCTCGTACGCGGGGACGGGATAGACGGACGCCGCATCACCGTCCGCCAACTGCTCCAGCACACCAGCGGACTTCCCAATTACACCAATCATATGGACATCGCCAACCTTCAGCACCGTTACACCGAACCCCGCGAACTTCTCGACATCGCCCTCAAGCAGAAGGCCGACTTCCCCCCGGGCACGAAATGGGAGTACAGCAACACGAACTACCTGCTGGCAGGCCTGATCATCCAGAAGATCACGGGCCGTCCCGTGGGCGAGGAGATCACCCGGCGCGTCATCGACCGCGCCGGACTGCGCCACACGTACTTCCCCGCCCCCGGCGACATGACCATCCACGAGCCCCACCCCAAGGGCTACTTCAGGGATTCGGCGGACGGACCGCTGCGCGACTACACGGAAATGGACCCCTCCTGGGGCTGGGCGGCAGGCGCGATGGTCTCCACCAACACCGACCTCAACCGGTTCCACGCCGCGCTCCTCGGGGGCCGGCTCCTCCCGGCGGCTCAGCTCGCCGAGATGCGCACCACCGTCCCCGCCGACGACCTCGGCACCGGCGCCGGCTACGGACTGGGTCTGGCGAGCGTGCCGCTGTCGTGCGGCGGTGTGTACTGGGGCCACGGCGGCGACATCCCGGGATACGAGACCCGAGGCGGTACCACCGACGACGGCCGCGCCGTCAGTGTCGCGGTGACCACCCTGCCGGCCGACGAGGCAGCCGCGCAGCGGGTGCAGAAGACCGTGGACACCGCTCTGTGCCGCTGATCCGCAGGGCGGGCCGGGGGCCCGCGCTCCGGAAGCTGCCGGTGCGCCGGGCGGGCCGGGAGGCCGCCTAGGAAGGTTCAGCGGAGCCTTCCGGGCGGGCTCCCCGGCACTCGTCCGGCTGGTCCATCTCGTGGGGCTTGTGGGGCTTGTGGGGCTCGTATGACTCGTGCGGCTCGTATGAGTCGTGTGACTCATGCGGCTCGTGTGATTCAGACGATTCAGGCGATTCGTGCGGCTCATCCGGCTCACCCAGCTCACCCGGCTCACCCGGCTCGTCCGGCAGGAAGAAGTCCGTGACGTGTGGCGTGCTGTTCAGCGCGGCGTCGACCCGGCCCCGGATGTATTCGCCGGTCATCGGGCAGGCCAGGGCATCGTCGGTGCGGCAGCCGAGCATATGGCTGAGGACCGCCACGGCATGGTTCAGCTTCTCGATCCGCTGAAGCATCGCGTCCCGCTGGGCGGTGATGAGCCCGAGGCGGTCCTCGACCTTCTCGCTGCCGACGATCGCGCTCGTCTCCGCGAGGGTCAGCATGCCGTCGTCGTGCCAGAGCTGAGCGTAGGCGAGCCGGGCGAGGTCCTCGCGGCTGTAGTAGCGAACGCGTCCCCGGCGCTCGCTGTGCCGGAGGAGCCCGCGTTCCTCGTAGAACCGCAGGGCCGGGACCGTCAGCCCGAAGGCCTCGGCGACCTCGCTGATCGAGTACAGGTCCTTCACGGTCACCTCCGCAGGCACTTGCGCTCAAGCTTACTTGAGCGTGAAAGGTGACAGGGTCGCATCGCCCCGCCACCGGAAGGCTCCCGTGTCCGCTCCCGCTCCCGTTCCCGTCGCCCAGGCCCCCGCACGCACCGCCGACGCCCCGCCCGGCGGAACGGCCTCGGCCGTGATCCTGGTGACCGGCTTCGTCCTGCTCAGCCTGAACACCCGGGTGGCGTTCGGGCAGCTCGGCCCGCTCGCGCCCGTGGCGGGCTTCGGGACCGGGACCGTCACCGTGCTCGGTCTGCTGCCACCGCTCTGCATGGGCGCGTTCGCCCCGCTCGCCTCACTGGTCCGGCGCCGGTTCGGGGAGGAGCGCGGCCTGTTCGCGGCCAGTGTCCTGCTGCTCGCCGGGGCGGTCGTCCGGATGCTGGGACTGCCCGGCCTGTTCGTCGGCACGGTGCTCGTCAGCATCGCCACGGCGGTCGTGAACGTACTGATACCGGTCTTCGTCCGCAGCCGCTTCGCCCACCGCCGGGTCGGCGTCATGATGGGCGTCTACGCCCTGTCCATGGGCGCCGGTTCGGCGCTGGTCGCGGCGCTGATGGTGCCGGTGTGGCAGGCGAGCGGGCACTCGTGGGAAACCGCGATCGGCCTTGCGGTGATACCCGCGGCCCTCGCGGCGGCCGGTATCGCACCGCAGCTGCGGGGGGCCGCCGGCTCCCGGCCGGTCGACACTGCACGGACGACGCAGGAGAGGCCGGAGGCCCGGAGGGCCACGGCAGGGCAGCGGGGCCCGGCCGGTGGAGTCCTGCGCACGCCGCTGGCCTGGAGCCTGGTCGGGTTCTTCGGCTTCCAGACGCTGCTCTTCTACACCACGCTCGCCTGGCTGCCCGCGATCCTCGTCGACGCCGGTGTCTCCGGGGCGGCGGCCGGGAACATGCAGTCGCTGTTCATCGTCGGCGTCGCCGTCGGCGGCTTCACCGCCCCGGTGCTGGCGGCCGCACGCACCGATCAGCGTCCGCACATCGTCGCGGTCATTCTGACCTGCGCGGCCGGTTACGTGGGCCTGCTGACCGCACCCGCATCCGCGCCCGCCGTCTGGGCGCTGGTGCTCGGGACCGGCCTCGGCGGCGGCCAGGCGCTGGCCGGAGTCCTCTACGTCAAACGTGGCAAGGACCACGACCACGTGGCGGCCCTGTCCGCGGTGGCGCAGACCGGCGGATACCTCGTGGCCGCCACGGGCCCGGCGACCGCGTCGCTGCTCCACACGGCGACGGGGGCGTGGACCGTGCCCCTCGTCACCTTCCTGGGCGTGCTCGCGTTGAGCCTCGCGGCGAGTCTTCGTGCCGGTTACGACCGGCGCGCTGTGGGCCGCCGCTTCCGGCACGGTGGTCCACGAACCGACCACGACCGTGGAGCCGGTGGACCGGACCGGGGGCGGTGACGCCTTCAATGCGGGAGTCATCGCAGGACGGCTGTTCGGTGAGCCGCCGCCGGCATGTCTGCGCAGAGGGCTCGACGCGGCGTTGCATGTGATCACGAAGATAGGAGCTCATCCATGGCCAGGTGGCTTGGTGTCGCGCTGCTTCCGTGCGCGGACCACACGCGCTCGGCGATCCGGCTGCAGAAGAACCTGGGAGGCGACCGTCCCCTGCGGCCTCTGCTGAGCGAGGAGGGCAACCTGCCTCATCTGACGGTATTCCAGGGGCCCTTCGCCGACTCCCTCGAACCGGAGCGGGAGCTGGCCAGGATCAGTGCGTCGGTGAGCCTGCCCGACGAACTGTCTCTTGCGTCCGCCGGCATCGTTCACCAGTCGACCGGCTGGCTGTTCATGTCCGTCGAAAGGCCGGTGCTTCTCCAGAAGCTGCAGGAAACCGTGGTGGACCGTCTGGCACCCCACCTCGACCGCGAGGCATTCGACACGTCGAAGGATACGTCGAGGTTCACGGAGGCCGAGTGGGCGAGTTTCGCGCAGTACGGGTACCGCTACACCGGCGATGCCTACGCACCTCACATCACGCTGGGCCGGACAGAAGAGGACACAGCCCTGGAACTGGTTCGGACCGCGCCCGAGCGCATTCATGTCCCCGAGGAGTGGACCTTCGACCGGCTCAGTTTCTACGTGATGGGTGAATACGGTGCCCACGCGGAGAAGATCGCCGAGTTGCCGCTGGCCTCCGCGTGAACCAGCCGCACACCCTGCACCGTGCCGCTCAGGCCGTGCTGGGGGCGGCCGGGCGGGAGTTCACGCCGGGCTCATCGGTTCTGGTCGCGGGCGCGCCGTCGCTCGCCCGCGACCTGATAGCCGTTGGGGAGTCCCTCGTGGTCTGAAGCCCTGCAACGGCCCTCCCGCGGTGAACTCCGCACCGCACCCGGCAGGCCCCGCCCCGCGCGGGTGTCCGGGGCGGGTGGCGTGGGGGGCAGGGATCAGCGCCCGGCGACGAACCCCACGAAGGCGGTCCAGGCGGTGGCGGTGATGACGAGTGCGGGGCCGGTGGGGGTCTTGCTGTCGCGTACGGGGACGAGGCCGGGGTAGTTGTCGGCGACCTCGACGCAGTTCGTGCCGCCGCCATCGCTGAAGCTCGACTTGCGCCAGGCTGCGGTGGAGAGGTCAGGCGTACGCTTCATGATCGGTGCTCCTCCAAGACGCCCCGGATAAACGCCAGCGAGTCCGACGGGGACAGCGCCAGATCTCGGACTCGATCGTAGGACAGCCGATAGTCCGCAACCTTGTCAGGATCTTCGATCAACTCACCGAATTCGTTGCCCTCGACGTAGGCAACGGAACTGCCATCCGGTGCCCACAGCAGCCAGAGGTGGCTGCCCATCAGCCCATGTATGCCCGCGCTGAAGGGGAGTACTTGCAGGGTGACGGACGGGAGCTCTGCAACCTCGATCAGATGGGTCAGTTGGTCCGCCCAGACCTTCGGGTCTGTGGCCTGACGCCGAAGAGCCACCTCGTCAAGGATCACCCGCACTTGTGGAGCCGGACTGCGGTGCAATATCTCCTGACGGCCGAGGCGCGCAGCGACCTGTTCCTCGACCCACTCCGCGTTGCCGTTCGCCGCCGGGGAGGCCGACAACATCTCGCGTGCGTACTCCTCGGTCTGGAGCAGCCCTGGCACGGCCAGTTGGTACATCCACATGATGCGGGCCAGATTCTCCAGCCGCATGAACTCCTTGTACTTGTCCTTGAAGACCTCCCTCCGGGCCACCTTCCACAGCTGAACCAGCAGCCCCCCGGACTCGTAGTGCCGGTCCAGATCCTCCATAACGGCGAGCTTCGAGAGCCGCTGGCCCATCTCCAGCCGGTACAGATAGCTCTTGTCGTACCGTGTCTCCTCGGCGAGTTGGCCGAGCGATCTTCCTGACTTCTCCCGGAGATAGCGCAACGCGCGCCCCAGCGCCGCCCGCCCCGACTCCTCATCCTCTTCGCCGAGTTCAGCCATGTCAGCCCCTCCCTGTTGTCCCCTTCGCGGGCAATTGCGCGCCTCTGCCGAGCGTAGGCCGACGGGCGTGACCATGAGGGCACGAACGGTGATCACCACCCTCCTGTGGTGTTCCTTCCTTTCCCGCCCCCGCCCAACCTCCGCCGCAAGGAGCCGACATGACCGAAGAGAGCCTCCGCCTCCTCCCCTGGACGTCCCCCGAGGGCAGGCCCTGCTACCTCAGCACCGATGACCCCGGCAGCAGGCTCTCGCGGCTGGCCGACGAGATGGAGGCCGATCAACTCGACTGCGGCGAGGACGTGGCTGCCGGAGCCGCAGCCGTACTGGCGGACGAGGCGGCGGGGGAGCTCGCCCTGCGGTTCGCCCTCACCCAGGCCATCGCATCGCTGCGGGAGGTGCTTGTCGTGGCCCGTAGCCGGGGCGGACGTCTGCGCGGCTGAGCGTCGCCACGGGAGGTGCTCGTCGTGGCCGGGTGGCTGGGGTGGAGTCGTGGAGGTTCGTGCCCGCCGAGGTTCAGTGGAGGCCGACCATGCCGGGGGAGTCGATGTCTACGGTCAGGATGCCGGGGGGATAGTCGTCTTCGCGTCCGGTCAGGATGATCGACATGCCGCCGCTCTCCTGGTGAGGCGTTGCCACGTACAGCGCATGACACACGTCCGGCCCTCCCCAGCCATCACGCACCATTCCGCCGACGGTGGCCGCTGCCGCCTGGTCGAGCGGGTCGACGAACACCCCCGGGAGTGCCAGCACATCGCGTGCGAGCCCCTGCGACGCCGATTCGCCCTGCATGAGGCACAGGGCCGGGATGTGCAGCCAGTCTCCGGGTGTGTGGGTGACGTTGTCGGCGAGAAGGTGGGGGTGTGGGACGTCCCTGACCCGTCCCCGACCGGTCAAAAACGACCTGCGGGACGTCCGTCCACATACCCACGTGTACTTGATTCCGTACCTTCAACCGACGGTCCCCGTTCGATTACAGTGCTGCGCAGTCGCAGGCTGCGGGCGGTCGACGGGGGAGGGGCACGGTGAGCACAGGGACCACAGGTGTCTGGGGCCGTGCAGAGCAGCAGGACTTCCGCAGCCGGGTGCGTGGCGCTCTGCTGGGCGGGGCCATCGGTGACGCGCTCGGGGCGGGGGTCGACGGGCTGACGCTCGAAGAGATCCGGGCCGCCCACGGTGTCGACGCCGTCACCGACTTCGTGCCCGCGCACGGCGGGCGCGGCACCGTCACCGCCGTCACCCAGCTCAGTATGTTCACCGTCGACGGGCTGATCCGCGCACAGGTCCGGCGCGACACCGGCGCCTGGCACCCGCCCACCGATGTGCACCGGGCCCATCTCCGCTGGGCGGCCACCCAGCACGACTGGGGGCCCGACGAGCGACGCAAGGACAACGGCTGGCTCGCTCAGCAGGAGTGGCTCTACGACCGCCGCGCACCCACCCGGGAATGCCTTACCGGGTTCGGGGACGCCGTCATGGGCACCCTCGACCAGCCCAAGAACCCCACCGCACGGGACTCGGCGGCCCTCACCCGGTCCGCGCCGTTCGGGCTGCTCGTCGGCTGGGAGCCCCAGCTCGTCCTCCAACTCGCTGTCGAATGCGCCGCCCAGACCCACGGCCACCCCGCCGCGCTGCTCGCCGCGGGCGCCCTGGCCCTCATCGTGCACGGGCTGGCCCGCAGCGAGACCCTGGACGGTTCCGTCCAGCACGCCCTGGCCCTGCTCGCCGAGCGCCCGGGGCACGAACCGGTCACCGAGGCGCTTAAGCAGGCCCTCGGCACCGTGCGCCAGGGCATCCCGGGACCCGCCCTGATCGAGTCGCTGGGCGCCACGGGGGCGGCCGAGGAGGTCCTGGCCGTCGCCGTGTACTGCGCCCTCGTCAGCGAGGACATACGGCACGGGCTGCGGCTGGCCGTGAATCACGGCGGGCCCTCCGCGGCCACCGCGGCCCTGTGCGGGGGGCTGCTCGGCGCGCTGCACGGCGAGACCGCGCTGCCCCCGGCCTGGCTGGCGGAGCTGGAGGGCCGGGCCACTCTCCTCGAACTCGCCGACGACTTCGCGATGGAGATGACCCAGGGCCCGGCTCTGCACAGCCCGTCGGCCGCCGCGCCGGGCTGGCTGGCCCGCTATCCGCGCGGCTGAGCCCTCGCCGCAGGGGGACAGTGGGGGCAGGAAGACGGAAAGGGCGGGGTACCGGGCCGCCGCAATCCGTACCCCGCCCCTCCTCGTACAGCCGTGGGCGTCAGTCCTTCGCACCCCCCGCGACTGCGGTGTCCCCGGGGCCGGCCTGGGCCGGAACCGTCGCCCCGGTATCCGAGCCGCCGTCCCCGTCCCCGTCCGTGTTGATCTTCTCGATGACCGCGTCGCGCTCCGGGGTGTCCTCCGGCTTGATGAAGCCGATCACGACGTAGAGGACCAGCGAGATCGCCAGCGGCAGCGCCACCTGGTACTGCAGCGCGACGTCCGTCTTCACCGAACCGTCGAAGTCGTAGTTGGTGAAGTAGAACGCCAGCAGGCCCGCCGCCCAGCTGGTCAGCGCCGCCGTCGGTCCGGACCTGCGGAAGCTGCGCAGCAGGCCGAGCATGAACGGGATCGCGATCGGGCCCATCAGGCCGGCGACCCACTTGATGACGACGGAGATGATGTCTTTGAACGTCGGTGAGTTGATCTGGGTGGCCAGCGCCATCGACAGGGCGAGGAAGCCGAGGGTGGACAGCCGTGCGGCCAGCAGCCCGGCCCGGCTGCCCCAGTCGCGCGCCGCCTTCGAGAGGATGGGCGCGATGTCGCGGGTGAAGACCGCCGAGATGGCGTTGGCGTCCGAGGAGCACATGGCCATCGTGTGCGAGAAGAAGCCCACGACGACCAGGCCCAGCAGACCGTGCGGCAGCAGCTGTTCGGTCATCAGGGCGTAGCTGTCCGAGGCGTCCGGCTTCTGTGCGTGGACCAACAGCGGGGCGCACCACATCGGGAAGAACAGGACGGTCGGCCAGACCAGCCACAGCACGGCCGAGAGCCGGGCCGAGCGCTTCGCCGCGGCGGCGGACTCCGTGGCCATGTAGCGCTGGGCCTGGTTCCACATGCCGCCGTTGTACTCGAAGGTCTTGATGAAGAGGTACGCCAGCAGGAAGGTCACGGTGTACGGGCCGGCCGTCGGGTCGGTGTGGCCCTCGGGCAGCTTGTCCCAGACCGTCCACAGGGTGCTGAAGCCGTCGAGCTTCGCCATGGCGGTGACGAGCATCGCCACCCCGGCGAAGAGCTGGATGACGAACTGTCCCAGCTCTGTGAGCGCGTCCGCCCACAACCCGCCGACCGTGCAGTAGACGGCGGTGATGCAGCCGGTGATGAAAATGCCCTGGGTGATCGAGATACCGGTGAAGACGGAGAGGAGGGTGGCGATGGCCGCCCACTTGGCACCGACGTCCACGATCTTCAGCAGCAGACCGGACCAGGCGAGCGCCTGCTGGGTCGGGATGTTGTAGCGGTTCTTCAGATATTCGAGCGGGGACGCGACATGCAGCCGTGAGCGCAGCCGGTTGAGCCGGGGTGCGAAGAGCTGGGCGCCGATGCCGATGCCGATGGCGATCGGCAGCGACCAGGTGACGAAGGAGGTGACGCCGTACTGGTACGCGATACCGGCGTAACCGGTGAACATCACCGCGCTGTAGCCGGACATGTGGTGCGAGATGCCGGACAGCCACCACGGCATCCTGCCGCCGGCCGTGAAGAAGTCGCCGACGTTGTCCACACGCTTGTGGGACCAGAGCCCGATCGCGATCACCACGCCGAAGTAGCCGATGAGCACGACCCAGTCGAGACTGTTCATGTGCCCCCTCCTGGGGTCCGCCTTGTGAACGGGTACGCACTTCGTCGGTACGGCCGTTCAGCGGTGCCCCGTGCGGGAGTGGGGACTTCGGGGATTGAACCGCCTGTCCATCCCCTCGGTCAAGGTTTTCGCGATCAGAGATGTGAACGCCGATCAGCAAGTAGAACGAATTTGCTTGTTCTTGACCTGCGTGAGCGTTGTCGCGAACATGGCGGCGGTCACACGATGAGCGGGCACTTCGTCAGGCTGTGCAGAGCACCGGAAGCACCCGAGGAGCGCCGGAGGCATCCGAGGGGCACGGAAGGATGCGAGGAGCGCGGAGGGATGCGAGGAGCACGGAAGGGCCGCACGGGATGCGGGTCCCGCGCGGCCGGAGAGGGGGAGGTGAGGGGGGGAGCGAGGGGGGAGGCGAGGGGAAGTGGCTCCGCGAGGCGGTCCTACCGCATCAGCTCGCCGGCGTTCACCAGCAGGGACTGACCGGTGATCGCCCGCGCCCGGTCCGAGGCCAGGAACGCGACGGCCTCGGCCACATCGCCGTCCGTGGCCAGGTCCGGAAGTGCCATGCGCTCGGTGAGCCTGCCGAGCACCTCGGCCTCGGGTACGCCCTCGGTGTGCGCGGTGAGCTGTACGTACGCCTGCACCGGCGGCCCCCACATCCAGCCGGGCAGCACCGTGTTCACCCGGATCCGGTGCGGGCCGAACTCCCGCGCCATGGAGTACATCGCCGAGGTGAGTGCCCCCTTCGACGCCGCGTACGCCGCCTGCTGCACCTGGGACGGTGCGGCCACCGAGGACTGCGTACCGATGACGACCACCGAGCCGCCCCGTTCCTTGAGGCCGGGCAGGCAGGCGCGGGTCATCCGTAGCGTGCCGAGCAGATTGACGTCGACGACCGACTGCCAGGTGGCGAAGTCGGCGTCCTCGATTCCGCCGAAGTAGCTGTCCCAGGCGGCGACATGGACCACCGCGTCGATCCTCCCGAACCGCTCCAGCGCCAGCGCGGCGAGCGCCTCGCACCGTGCCTCGTCCGTGATGTCGGTGGCCAGATGGGCGGTACGCCGGCCCTCCGGATCGATCTCCGCGGCCGACTTGGCGAGATGTGCCGCGGTGCGCGCCCCGAGCACCGCGTTGCCGCCGTCCCGTACGACCGTTGCCGCGACCTGGTGCCCGAGCCCGGCGCCCACCCCGGACACGATGACGGTCTTCCCCGCGAGCAACATCGGCGGCCTCCCGGCTCTGGCAGTTCTGCTGACGGAGCGTCAGAGTAGGACGCCGCTGCGGAGTACGGAAGGGGAACGGCATGAGCGAGGAGACACGGGGCGACGGTGCGCGGGGTCGCGGGGCAGGCGGCGACGGGGCGCGGGGTGGCGGTGCGCGGGGCGACGGGACGCGGGGCGACAGCGCGCGGGGTGACGGGGTACGGGGCGACGGGACGCGGAGCGACACCTACGCCGAACTGGCCGCGCTGGGGCCGTACGGGGTCCATCCCGGTCACGCGCTGATCACCATGGTCGAACCGCACCCGGGCCATGAGTACGCGTACAACCGCTGGTACGAGGACGACCACTACTACGCGGGCGCGATGGCGATGCCCTGGATGTTCGCGGGACGCCGCTGGGTCGCGACCCGGGAGCTGCGGGAACTGCGCTACCCGGAGAAGTCCGCGGTCGCGCAGCCGGTCGGGGCCGGCTGCTATCTGTCGACGTACTGGGTGACGGAGGGGCGCTACGACGACCACATGAAGTGGACCGTCGGGATCAACAAACGGCTGAACCGGGACGGCCGGGTCTACCAGGACCGCACCCATGTGTTCACGTCGTTCCAGGACCATGAGGCGACGGTCTACCGGGACGGTGCCGCGGGCCCCCGGGATTTCCACGCGCTCGACCACCCGTACCGCGGACTGGTCCTCCAGGTGATCGATGCCGAAGGGGTGCGGCAACGGGCCGAGTTGCTGGAGTGGCTGCGCTCGCGGCACCTGCCGAAGCGGCTGGGCGGCTCTCCGGCGGCGATGGTGACCGTCTTCCGTCCCACGCCGCTGCCGGGCGACCGGATGAGCTATGTGAAGCAGGTCGAGGGCGTCGACACCCGGCTGACCCTGTTGTGGTTCCTCCAGGAGGATCCGCGGGACTGCTGGGCCGGGCATTTCACCGGGCTCGACGCGGTGGTCGTGGAATCCGGGCTGGGGCGGGTGGAGTTGGTGGCGCCGTTCATCCCGACCGTGCCCGGCACCGATCTCCATGTCGACCGACTGCGCTGAGTGGCCGTCCTGGCCGAGGGGGCCCGGAGAAGCATCGAGCCCCCTCGGCCAGGACGGCGGACCAGTCGAGAGGGCTACCGGCAGCACGGGAACATCGATGCTGCGATGCGAACGGTGGGAAGCGTGGATCAGGCGCCGACGGCACCCGTGCCGATGTCACGTACGAAGGCGTTCCACGCGGTGGGGACGAACGTGATCGAAGGGCCCTCGGGGGCCTTCGAGTCGCGTACGGCGATTGCCTGTGCGAGGGGCGACTTGACTTCGACGCAGGCGCCGTTGCCCCCGGAATACGAGGACTTCGTCCACTTGTCCGTAGCACCCTGACGAATGGCCATGTTCACTCCGGTTCAGAGAGTCGTGTAAGGACACCAACAGTGTTCCGGTTGGTGTGATCGACGCTACTCGCCAAGTTCCTTGAGCGAAGGGGGTGTTCACTCGACTGGATGGTATATACCAGCAAAGTCTTCCCCAGCGGGTGAGCGGCGGTGTACCTTGCCGCCGCCCCTCCCGTAACACCGCTTCATCTCCGCATACCAGACTTTTCGTGCTGTCCGCATCTATGCGCCCGAGTGCCCGGCGTAGTCCTTCGCGATGCCGCTGATGAAGTCCCGGGTCTGCTCCACATTCAACGCCTGTGCCCGCAGGTGCTCGTACATGACGCTGTACCGCTGTACGTCATTGGCCTTCTCCAGGTAGAGGTCGCTGGTGACGCCCTCGATATAGACGACACTGGAGTCCGCGGCGTCCGGGAATTCCAGAATGGCGTACTGCCCGTTGATGCCGGGGTGCGCACCCATCGCGAACGGCAGTACCTGCACCGTCACATGAGGCAGGTTCGACAGCTCGACCAGTCGCTCCAGCTGCTCGATCATCACCTGCTTGCCGCCGACCATCCGGCGCAGCGCGGACTCGTCGATCACCGCCCACAGCCGCAGCGGATGCTCCTGGGCGGTGATGCGGTCCTGGCGGCGGGCCCGGACACTGACGCGCTTGTCGATGTCGCTCGGCGGGGCCTCCGGAAGCGCGCCGTTGATCAGCGCCTCGGCGTAACCACGGGTCTGCAGCAGGCCCGGGACCACCTGGGGTTCGTACACCCGCAGCGACTCGGCATCGGTCTCCAGACCGATGTAGACGCTGTACGGGATGTCGCCGAAGGCGTGCCACCAGCCCTGCTGGCGCGAGTCCTTGGCCATCTGCATGAGTGAGTCGACGATCCGGTGATCCTCGACCTCGTACACCCCGCAGAGGTCGCGTACATCGCGCTGACTGATGGAGCGGCGGCCGTTTTCGAGGCGGCTGATCTTCGACTGCGAGACCAGCAGCCGCTCCGCGACCTCCTCGGCCGTCATGCCCTTGAGCTCGCGCAGTCGGCGCAATTCCTGGCCCAACCGGCGTCGCCTGACGGTGGGATTGACATTGGACGGCACGGAAACGGCACCTCCGGCTATGTAGCTGTGCGTATCTACTGCTGAGCAGATTGCCACCCCCGACCCCGTCCGCGCTGGGAAATGGCCACACGCGGGCGCGCGGGGCAGCCGTGAATCCGGCTGCCCCGCGCTTGGTGCGGCTCCCGAACCGGGTCTTGGGGACGACGGTGCGGTGGTATTCGGTTGGTGCTGCGGTGCTGCGGTGCTGCGGTGCTGCGGTGCGTGTGGCGGCGGGTGCGGTCCTAGTGGGCCGCGGTGTGCGCCATGCTGCCGCGGCGTGACTGCGACTGAACTTGCGGTTGCAACGGCATTCCGGCCGCCTGGTTGCGGCGCGGCTGTGCGACCGCGCCGTTCTGGACGTCCATCACGGCGTGCGCCACGAGTCCGCCCATCGGGTCGTGCCTGATCAGGTCCCGGAGCCTGGAGCGCGATGAACGCCCCTCGTTCCCGGGGTACAGGTGCTTGCCGAGTCCGACCGCGTGGGCCAGCGCGGCGAGCGCCGCGGTCCGCGGGTCCGGCGGTACGCCGGTGCGGATCGCACTGTCCAGCCTGGTTTTGATGTCCCGGCTGATCGCCGTGTCCGTCGCCTGGTAGCGAGTTGTCGGCAGTACACCGCACATCTGGCCCGCCACGGCATGCACCATGCCGCACCGCTCCAGATGGGCGAGGTAGATCTGACGCAGCCCCAGGCGGGGTCCGCCGATCCAGTGGACCGCCCGAACCGGGCTGCCGCGTCGGCGCAGCAGTTCCAGTGCGGAGTCCAGAGTCGGATCTCCTGTCGGCCGTGGCATCACCACGGCGATACGATCCCCGTCAGGGGCTATCCGTCCTGCCAGAGCCAGCTCCACTAGCTGAGCTCCGGCGAGGCCGAGGTCGAGCGACTGCGGCTGCGCTGTGGTACCCGTGGCCGGGTCCAGAGCGAGCAGCAGAAGCTCCTCCGGAATTGTTCTGCGGCTCCTGCCCATCCATGCCTCCCCGCGTGGATGAATGACAGGGTGACCCCTCTCACATTGGTCTGTCGAGAGCGCCTGGGTGCTTTGTAAGGGAACCAGTAGGTATGTCGTTCTCGTCTAGCAGCCGGGCCGGTGATTCACACGGGACACTGGTAGATGGTTCGGACAGCGCGGGGGTGTCCCCCGCGCCGCATGGAGGAGGCATCGGTGGCGGGCGAGTCCCCCGGCAAGTCGAAGCAGCAGGAGTCGTCGGGGACGGCTCGGAGTGAAAGCGATCCGCGGCTTGCCGTCTTCCGTGAACCGTCCGCCGATGGCGCGGCCGGCACCAAGACGGACACGGCCACGGCGGTCTTCCGCACGACGCCGTCCGAGAACGGCGAAGGCGCCAAGACGGACACGGCCACGGCGGCCTTCCGCGCGTCGCCGTCCGGGGGCGGCGAGAGCGGCGACAAGGGTACGGGTGGTGACGACTCGGAGCCGTCGGCGGACGCGGGCGCGGACGCGAGCGCGGAGACCGAGGCCGAGCCCGGGGTTGCGGCTGAGGCCGAAGGCTCTGACGGCGCTGTGGGCGCCGAGGAGGCCGCGGACGCCAAGGGAGCCGCGAAGGACGCCGGGCGTCCGGAGAAGGCGCCTGAGGCCTCGGAGAGCGCGGCTGCGGCTGAGCCCGCGGATGCCGCCGCGGACGAGGCGGCGGCGGAGCCCGTCGAGGGCGTCGGCAGCACCGGGGAAGGCGACGCGCGGCTGCGTGCGGCCGTTGCCGCCTGGGTGTCGAAGGACGACGACGCGGACGAGGACGCGAAGGGCGGTGCCTCGAAGGACGACGACGGCGCGAAGGGCGGTGCCTCGGAGGACGGGGCCGCGAAGGACACGGAGACGGGCGCGGCTGCGGAAGGCGGAGCTTCGGACGACGCGGCTGCGGACGCGGCGACCGCGTCGAGCGGTGCCGACGACGCGGACAAGGACGCGGGCGAGCCGTCCGGCGACAAGGCTTCCTCCGACGAGAAGAAGAAGGCCGACGACGCCGACGCCAAGGGCGCCGGCAAGGACAAGGGCGCCGACGAGGCCAAGGGTGCCGGGAAGGCCAAGGGCGCCGACGGCAAGCAGGGCGTCGATCAGCCGACCGCCATCTTCAGGTCCCCCGCCGCACCCAAGGCCGACCAGCCGACGACCGCCCTGAAGATCCCCCCGACCGAGCCAAAGGCCGGGGCGAAGCCCGAGTCCGCCGCCGAGCGGACCAGTAAGTTCGTCCCCCTGCGTGGGGACGACGTACGGCCGACGACGGCGCCCGCGCCCCGTAAGCCCGAGACGCCCGCTGCCCCTGCCTCCCCTGCCGCCGCAGAGCGGACCACGCAGCAGCCCATGCCGCCGAAGCCGCCGCTCGACCTGCTGGCCGAGCTGACGAACACGCCTCCCCCGCCGGAGACGCCGGTCCGCACCGCCGTCCGCAGGGTCAAGATCTGGACCCCGCTGGTGCTGCTCCTGCTGATCGTCTTTGCGATCGCGCAGTTGGTGCGCCCGCTTCCGGAGCCCGAGCTCCAGATGTCGGCGAAGCCGACATACACCTTTGAGGGCAGCAAGCCGTCGCTGCCCTGGCCCAATGAGGGCCAGGGCTACATGGCGGCGACCGGCCTGGGCCCGGTGGGCTCGTTCGGCGAGCAGAAGGCCGTGCCGATCGGCTCCGTGGCCAAGGCGATGACCGCGTACATCGTGCTCAAGGACCACCCGCTGAAGAAGGGCGAGGAAGGGCCGTCCATAGAGGTCGACGCCGCGGCGGAGAAGGAGGGCGGGTACGACGCGGTGGGCGAGTCGACGCTCAGCACCGTGAAGAAGGGCGACAAGCTCACCCTCAAGCAGGCGCTGTCGGCCATCATGATTCCGTCCGCCAACAACATCGCGCGGCTGCTGGCGCGCTGGGACGCGGGTTCCGAGGAGGCGTTCGTCAAGAAGATGAACGACACCGCCAAGTCGCTCGGCATGAAGAACACCACGTACACCGACCCGTCCGGCCTCAACGCGACCACGGTCAGTTCGGCCGAGGACCAGGTGAAGCTGGGCGAGAAGCTGGTGGAGATCCCGGCGCTGATGGCGATCACCGTACTGCCGTCGTGGACCGACCCCTCGGGTCACGAGTGGCGGAACTGGAACAGCCTCGTTCCGTTCAACGGCTCGCTCGGCATCAAGACCGGCTCCACCACCAAGGCCGGCGGCAACCTGCTCTTCGCCGCGCACAAGATGGTCGGCGACACCGACCAGCTGATCGTCGGCGCCGTGCTGGGCCAGCACAAGAACCCGATCATCGACACGGTCAACGCGGTCAGCAAGGACGTCATGATCGCGACGCAGGATCTGCTGAAGAACGCGAAGGTCATCAAGAAGGGCGATGTCGTCGGCACTGTCTCGGACGGCCTGGGCGGCAGCACCCCGGTGGTCGCGACCAAGGACGTGTCGGCGGTCGGATGGTCCGGTCTCACGGTCAAGCTCGAACTGAACGACGACGGCAAGACGATCCCGCACTCGGCGGCGGCCGGCACTCACGTCGGCACGCTCACCGTTGGTGAGGGAAGAAGCCAGGTGAAGGTGCCCGTCGCGCTGAAGAGCGATCTGACGGAGCCGAAGTTCGGCGACAAGCTGACCCGGCTCGGCTGACGGGGCCATGGCCGAAACGGCCTGGTAGCGGGAAGAGGGCGTCGATCCCGGCGCCCTCTTTCCGACTGCGCACGTGTTAGCGTCCCGGAGCAACTCACGGATGCCGATCCGGCGTCCTCACCGATGTATGGGGCGCGGGGCCGGCGGATATGGGAGACGGGGAGAGCCGTAGTGACCACCTCGGAGCCGAGGCCCGGCCGTGAGTCGGCGGACAACGGCGGAATGAGGGGCAGCGGTGGCGGCGGCGTGCGCACGGTCGCGCCCTTCCCGGACGCTTCCGGGCCGTCGTCCGGCACCTCGCCCGGTGGGACCCGTGGCGGGCTCCTGCGTCGGCACCCGGTCCTGCTGACGACCGTGGTCGCCGCGGTCACCCACCTGCTCTGGTTCTTCTTCTTCGCGAACAGCGGCGGCGACCTCGCGGCCCAGGACGCCTGGGCCGAGTTCGTCGGCCGGCACCCCGGTACCGCGTACAACCTCGCCTGGTACGGGGGCATGCACCCCGTCTCGTACAGCGTCGTCTCGCCGTATGTGATGTCGGTGCTCGGCGTGCGGACGACGATGATGGTCGCCGGGACCGTGTCGGCGGCGCTGACCGCGCTGATCCTGGTCCGGGTCCGGGCCGTCCGCAATCCGCTCGCCTGCTCGCTGGCCGGGGTCTTCGCGTACCTGTGCAACGCGCTGTCCGGGCGGGTGACGTTCGGGCTCGGCATGATGTTCGCGGTGGGCGCGGTGGCCGCGGTGTTCTGCTGGCCGCACCGGTGGCGGTACAAGCGCTGGGCGAAGGCGGCCGTCGCCGCACCGCTCGCCGGACTCGCGACGGCGAGCAGCCCCGTGGCCGGACTGTTCCTGGGCGTGGTGGCCGCCGCGCTCTTCCTGAACAAGCGGCGCCCCGGCGCGTACGCGCTGGGCCTGGCCCCGGTCGCGGTCGTGGCGCTGTCCGCGTGGCTGTTCCCGTTCTCCGGTACGCAGCCGATGTCGATCGCGACGCTGTCGTTGCCGTTCCTCTTCGCGGTCCTCGTCTTCGTCCTCGTACCGCGCGACTGGAAGACGGTCCGTACCGCGGCTGCCGTGTACGGCGTCGGGACGCTGCTGACTTATGTGATCGACTCGCAGATTGGCTCGAACGTCACGCGGATGGCGATGCTGTTCGCCGGTGTGGTGCTGCTTGCCGCGCTGCCGTACACGAAGCCGCGCTCCCGGCGCTGGTACGCGCTGATCGTCGCCTTCGCCGGGCTGAACTTCTGGATCGGCTTCAAGGGCGTCGACGACATCGTCCGCACCGCCCCCGCCGCCTCCTGGACGCGTGAGCTGGCCCCGCTGGTCAACCAGCTCCAGGAGGTCGGCGCGGAGCGCGGCCGGGTCGAGGTCGTGCCCGCGAGCAGCCACCGCGAGGCGTCCGCGCTCGCGCCGTACGTCAACCTGGCCCGTGGCTGGAACCGACAGGCGGACATGGAGCGCAATCCCCTCTTCTACGACGACACTCTGAACAGCGCCAACTACCGCGAGTGGCTCGACCGCTGGGCGGTGCACTACGTGGTGCTGCCCAGGGGGACGCCGGACTCCAGCGGCGCGGTGCAGGAGGCGGAGCTGATCGATGACGGGCTGCCGTATCTGAAGCTGGTCTGGTCCGACGCCAACTGGAGGCTCTTCGAGGTCGACGGCCCGGTACCGCTGGCCGATCCGCCCGCCACGGTGGACAAGGCGGGGGCGAACGAGCTGACCATCCATGTGAAGAAGGCCGGCCGGGTCCTGATCCGTATCCCGTACTCGCGCTGGCTTGCCCTGGTCGACGACAAGGGCAAGAGCGTCGAGCGGCCGCAGGAGACCGAGGAGTCCAAGCAGCGGGAGGACGAGAACACTCCCCGGACCTTCGTCAACACCAACGGCTGCCTGAGCAAGGTCGAGGAGGACGCGGCCGGCGACGAGTGGACGGAGCTGCTCGCGCCGCGGCCGGGCGTGTACCGGCTGGCCGCGCCCTACCAGCTCTCACCCGGCACACCGTGCCCGGAGGAGCTGCGCTGAGCGCTCACCGGCGAGGTGCGGGCACGGCGCGGGCACGGGGCACGTCGGCCCGAGCCGGGGTGCGACCGGAACGGTTCGGCGGGGACGGAAGCGTTGCGGACTTAGCGTCGGACCATGACGGACACGAAGTACGTACTCGCTGTTTCCGATGGCCCCGACGGCACCGCCCCCGACACCGCTGGCACCGCCCCCGACACAGCCTGACCACTGGCACGCTTCGGCGACCACCACCGCGGCCGACCTCGCCCCCTTCACCGGAGCCGACCTCGACGAGGCACGCAGTCGGCTCACCCGCCTCGCCAGGATCTGGGCGAACCGCCTGGACGCCCTGACGCCCGACGAACTCGACCGGTCGCCCGGCGCGGGGTGGACCTTCCGGCAGCTCGCCTTCCACGTGGCCGAGTCGGTCTACTACGCGGACTCCGTGGGCGACCAGCATTGAGGCGAAGGCGTCGCCCATGCCGGCGGCCGGGTACCGGGAGAGACCCGCTCTCAACCTGGCTGTGGCGCGGGTGAGTTCGGCGAAGGTGGGAACGGGTGCCCCAGCGGCGGTACGTGTGGCGGGCCGACGGAGAGAGCCCAGCAAGGGGGCAGGCTGTCCGGTCATCCGCTCCAATTGCTTGTGTAGGCTCGGCCCTTGACATGATTGGGACGTCTTGTGATCTTCCCGAGTGGAACGTCGATTGCTTGGTTGTCCGTACGGGGGAGGATTTCACCAGATGGTGTGGGACGAATGGGAGCAGCTGAAGGCCGAAGCCAGCAGTAGAAGCTCCTCGCGCATGCAATTGAACGGGGTTCCGAGCGGCACGGGCGGCGGCGGGCAGCAGGGTGACCTCAAGGTCGACCAGCAGGACCTGGCCGCAGTCGGTGACAGCGCGTTCAAACTGTTCACGGACCTCGGCCGCTACGGCCGTGACGCCTGGTCCAGCAGTCAGACCGCCGCCAAGGACCTCAAGACGCAGGAGTTCGAGCTCGGGGGCGCCCTGGACTCGGTCCAGGAACGGTGGGAGAAATCGCTGACCACCCTGCTCGATGCCTGTGCCCACATCTCCAACCACATGGACTTCACGAAGAAGGCCCACGCGGGCGACGAGTACTACATCGCGTCGACCGTCAGCAGCATCGCCACCCTTGACGAGGGTTTTGACGAGGGGACGAAGCGCTGATGGACCTCGAAGCACTGCGTCACGCCAACTTCTCGGCGCTGAAGACCGCGATCACCGACTGGGGCACGGTCGTCAAGAGCCTGACGAGGCTGGAGAAGCAGTCGCGCGACGACATGAAGGCCAAGGCCGACAAGGCCAACTGGGCGGGTCTCAATGCCACCGTCTCGCGCGAGTTCATCTCCAAGACGGCCGGTGAGTTCTCCGACGCCCTCACCCAGGCGACCTCCATCCACAACATCCTCACGGACACGTACGACGAGCTCGTCGGGTACCGGGACAAGCTCAAGCAGGCCCTGGACGACGGCTTCGAGAAGGACAAGCTCTCGGTCTACGGTGAGAAGGGCGGAGGCTTCCGTGTCATCGCCGCCGTCCACCCCGAACCTCCCGGCACCAAGGAGAAGGCCGAGGCTCTCAGGGACACGATCCAGGTATTCCTCGGCGCGGCCACGACGAGCGACTCCACCGCTGCCCGTGCCCTGAAGGCGATAGCCGAACAGGCCGACTACGGCTTCTCCGGCGCCAAGTACGCCGACCGCGACTCCGCCGCCGACGCGCTGAAGAAGGCCGACGACATGGCGAAGCTGGCGAAGGACGCCAAGAAGATGTCGCCCGAGGAACTCGCCGAGTTCCAGCGGACCATGTCCAAGTACAAGGACGACGAGCTCTTCGCCGCCCAGTTCGCCTCCAAGCTGGGGGGCAAGGAGACCCTGCAGTTCTGGAATGACCTCGCCGACGTCCACGCAGGCGCGAGAGGCGAGGAGCTCAAGCAGCTCCAGAGCATTCAGAGGGACCTGAGCATGACGCTCGCGACGGCCACGCTGTCCGATGCGGACGGCATGCAGGAGTGGAAGAAGAAGGTCCTCGACGAGGCGACCACGGCCTTCCGGTCCAACCCCTCGGACCCGCTGAGGCCGTACGGTGCCTTTGGCTACCAGGTCATGAGCAGCCTGATGCACCACGGCAAGTACGACGCCGAGTTCCTCGATGCCTACGGCAAGCAGCTCCTGAAGATGGACATGGCGCCGGCCGGAAGCCCCGGCATGGGCACCAACGACCTCTGGAAGGCCGGAAACGTCACGGACCTCGTCTTCGGCAAGGACAACGGCAGCGACCCGCTGATCGGTTACATGAAGGCCCTGTCGCACAACCCCGAGGCCGCGCTGGAGACCTTCGACGACAAGAAGGTCTTCGAGCACATGCTGGAGAGCACCCGGTACACCGACCGCGACGGTTCGGTGGCACACGCCCTGGAGGCGGCGGTGACGGGCTACGGGGACGGCGAGAAGGCGACCGACATCAGGCCGCACAGCAAGGCGCAGGTCGCCCTGATGAAGGAGGTCATGCACGCGGTCGCGCAGCCGGGGACCGGCGCCGACCTGGTGAACAAGGCCACGGGCGAGAGCTTCGGCGACATGGCGGCCGCCTACATGTCCGAGATCAGCCGGTCGGTCTCCGGTACAGGAGCCGAGTCGATCTTCTGGAGCAACAGCCAGGATCCCGGCGGGCTCGACAAGCTGGATGCCACACGGTTCCTGTACGAGACGGCCCGCGACCCCATGGGCCGCGCCGCGATCATCATCGGGGAGAGCGTCTACACGGCGAGTTCCCTGGAGGCGCACATCGCCCAGCCGGAACTTTTCGATGGAAAGACGGAGGACGCGGTCAAGGCCATCTCCACGAACGCCGGAATCATCGAGGGCATCGTCGGACACTCGGTCGCGGACGCGCAGATCGCCGGTGACCTGGAGGCCGAGAAGGACGCGAACGATGCCCTCAAGACCAAGGGCGACATGGTCAAGTCCGTCCTGTCCGCCGGGGTCGGCGTGGGTACCGTCGTCCTGGTGGGAACGGCACCGGCCGCGGCGGCGGCGGGTGCCGCGGTCAGCGGCTTCTTCGGCGGAATCGCAGGTATGGCCGTCGACCGCCTCATCGACGGGCAGCAGATCGACGGCGCCCTGGACCAGGCCCTCTACGACAGCGGGGGGCAGCTGAACGACTCCTTGGAATCGGCCAACGTGCAGACACAGGAGAGCGCCGTCAAGGCCATCGAGGAGCACGGGTCCAAGGAATTGACAGAGGACGCCACGCGGAACATGATCCGCCAGGAGATTCAAGGGGGCTGGAATGACAGCGACAACATGCTGGAGGACGCCCATGCCCGGCCGGCCGCATAACGTCTGAGTGGATGTGGGAAGCCTCATGCAGGCGCGTCGAAAGAAAAACGTCATCACCGCAGGAATAGGTTGCCTGGTGGCGATCGCGGCGGTATTCGGATACCTGGAGATCTTCACCAAGGGTATCGACCGGCTGCCGGCCCGGCCGTGCGACGGTGCGGTGGACCGAGAGACGGCGGCGCGTGCCCTGCCCTCGGCGCGTTCGGCCGAGGAGCGGGGGAAGCTTCGGCAGGACCGGTTGGAGGGGGACTACTTCTTCGCCTGTTACGTACGCACCAGCGGTGGCTCCGTCATCTCGGGAGAAGTGGAGTCCCGTGACTCGGCTTCCGGCTCGTGGCGTGACTTCTACGCGGAGAACGGGTACGCCGTCGACCCGGTTGATGTGGCGTCCGGCGACATCAGAGCCGTGGCGCACCCGGACCGCGCGTATGTGTACATCCCTTGCACCCCGCCCGGCAAGAAGCCCGGCGAGGCGCGGGAAGCCTATGCGCTGACCGTCGACGCCCGCACCATCGGCAAGACTCGTGTCCACGGGAACGAGTTGCGGCAGGTTCTCGTCGACTTTGCCTACCAGCTCGCTCGCCACACGTACGAGGCTGTCGACTGCCAGGAGCCGCGGACCTTCCCGAAGGAACTGCCCCGGCTCCCTGCGGCCTGAGGAACACCTGGGGCCCGGGCCGCTTCCGCACGGTCCGGGCCTCGGCGTACACCGGTATCCGTCACGCCGCCGCCGCGACCCGCGCCGGGACCCGCCCGGTCCCGGCGCGGCTTGTGACTTGGTCGGCCAGCCGTTGACGCAGACGTTGCCCGGCGCCGGGTCGACCGCTCCGGTGACGTTCATGGAGTTGCCGCAGGCATTGACCGGGATTTCCACGGGCCTGCACCAGATTGCCGGAAAGCAGACCGGGCGAGCCCGTCGTGGTGCCCACCGCTGCTGCCTTCCTGTTTGACGGTCAGGGCGGAAGATTTCAAGTCCAGTGAGGCGGTCATGACGCTATGAGATTTGTGGTGCGGGTTCGCGGCGCTTGACCGGGTCGTTGATCCAGGCGTTCTGCGGTATCTCGGGTGGTCGCGGGCGGCGGCCGAAGCGTGGACATCCGGGCGGGCCGCCCGGTGGCCGCTCGGGGGCCTACGTACGCGCAGGTACAGGCCCTGGCCGATCCTCTTTCTATCATTTGCAAAACGTTCGTTTCCATCATGAACGCATTACGCTCAAACGTGCAAGGTGGATCGACGGCCCGTGGGCGAGGAGAAGCGATGACGGACCACGAGAACCGTCCCGTGGAAGAGGGCGGCCCGGTGGTGGTGTGCCGACGGATTCCCGCAGGCGCCGAGGCGCGCGTCGCCGAGCTCTACTGGGACGCCTTCGGCCGCAAGCTCGGACCGGCCCTCAACCCGCCCGGGACGGCGAGGGAGTTCATCGCGGCGCATCTCCACCACGACCGCGGCGTCGCCGCGCTCATCGACGGCGAAGTGGTCGGCGTGGCCGGATACCAGCTCGGTGGGCGGGCGCTGACCGGGGGTGGTGCACGCTCCGTCCTGTCCACGTACGGAACGCTCGGCGGAATACCGAGGCTGCTGCTCCTCGCCCTGTTCTCGCGCACCCCGGCTGCCTGCGAGCTCGTGATGGACGGCATCGCGGTGAGCCCGGCACACCGTGGCCGCGGAATCGGGAGCCTGCTGCTGACGGAGATCGCTGCACTGGCCGCCGGCCACGGCTGCCGGCGCATCCGGCTGGACGTCATCGACGTCAACCCGCGGGCCCGCGCCCTCTACGAACGGCACGGCTTCACCGCGGCGCGCACCGCACGGACGCCCTGTCTGCGCGACCTGCTGGGCTTCTCGGCGGTCACGACCATGTACCGTCCGGTCACGGTGACGGACAGCCGGGAGGAACGATGAACGCCGGAAGAAGCAGGGTGGAGATTCCGACCCGTCTACTGGTGCACGCCCTCGTGCGCGAGGACGGCACGGTGGACGCCGGGGAGCTCTACACGGTCGCCGGCATGCTCGGCATGACCGACCAGCAGGTGAGGCTGTGCGTCAAACGCCTCGTGACAGAGGGCCGGTTCACCCACGAGGGCCGCGGCCGCAAGGCCGTACTGCGGGCCGTCACGGACGCCACGGGCTCCCTCGCCCCGGACGCCGACTACGTACGTCACGCCTACCGCCAGGACCGGGGACTCGCCCCATGGGACGGCACCTGGCATCTGTTCGCCTTCGCCGTTCCCGAGGCCAGACGAGCCGCCCGCGACGGCTTCCGCGACCACCTTCTCCGGCTGGGCGCCGCACCCGTCCAGGGCGGCTTCTACGCGAGCGCCAACCCCGTCGAGCAGCTCGTCGAGGCCGAGGCGCGACGCCTCGACGTCCTGGCCGCCGTCACCTTCCTCACCAGCACCGACCTGCGCATCGGCACCGTCAGTGAGCCGGGCGACCTGGCCGCGGCCCTCTGGCCGTTGAAGGAGATCGCGGAGCGGTACGAACGGCTCGCCGGCCTCGCCGAGTCCTGCCTCGCCGAGATCGGTGGCGGCCGGGCGCTGTCCGGCGCCGAGCAGCTGACCATGGCCGTCGAACTCGCGGCGGAGTTCGGCCGCGCGATGGAGCCGGATCCCCTGCTGCCGCCCGAACTGCTTCCCCGGCCCTGGCCCGGCAGTCGGGCCAGGGAACTCACCGCCACCTGCTGGACCCGCCTTCTGGAGGCCCGGCTCGAAGGGGGCGACTCCGTGCCCCTGCCGCGCCTGTTCCGCCTGTACGGGGACGTGCTGGGCTGACCCGGAGGACCGGCGCCCCCGCGCGCGGCTTCCGAGCCCTCGCCCTCGGCGGACGCCCGCGCGCAAGGCCGTCGGCCGGCACCGCTGACCTCCGGCGGTCGGTGAGGTTGTTTAGGGCCTGGCGGATCGCGGTGCGCTCAGATCATGCCGGCTCGCTCCCGGGGACACTAACGCGACTGCGCCCAGTCGTAGAGACGGTGGGCGCTGTCACCGAGGCGCGTGGCGTAGAGCGTGGGGGTCTGCCCGCCCGCGAGTTCCTCGTCGGTGGTGGTGACGCCCACGACGGTGCCGGTGCCGGTGCGGGTATCGAAGTGGGCCAGGTGAGGGCCACCGCTCGCCCCGGACGACATGTCACAGGTCTCACCCCACAGCAGGGGGGCCTTGGGACCGGGGTGGCTCGTGCCCGCGCAGTGGATCATGCGGGATCCGACGTACTTGTCCCCGGGGTCGTTGAGTCCGTACTTCGGGTACCCGAAGGCATGGACGAACTCGTCCTCGACGGGCCGGCCGAAACCGATGTGCTGGCTTCCGGTGACGTCCGCGATCCGGCGCCCCCCGGCAGCGGGGTTCGCCACGAGGAGACCCGTGTCGTAGCCGGCGGCAGCGACGTCCGACGACTCCGTGGTGCCCGGATCGGCGTCCCAGCGAGAAGAGGTGGCCATGGTCCTGACGCTGAAGCCGCCGAGCGGTTTCGTTCCGTTGCGATAGCCGGGCACGAAGTAGAAGTTGTGGTGCCAGGTGTCGTCGGCGGAAGGCGAGCCGACGCCTCTCAGGCAGTGTGCTGCCGTGATGACGGTACTGCGGTTGGCGCTGGTGACGACCGTCGCGGTGCAACTGCCGTCGTAGCCGTCGGAGAAGGTGAAGAACAGGCGGCCGACGTTCTTCACCGCCGCCCCGCCGTGTGTCCACACGGCCCCGGAGTCCGGCGTGTCCGAGGGAAGCGGCCTCGGGTCGTCCGGCGTGTTGTCGTCCTCGGGTACGGGGGTGATCTCGGGGACCAGAGCGCCTGCCAGCTTCATCCGCTCGGGGGTCCAGTAGGCGTTGATCCGGTCGCGCTCCTGTGCGGTCGTGGCGCCGGCGTGGGTGGTGGTGGTGTCCGCTCCCGCCGCGCTGCCGCTGGTGGACGACGGGTTGTACGGTGCGGCGTCGGCGGCCGGCGTGACCAGTGCGACGACGGCCGCCGACACCGCGACGGTGGCACCGATCGCGTGCCGGAGGCGCCTGCGGGTGCCGTCCTGGTGACCGAATGGGCGGTGAGAAGGTGTGCGCATGCGCGGGGACAGTAGTCACGCGATGTCAGGAACTGGTCAGAGGAATGTGTGCAGGCCGTGTCTGCACGGCGGGCCGGTGGGTCGGCGGGGCGTGCCGGACACGGACGGTTTTCGCGGGGAGCCATTGGGTCGTCAGGGCCCCCTGCTGCGGACACTGGGGCCGCGCGGCACAACCGCCGTCATGGCCGTCCTGTCCTTCGTGCTCGGCCTCAAGCTCCTCGGCGACGGCATCAGCATCCTCGCCACGTGAGATGGTCGCGCTAACCGTCGCCCTGCTCGATGTGCAGATGGACCGGCCCGCGCAGAATGGGGCTGCGCCGGTACGGTGGTGGGTCGGCGACCAGCCTGGGCCGGTCGAGGCGGCGTACCAGCCCGGTCAGTGCGATGTGCGTTTCCCTTCGGGCCAGCGGGGCGCCGAAGCACAGGTGGATGCCGCTGCCGAAGCCGAGGTGCTGGTTGTCACGCCGATCGGGGTCGAAGCGGTCGGGATCGTGGAAGTGGTCCGGATCGCGGTTGCCCGAGGCCAGCATCAGCATGATCTGCGAGCCCTTGGGGATCACGGTGCCGGCGACAGTGATGTCGCTGTACGCCGCCCGCCAGGGAATGATGTGCACGGGCGGCTCGTAGCGCAGCAGTTCCTCGACCAGCGGCACGATCAGGTCCGGTTCGTCGCGCAGTCGCTGCAGCACCTGCGGGTGGCGCAGCAGCGTCAGCATGCCGTTGGTGATGAGATTGACGGTGGTCTCGTGGCCGGCGATCAGCAGCAGATTGGCGGTGGCGACGATTTCCTCGTCGGTCATCCGCCCGTCGGGCCCGTCATCGTTGGCCAGCCGTGACAACAGGTCGTTGCCCGGTCGGCCGTGGCGTTGTTCGAGCAGCCCGCCGAGGTACTGGCGAAGGTCTTTACGGGCCTGCACGCCCTTGTCCAGTTTTTCCTTCGGGTCGGTCTTGGGGTTGTAGTCGATCGCGATGATGATGTCGTCCACCCAGAGGCGGAACCTCGGTTCGTCCTCGCGTGGCACGCCGAGCAGGCGGCAGATCACGGTGACGGGGAACGGGTAGGCGAAGTCGTCGACGATGTCGATCTGCTCCTTGCCCGCGAAGTCGTCGATCAGGCCGCTGACGATGGCGGCAAGATCGGGTTCCAAGCCGGTCACCAGTCCCGGGGTGTGCGGGGGGCCGAAATGGCGCATGGCCATACGCCGCAGGCGGTCGTGTTCGGGCGGGTCGAGGTTGATGAACGGCGGCGTGGTCTCATCCGCGGCTCCCGCCGTAGGACAGGACAGATTCCGCCTGTCCGAACTCAGGTGCGGGTTGTGCAGGATGTCCGTGATCTCGCCATAGGTGCTGATGACGTAGCTGCCGTCGTCCTGCAGGGACACCGGCGTCCTGCGCAGTTCGGTGTACAGCGGGTACGGGTCGGCTCGGGAGGAGTAGTCGAGGATCCGGCGCAGCATGCCGGGCGTCTCGGTCGTGGTCATCTCGCTGTCCCTCCTGGTCTTACCTAGGCCTGCCTGGTCCTATCGGTTCTGGTGCACGGCCGTGACGCGTCGCTCACTCGGATCGTGGCCGGTGACGACCACAGTGGCGCCCTGGGCGAGGAGGAGGGGGCCGGGGAAGTCGACGGGCACCGGTTTCATGTCGGCGGGCTGGTCGGGCATGGGGCAGGGGGGCGGGAAGGGCGCGGCCGTCTCGATGAGCTTCCGGTAGTGGTCCAGCCACTTGGCGTTGTTGAAACTCACTGCCGCGGTGACGCGGCCCCGGTAGCCGTATGCGGCGACGAAGCGGTGGTCGGGCACCGATCCCTGGGTGATGACCACCTCGTCGGCGAAGGTCGGCACGCCGACGGACTTGATGTTGACCCCGAACTGGATCGACCAGAACAGCGGGATGGACAGGTGGGGCCAGCGGTCCGCCTGGCCGCTGACCATGTTGTGTGCCGCTACCTCGGCCTGCTCCACGGCGTTGGCCCAGTGCTCCAGCGAGATGAGCCGGTACTCGTAGATCGGGTTCGGGCAGCGTGCCACGTCTCCGGCGGCGAAGACATCGTCGGTGACCAGGCCGTTGAGGTCGAGGGCGCGGCAGCCGGTGTCGCAGGCGATCCCCCAGACACCCGCCGCAAGTCCTGAGCCCCGCAGCCACTCGGTATTGCGGATGCCACCGAGTGCCACCACCGCCACGTCGGCGTCGACCGTGGTGCCGTCGTCGAAGTGAGCGCGGCGAAGCCGCCCCTGCGCGTCGCCCTCCAGCCGGGTCACCTTGACACCGCAGCGCAGGTCGACACCGTGGGCGCGCTGCATGTCCGCCGCGACCCCACCGACCATGGCGCCGAGCGCCCCGACCAGTGGGGCCGGCGCGAGTTCGGCTACGGTCACCGGGATGTCCCGTTCGCGACAGACGGAGGCGATCTCGGAGCCGGTGAATCCCGCACCGATGACCAGTACGCGGGAGGGCCCGGCGGCGAGGGCTCGCCGGAGGCCCTCGGCGTGTTCGCGCGTACGTACGACAAAGACCCCGTCCAGTGCCGCCTCGCTCTCGACGAACCAGGGCCGGGCCCGGACCCCGGTGGAGATCAGCACCCGGTCGAAGGGGACCTCGCGCCCGTCGGCGAGACGCACTTGGTTGGTCGCCAGGTCCAGTCCGCCGGCGGGTACGCCCAGCAGCCACTCCGCATCGATGTCACGACGGCGTGGCAGCTTGGTGTTTTCGGCCGGCACCCATCCGGTCAGTACCTGCTTGGACAGGGGAGGCCGGTCGTAGGGCTCGCCCAGCTCGTCGCCGATCATGGTCAGCGATCCGGTGAAACCCGCGTTGCGCAGTGCCTCCGCGGCCCGCAGTCCCGCCAGCGACGCCCCGACGACCACGATGCGGCCGTCACGCTTGAACGCTTGCAGATTGTCGGCGCTGGTCATGACGGCGACGCCTCCGCCGGTGCGTCCGGTCCCGCCGGCCGGTCGACTTCCTCCAGCCGGTCGACCAGAATCGCTTGGACCGGGCAGGCCGCCGCGGCGCGCAGCACCTGATCGCGCTGGGCGTCGTCGGCGTTCGGGTCGTACATCAGAGCTTCCTCGCCGTGCATCCGGAACGCGTCCGGGGCCAGGAAGGCGCACTGCGCATACCCTTCACATCGGGAAAGATCAACGACAACTCTCATCCCGGCCTCCACAGGGACTACAAGCTGCGGGCCCGGAGCCGGCGCCACTCGGTGCGCAGGGTGCGCAAGGCGCGCAAGGAGTGAGACGGCGAGAGAGAAGGGATGTAGCCGTTGCCCAGCTCCGCGGACGCCAGGTGAAGCACCGCGCTCGTCGGGTCGCCGCAGAAGGAATTGGTTATCGCGTACAAGGCGACCGGCGGATAAAACCGCCCAGAGATCCTGACCTTCCTGTCAAACAGCGTATCCCGCCCGTGCATTGCCCGCACTCCGGGAAGGCTGTTCGGCCGATCGGCGCCGGAGTCCCCTGTCCCCGGAGCCCGGTCGCGTCTGGCCGATCGGCCGATCGGCGCAATCTGCCCGTGCCCGGCGTGTGGCCCGGGTTCTCGGATGATTCGGTGTCGACAGGAGCCGACCAGCCCCACATGAGGCCGTGAGGTCGTGAGGTCGGCCAGTCGAGGAGGAGAGCCGGCGTGAGCGTGACTCAGGGAGCCCCCCGGGGTGCTGTTCCCCCGCATCTGCTGAAGGGCCAGAAGGCACTCGTCACCGGGGCGAACTCGGGCATCGGCAAGGCGACGGCCATCGGCCTGGGGCGTGCCGGAGCCGACGTGGTCGTGAACTACGTCGCCGGGCGCGAGGAGGCCGAGCAGGTGGTCGAGGAGATCTCCGGGTTCGGCGTGCGCGCTATGGCGTACGAGGCCGATGTGTCCCAGGAGGACCAGGTCGCCGCGATGACCGAACGGATGGTGCAGGAGTTCGGAACCATCGACATCCTCGTGGCCAACGCCGGGCTGCAGCGCGACGCTCCGTTCACCGAGATGACGACGGCCCAGTGGCAGAAGGTGCTGGACGTCAATCTCACCGGCCAGTTCCTGTGCGCCCGGGAGGCGACGAAGGAGTTCTTGCGCAGGGGAGTCGTCCCCGAGGTGTCGCGAGCGGCCGGAAAGATCATCTGTATGAGCTCGGTGCACCAGCTCATCCCTTGGGCCGGTCACGTCAACTACGCCGCTTCCAAGGGCGGCGTACAGATGATGATGGAGACGCTCGCCCAGGAACTCGCGCCCCACAGGATCAGGGTCAACGCAATTGCTCCGGGAGCCATCAGGACTCCCATCAATCGCAGCGCCTGGGACACCCCCGACGCCGAAAAGGACCTGTTGCGTCTGATTCCCTACGGGCGCGTCGGCGATCCGGAGGACATCGCCCACGCGGCCGTCGGGCTCGCCTCGGACCTCATGGACTACGTGGTGGGCACCACGCTCTACGTGGACGGCGGCATGACCCTCTTTCCCGGTTTCGCCACCGGCGGCTGAACCGCTGCGCGGCCTCGACCGGCAGACTGAACTGCTGCGCGGCCTCGACCGGCAGACTGAACTGCTGCGCGGCCTCGACCGGCAGGCGGGACCCTCGTTCTCGACCGGCAGGCGGGGCCCTCGTTCTCAGTCCTGCTGTTGGTCGAGGGCGTCGTCCAGGGTGGTGGCGGCCATGATCAGCGACAGGTGCGTGAAAGCCTGCGGGAAATTGCCCAACTGCTCGCCACTGGGGCCGATCTCCTCAGCGAACAGGCCGACGTGGTTGGCATAGGTCTGCATCTTCTCGAAGGCATACCGCGCCGGACGTATCCGCCCGGCGCGGGCAAGAGCGTCCACATAGAGGAAGGTGCAGAGGCTGAAGGTGCCTTCGGAGCCCCGCAGACCGTCCGGGGAGGCCGCAGGGTCATAGCGGTAGACGAGGCTGTCCGACACCAGCGTGCGTTCCATCGCGTCCAGGGTCGACAGCCAGCTCATCGTCCTGGGCGCCAGGAACCCGACGCGCGGAATGAGCAGCAGCGAAGCGTCGAGGACATCGCTTCCGTAGTGCTGGACGAGGGCCTGTTCCTTCTCGTTCCAGCCCCGCTCCATCACCTGTTCGAGAATCGCGTCGCGCGCCGCGGTCCACCGAGGAGCGTCGGCGGGACGGCTGTGCTCTCTTGCCAGACGCAGCCCCCGGTCGAAGGCCGTCCATGCCATCACCCGGCTGAAGGTGAAGTCCTGGCTCCCGCCACGTGTCTCCCAGATGCCTTCGTCGGGGCGATCCCAGGAATCGGCCAGCCAGTCCAGCGTGCGCGCGAGGTTCTTCCAGCCGTGGTAGCTGCCTCCCATGGCGACCTCCTGCCCCTCCGACAAGGCGTAGAGCGCCTCCCCGTAGATGTCCAGCTGCAGCTGATCGGCCGCCGCGTTCCCCAGCCGCACCGGATGCGAACCCCGATAGCCCTCGAAGTGCGCGAGGATCTCTTCCGGCACCTCGGGGTCTCCGTCGACGCGGTACATGATCTGCAGCGGCTCGCCATCGACGCCCTCCCGGGCCTGGAGGCGGTCGCCCATCCAGTGCGTGAACTGTGCGGCCTCCTCGGCGAACCCCAGATCGAGCAGGGCGCGTACGGACAGAGAGCCGTCACGGACCCAGGTGTAGCGGTAGTCCCAGTTGCGTTCACCCCCGATCTGCTCGGGCAAGCCCATGGTGGCGGCGGCGACGGGAGCACCTGTGGGTGCGTAGGTGAGCAGCTTGAGCGTGATGGCCGAGCGGTGCACCACCCCCGGCCACCGGCCGCGGTACCGGGAGGAGCGCACCCAGCGCTGCCAGAAGTCCACCGTGTTCCAGAACCGCTCCATCGCCCGGTCCAGGGTGAGCGGCGGCGGTGGGTCACCATTGGGACCGCAGACGGTGAACACCGCTGCGGCCACCTCACCCGCCCGCAAGGTCACCGCACCCCGTACGTCCGTGCCGTCCTGCTGCAGGGGAAAGGTGCTTTGCAGACAGGCGGTGTCGTTCGGTGCCCGGAACGTGGCGGTACCGTCCTGCAAATCGAGACCGTGGGTGGCCCGGCCGTAGTCGAAGCGCGGACGGCATTCCAGAGCGAAGCGCACCGTTCCGCGTACCGCACGCACGCCGCGCAGCAGTACATGCCTGTCCGTGGGGGTGCCGGTGCGATCCGGTGGCATGCAGTCGAAAACCTCGCCGACCCCGTCCGGCGACATGAACCGCGTGACCAGGACTGCGGTGTCGGGGTAGTAGAGCTGCTTGCAGGTGGTGGTCCTGGTTTCCGGCGCGAACAGGAAGTAGCCGCCGCGGTCGTGGTCGAGCAGGGCGGCGAAGACACTGGGCGAGTCGAACCGGGGAGCAGCGAACCAGTCGACGACCCCTTGGGAGGACACCAGAGCAGCGGTCTGCAGGTCGCCGACGAGGCCGTGGTCGGCAATGGGCGGGTAACGGTCCATGATCGTCTCGCTTCCCTGAAGCCCCTGAAGCCCCTGAAGCCCCCGAGGCCCCTGATTCCACTGTCCGCCCTGTGCGACGAGGCTGCCACGGGATGCGGCGCAAGGGGCGAGCGGCGCGCAAGGGGCGAGCGGCGCGACGGCCGGTGTCAGGAGGCGAGGGTGCCGATGCCGTCTCCGACCCGCTTCAGACCGATCACAAGAGCGCGCTCCGGGCCGCACCGGCCCGGGCGGCCACGGCGTCCTCGGGCACCGGCGTCTCGTAAACGTACGCGAGGGCCGTGTCGAGGAGGTGGCGCAGCAGGGCCGGTGTCGGGGCGACGGCGGTGGCGACCAGGGCCTGGGTGTCGGCGAGGGGGGTCAGTACCGCGTGTCCCTTCGCCGGTTCGTCGCCGATGACGCGCGGCCCCTGGTGGGCGCCCGGCTCCGGGCCGACCAGGAGGAGTTGCCCGGTCGCGCGGTGGCTGCCCAGGACAGCGGGGCCGTCCCATGCCGGTGCCGGGTCGCCGTAGGAGGTGTGCTGATCGAGGAGCGGCCGTCCGTCGCGGCGTACGGTCAGGCGGGTGGTGAGGTGGCCCGGCGGTTCCCCGGAACGGCCCAGGAGCTGTTCCTCCCGCATGAGCAGACGGGAGGTGGCGGCGAGGTCCACGTCGAACGTCTGGTGCAGGGTGCTGCCCCGTGTGCTGATCAGCGGTTCGGGCAGCCAGTGCAGGGACGCGTGCTCGCCCACACCGATCCGTACGTCGTAGGTGGCGGGGGCGGTGGTGGAGCCGCGCAGGGCGATGGTGGCGGCTGCGGTGGTCACCTCCAGCCGGGCGCGTGTCCCGGCGGTGATGTCGAGCGTGAGCCGGTCTCCGCCGAGCGGCGCGCTCATCGCGCCGAGCACGCAGACTCGCGCCTGCTCTCCGCGGGCCCGCAGCCGACGCAGGTGGAAGGGGCCGTCGTTGTGCAGGAGGGGGACCGTTGTGGTGCGGCCGTTGTGGGTGGCCCGGATGCGGGCGGTCGCGTCGACTCCGCATGGGTGCGCCGGGGCGGGCTCGGCGGTGGGCGACGCCTTGGGCGGGCCGGGCTCGGCGGACCCCCGGTTGGTCGTTCCACCGCCGGCGCGAGGCAGTTCGCCGGTCGGCGCCTGGATTGTGGCCGGCGCCTGTGCGGCGGCGCCGTTCACCGGGTGGATCCGGCGTGCCACGCGGCGAGGCAGCCGGTGACCCAGTCGGCGACCGGTTGGACGCCGTCGGTGCTGGTGAGGCTGGTGAAGACGTACGGCCGTTCATTGCGCTGCTTGCGGGTGTCGGCGGCCATGGTGTCCAGGTCGACGCCGACGTAGGGCGCCAGGTCGGTCTTGTTGACCACGAGGAGGTCGGCGGTGGTGATGCCGGGGCCGCCCTTGCGGGGGATGTCGTCGCCGCTGGCCACGTCGATGACGAAGACCTGGGTGTCGACGAGTCCGCGGGAGAAGGTCGCGGTGAGGTTGTCCCCGCCGGACTCGATGAAGACCAGGTCCAGCGGGGTCAGGGTCTGTTCGAGGTGCTCGACCGCTTCGAGGTTGGCGGAGATGTCGTCGCGGATGGCGGTGTGCGGGCAGGCTCCGGTTTCGACGGCGGTGATCCGCTCCGGTGGCAGTACGGCTTCGCGGCGCAGGAAGGCGGCGTCCTCCTGGGTGTAGATGTCGTTCGTGACCACGGCGATGGACAGCCGGTCGCGCAGGGTGCGGCACAGCGCGGCGACGGTCGCGGTCTTGCCCGAGCCGACGGGTCCGCCGAAGCCGATGCGCAGGGCCCGGCGGCTGCCGTCGGCGAGCAGCGGGTCGGCGCTGTGGGTGTGGCGGTGCGGCATGGTCACGGGGTGGTCGAGATGCACGAGGGTGCTCCAGGTCGGTCAGGTCGGTCAGGGGTGGTCAGGGGTGGTCAGGAGGCGAAGAGGCGGACGGTCCAGGCGGCGTGCTGCTCACCGGTGATGTCCAGCAAGGGGGCGGAGGCGGCAGGCAGGACGGCGACGCCCTCCGTTGCCACGCGTCCCGCCGCTTCGGCCGCGGTGTCGGCGACGGCGTCGAGTTCGTCGGCGAGCCGCGCCAGTACGGCGGTGGCGTCGAACGGGTCGAGGCTCAGCAGGCGTACGGCCGCGGTCGCCGGACCGCCGACGCTCTCGTAGACGGCGGCATGGGCGGCATCGAGCGGAGTGAGTCCTGCGGCGCGGGCGGCGACGCCGAGGACGACCGGCTGGTGGGCCCCCTGGGGCCGGTGGCGGGCGAGCTGGTCGAGGTCGGTGCTGGGCCAGGTGGCCCGGGCCGCGCGCATCATCTGACGGCCCAGGCGGCGGGCGATGTCCCGCAGGGCCGGTGCGGGGGTGCGGGTGTCGGCGGCCTCGTCCAGGGCGAGGGCGTCGTGTCCGGCGGCGGCCGCGGCGGCGAGGCCGGCCGCGGTCGATCCGGCGGTGTGCAGCCGTCCCCGGCAGAACGCTTCCAGGCTCGCGGCGTCGTGTACCCGGCCGGAGGCGACGGCCGCCTCCATCCCGCCGGAGTGGGCGTGCCCGCCGGCGGGGAAGCGGCCGTCGGCCAGGATGAGCAGGGCAGTGCGGCTCATGGGGTGGCGGAACCGCCTTTCACAGGACGGCGGAACCGGGCGCGTCGGTGCGCCCGGTTCCGCTGGGATTGCGGGGTCAGAACAGGAAGTACCGCTGGGCCATGGGCAGTTCGGTGGCGTAGTTCCGCCCGACCTCCTGCCCGTCGACCCTGGTGCGGACGTCGGAGGTGGTGGCGCCGCCGATGGTGACGTCGAAGGTGTCGGGGTCGATGTCGATGTCCGGGACACCGTTGTTGTGGACCATGTCGGCCTTGGTGATCTCCCGGGTGGACCGGATCGCGCGCAGGGGCTTGAGCAGCCCGGCCCGGGAGAGTCCGCCGCCGAGGGCGGCCTCGGCGACGAAGTTGAGGGAGTTCGCGGCCGGGGAGCGGCCCTGGAAGCCCCAGACCGGGCGCGGCAGATAGGGCTGCGGGGTGGGGATGGAGGCGTTGGCGTCGCCGATCTGGGCGTAGGCGATCTGGCCGCCCTTGATGACCATGTGAGGTTTGACGCCGAAGAACTTCGGCTCCCACAGGACCAGGTCGGCGAGTTTGCCGGTCTCGACGGAACCGACCTCGTGGTCGATGCCGTGTGTGATGGCCGGGTTGATCGTGTACTTGGCGATGTAGCGCCTGGCCCGGAAGTTGTCCGCGTGCGCGTCGTCCTCGCGCAGGTGGCCGTAGCGGGACTTCATGACGTGCGCGGTCTGCCAGGTCCGCATGATCATCTCGCCGATGCGGCCCATGGCCTGGGCATCGGAGGACATCATCGAGATGGCGCCCATGTCGTGCAGCAGGTCCTCGGCGGCCATGGTGGAGGGCCTGATCCGGGAGTCGGCGAACGCCATGTCCGCGTCGACCTCCGGATTGAGGTGGTGGCACACGATCATCATGTCGACGTGCTCCTTGACGGTGTTGACCGTGAAGGGCCGAGTCGGGTTCGTGGACGCCGGCAGCACGTTCGGCTTGCTCACGAGGCTGATCATGTCGGGGGCGTGGCCGCCGCCGGCACCCTCGATGTGGAAGATGTGCAGACCGCGATACCTGGCGTCCTTGGTCCTGCGGTCCTTCTTGGTCGCGGCGAAGGTGTGGTGCACGAAGCCGGACTCGTTCAGTGAGTCGGCGTGCAGCGCGACCTGGACACCGGTCTCCTCGCAGACGGTCAGGGCCGCGTCGATCACCGCCGGGGTGGCGCCCCAGTCCTCGTGGATCTTGAAGCCGAGGGCACCCGCCGCGACCTGGTCGCGCAGTGCCTTCTTCGAGACGGTGCTGCCCTTGGCGAGCAGGCCGACATTGACCGGAAAGGCGTCGAGCGCCTCGAACATGCGCTGGATGTGCCATTCCCCGGGCGTCACGGTGGTGGCCGTGCTGCCTTCGGCGGGGCCGGTGCCGCCGCCGATCAGCGTGGTCACGCCCGACGCGACCGCCTCGTGGATCTGGTTCGGGCACAGGAAGTGCACGTGGGTGTCGACGCCGCCCGCGGTCAGGATGCGGCCCTTGCCGGAGATCACCTCCGTCTCCGGCCCCACGACGAAGTCGGACGCGCGCGGGTCGTCGTTGGGCTGTGGCGTCATGGTTTCGGGGTTGTACGCCTTGCCGATCGCCCTGATACGGCCGTCACGGAGTCCGACGTCAGCCTTGACCACGCCCCAGTGGTCCAGGATCAGGGCGCCGGTGATCACGGTGTCCACCGGCTCGCGGGGGTCGTCACGGGGGACGTGCGACTGCCCCATGGACTCGCGGATCACCTTGCCGCCGCCGAAGACCATCTCGTCGCCGCTGCGTCCCGGGCCGCCGCACCAGTCCGCATCGATGCGCAGGACGAGACCGGTATCGGCGAGCCGGACCCGGTCGTCGACGGTCGGCCCGTACAGGTCGGCGTAACGGGAACGCAGCAGCGGTTCCCAGGGCCTCTCAGTCCTGTCCGGCATCGAGGTGCTTCTCCTCTTCGCTCTTGTCGGCCTGGAGTCCGTGGACGATCCGCTCGCCGGCGATGGGCACCAGCATCACCGTGCGCTCATCGCAGGGTTCGAATCGCTCGGACGTGCCGGAGGCGATGTGCAGCCGCATCCCGTGGGCCGCCTCACGGGGAAACTTCAGACCCTCGTTGGCCTCGGCAAAGTGGAAGTGGGAGCCCACCTGGATCGGCCGGTCCTTGGGATTGGACACCACCAGCGGCACGGGCATCGCGCCCTCGTTGAACGGCACCCGGTGCTCGTCCTCGTCCGGCAGCAGTTCCAGCTTGCCCGGATGGACGTCCACTTCGGTGGCCGCCTCGTCGAACGGGTTGTGGACAGTCACCAGCTTCGTGCCGTCCGGGAACGTCGCCTCGACCTGAATGTTGTCGATCATCTCCGGCACGCCGTCCATGACCTCGCTGCGCCGCAGCACATGACGGCCGGACTCCATCACCGCGTCGACCGTCGCCCCGGCCCTTGCCTCCTCATAGACATGTGCCGTCAGCAGCGCCATCACCTCGGGATAGTTCAGCAGCAATCCGCGCTCACGGCGCCGACGGGCGACATCCGCCGCCACGTGGACCAACAAACGCTCCTGCTCATGCGGAGTCAGATGCACGCCGGTCCCCCTCTCCTGCTCGTCTGTTCGTCGCTTCACCCGCGCAGCAAGCACCCATCGAAGTGACGCCAAGGGCTGTAACCGCTGGGGCCGCCGCAAACCGATCATGGAGGGAATGGGGGGAAAATCCATGCAAACCGGTCCTGTTGACCCTGATGGGATGAACTGGAATCACGGGTTGTACGCGGGGCGCATCGGCAGATTTCACGACGCAACGCCCGCGCAGAGGGTGAACAACCACCGGCACGGCGCTTTCAGGCCCGGGCAGGTAGCTTGCTGCGCGTCTTCGCAGTTCCCGAAGGCTTGCATCAGTGAGCAGACGCCACGAAGCCCTGGCTTACCGCTCAGGTCCACCTCAAGCGCGCACCGCGACTTGGACAGCCGCGTTCTCTACGTCCGCCAGCAGACCCAGCGCCGTCGGGGTGTCCTGTACGACGACGATCCCAAGAGCCGCCGTCGCCGGGTCGTCCCGCTGCCCGCCCTCTGCATCGCGCCCCTGCGCTGGCACCGGATGCGGCAGGCAGTTGCTCGTGCCAAGGCGGGGGAGCGGTGGCAGGAGTCCGGCTACGTCTTCACCACCCGCACCGGCCGCCAGGTCGAGCCGCGGAACGTCTACCGTTCCTTCACCCGCGTCGCCCAGTCCACCGGCCTCCGCGTGATCCGACTGCACGACGCCCGACACGGCACGGCCACGCTCCTCACGGCGGCCGGAGTCGCACCGCGTGTCGTGATGGAGATCCTCGGCCACTCTCAGATCAGCATCACCATGGACGTCTACACCCACGTCGTCCAGGACACGCAGCGCGAGGCCATGAGCCACATGGATCGGCTGCTCAGGAAGAGGCGCCCCGATTGTGGGTGACCGCCCGCGTTGATGTCAGACGTGGATGTCACGGACCTAGGAACGTTCCCATGTCATGACGAAGGCCTGCTAGGAAGGTGCTCCTAGCAGGCCTTTTCTTTGTGCCCCCGGCAGGATTCGAACCTGCGACACCCGCTTTAGGAGAGCGGTGCTCTATCCCCTGAGCTACGAAGGCGGGGGCTTGTAGAAAACCTTGGGGAAAACCCAGCGAGTGGATCTTCGACGAGGCTTACAAGCCCGCTGGTCGGACGGGGTGCGGCGCCCTCTGCGATCTTGCTCGGGCAGACAGCGGGACGCACTGACGACTGACCAGGGACAGCCTAGCGGATCTGTGCCGGTGAGGGGCCTCCGTATCGGGGTAGCTCAGCGAAAGCGGATGCGGCATGCCTCTGACCTGCTGATTTCGTGTAGGGGGTGATGGTCGAGGGGTGGCGGAGTGCGGTGGGGGAAGGCGAATTTTCCGTTCCGTTCCGTGCGTGAGCTCTTGAGGCGATGCGGGTGTGATCTTGAGAGGCGCTGACGTGTCTGCGGGCGCCCTTGCAGGGCGGCAGCCAGGGCTGGTGGTGATCGACCGGTGCTTCTGATTTGTATCCGGCAGTGGGCCTGCGCTGGGCTATTTGGTCAGATGTGCGGGAGTGGCGTGGCTTCGGGCGTGGGAGGCATCGCGCGGAGTGAGATCAGGCACGACGCTGCGGAGACGATGGTGAGCGTGGCGAAGAGGCGAGGGTAGCCGCCGAGTGGCGAGGCTAAGGGCTGTCCCGTAATCCCCGGCGGGCGCACGACGACAGCTACGGCACCTCGCCGCGTTGTCGGAACGCCCGAATACATCCAGTATGCGGACGTCCCTCCGCCTTGCGATGCACCGCATCTGACGCCGCGCGCTGATCCACCAGGGATTACGGGACAGCCCTTAGGCCGTTTCCTCCGGATCACCTTGCGGACCAGATGAGGATGCCTGCCCGGTGGAGGGCGGCTAATGGTGGAGTCGGGTATTGGAACTCCCGGAATGCCTCTGGCTGAAAGGGGCATAGGCCCCGAAAAAAGAGGGCTGAGCCGAAGTCTCTCGACCTACGATGCGGCCCATGATGATCACGTATGCGTGGCGCGGCGACTTCGACAACGCTGCCGTCAACGCGCTCCACGCGGAGGCGTTCGGTCACGTCCAGATGCCCATCGATTGGCAGGCACAAGTGCACCGCCACAGCCTCGGCTGGGTCTGTGCCCGGGAAGGCGGCAGGCTCGTAGGGTTTGTCAACGTTGCCTGGGACGGTGGCGTCCATGCCTTCGTTCTCGACACGATGGTCGCTCAGGACATGCGTAAGACCGGTGTCGGGACCGGACTCGTGACGACCGCTGTGCAAGGCGCCCATGCAGCGGACTGTGAATGGCTCCACGTTGACTTTGAAGAGCATCTGCGTCCCTTCTACTTCGACGCGTGCGGCTTCGGACCCACGGACGCAGGGCTCATCGCCCTGCGCTAGTTCACGCTTGCTCCGCAGTCGTCCGGCGGCTGATCTCGGCTGCGTAGGCGGCCCAGTCTCCGGCGGCGGCTTGCTGCCACTTGACGGCGACGGTGATGTCGATGCCGAGGGTGCGGGCGAGGACCGCGGCGGGCAGCTCGGTGGCCAGCTGGAACAGGACCGTCGAGCGGGTTTCCGCGAGCCGGATGCCGAGTTTGCGGAGCCGTTCGCCCATGGCCCAGGGGCGGATCGGGCGGCCGGGCTGGCCTCCGGGGAAGAGCCAGGGTGAGTCTGTGCGGCCGAGGACGGCATGGCTGCGGCGGACCGCGACTTGTCGGAGGGCCAGTTCAGCGATGGGTGCGGGAAGCTCGACGGGGACGGCGCCGAGACGGATGCGGACCGCTCCCTCTATCTCCTCGATGTGGTCGACGGTGAGCCGGGAGATCGCCGCGGGCCACTGGGCATAGAGGAGCAATAGCAGGCCGGCGAGGCGGTCATCGGGTTTGAGGGTGTCGTCGTGCAGCAGGCGTCGGGCGGTGGCCCAGCGGGCTTCGTCGTCCATCGCCTGGCAGGGGCCGTTCCATCGCTCGGCAGGGAAGCTGAGATCGCGGGCGATCTTCTGGGAAAGGGCCCAGCGCACGAAGTGGCCTGCCTCCCGGCGGTGGCGGGCGTCGTCGCTGGTCATCCAGCGTTCAAGGTCGGCCTGGCGGCAGGTGGCCAGGGTGAGGTTATGTTCTTCGAGCCAGTCCAGGAGGTGGACTGCCGCCCGCAGATGCCGGCGGGCGACCGTGAGCTGGTAGTGCGTGATGTCCTTGCCGCGGCTGCGTCGGCGGAGCCGGCGCAGGAGATGCCAGGTCGCGTACCTGTGCAGGATTTTCCGGCCCTCGGCCGTCGCGTGGGAGGAGACGAGGTCCTTCACGTGCCGTTCGAGACGGACCATCTGCTCATCTCGCTGGGGCAGGACTCCGGTGGCGACGAGGACGCTGCGGATGTGCTCGACGACCTTGCCTTCAGGGAGCTCGTCCAGGGCCTTGTGAGTGAGAGGCCGGCGGCCGGAGCCGAGATCGGACAGGACGGTGGAGACGATGCCCTTGGAGAGCCAGCGCATCGCGGTGCCGGCCCGCTCGGTGTCGGCCAGGGCGTCGTGAAGGAGCTGTAGCTTCGGGTTGATGGAGCCGGTGCCATCGGCGAGGAGTTCGTGGAGCCGCTGCTTGAGGCTGCAGCGGGGGCACGGTCCCGGTGCGTGAACGACTCGTATCTGCCGAGGCAACGGCCCCCGCTGTTCCGGTCAGATGGGCCGCAGCACCTGATCAGGCTCTCCGGAAGGAGCCCCGGCGTACTCTGTGAAGTCCACGTTGCCGAGCGCCAGGTCGGCCTGGATGCCGTGCACCGCGGCGGGCACGGCTCGAAACTCCCTGGGCTCCGGCGACTCGATGAGTTCCTGGTAGTAGACGGGGTCAAGGTCGCTCTCGTCCTCCCAGACGGTCGACAGAGCCAGCAACGCCCGCGCTGGCGCGGGCCGACTCGCCGCCGCCGTTGCCGAGTCGACTGCGGGTCCGGAGATCGACCAAACGCCCGACCGCTGTGAACAAGAGTGATGAATAACCGAGCTCAACACGGAGGTTGTTCGCTGCTCATTGCGACGTTTCGGTACGGCAGAGACTGCGTGTCAGCGCGGCGAGCATGGCCAGGAAGACCACGGCCCACACCGCTGCTGCCAGCCATGCCTCGCCCTCCCCGAGCGTGGTGAGCCAGGAGACCCCGACTGCGCTTCCCAGCTGCCGGGTCGCGACTCCGTACATACCGACGGGGAAAACCAGGCTCCACAGACTCGACGCGAAGCGCAGCGGAACATGCCGGGCCAGGTATCGCCAGGCACCGAGTGCGATCAGCAGCGGGACGAGCCAGGTGGCGAAGGACCAGAGCACGAAGCAGAGCGCGGAGGTGACCTCTGCCGGCAGCAGGCGATCGGCCGCCGGCAACCGGAGCAGAGCGGTACCCGCCAGCACGCTGATGGCGCCGGCGCCCATGAACACCCAGTAGGCGGGAATCAGTTCCTCCGGCGCCATCGGCCGCACGAGCATCCGGGACAGGACCAGCGGGGCCACCAGAACGTATTGCATCAGCCCGATCGCCCAGCACACCGAGGCGAACTCGGGCAGGAAGCCATGGGCTGCGGGCGTCAGCCGGTCAAGCGCCACTGCTGCGACGGCGACCGACTGGGTGGCGACCACCCAGAGGAACCAGGTGCCGTTCACCTGGTCCAGCGAGGGGCGTCGTCGGGCGGCTGCGACCAGCGCGAGCGGGATTCCGTACCCCAGCAGCAGCCAGCCCAGCACTCCGACGGCCAGCAGTACGGCAGCAGCCGTCCGATGCCCATCGGCCGCCATGCGGTCGGCCAGGATGTTGGAGGCCGCGACCGCGGTGAGAAACGCGAACCCGCTCGGCCCGACCGCGTCCGCGAGCAGTCGTCGTCGCCAGCACAGCAGCCGCCAGCCGTTGCCGAGCAGCAGAACCCCGTATCCGCTCAGGCCGATCACCAGCAGCGCCGCCGAGGCGCCGCGGGTGCCGTCCCGGTCGAGCGCACTGGACACGATGCCGGTTGCCATCACGAACGCAAAGGCCCCGGGGTCCAGGTTCCGCACCGCTGTGCGCACGGCTCGCCGGAGGCGACGCTGCGGGAGAGGGGTGGGCGCGGCCAAGGCCATTCACCCTCCGCCCGCAGACCTGGCCTGGGAACCGACCGGCCATTCGACGAGGACGGCGAGCCGACCGCGATCCGCTCCCCGAGTCCCGCTGAGCAGCGTCGGGCAGTCGAGGGCGTCGAACTCTCGCCGCGGGCGCACTACCGCATGGTGCCCCGACCGCGCCCCTTGGCGGTGCTCGTAGAGGCGGCCCGGCCCGCAGGCGTGCCGGCAGCGCGGTCGCACGGCAGGGGCGACGGCATGCAGCCCTTCGGCGCGGTGCATTCCTGGTGGCATGCTGTCAGATGGGCATTCGGTAGCCGTAGAACTCATGGTCCTCGTTGTAGCCGCCCTGCCCCGCGCCGAGGTGGGAGAAGCTCTCG
>NZ_JBIBVN010000049.1:0-47614 GCF_043080425.1 Streptomyces sp. NPDC015032 | reverse complement strand
GCGCATTTTCCCCCTCCGGGCACTGACACGGCCAACACGACCTGGCATCACGCCATCCGATGGCTCACCCAACACCTCAACCCACCCCGCCGAAAACGCTCACACCCCCGAGTCATCAAACGCAAGGTCCTGAAATGGGCCGCGAAACGCTCCCACCACACACACTGGCCCCAACCCAAACACAGCCCCCACATCACCCCCCACTAACTGAACGGTATTGCGCTTAGCCTCGATCCACCGGTGTGATGGCCGGGAGATGTGCTGCGGGAGCGTATGAGATGTGCCGCCTTCAAGCGTGTCCGGGACATCAGCCCCCCAGGAGTACCGGAGCGGCGGCTTGCCGAACCGGCAACAAAGCTTGCCGAAAGACTGAAGTGCGGTGAGGGTGTCCCCATGAGCCAGGAAACCGACCACAGCCACGAGCACCGGACCACTCACAGCCATCGGCACAACGACACCCACGCCCATCATCACGACACCGCGGACCTCGACTGGGAGGTCATGGGCCCACGGCTGGAGCAGGAGGCCGAGCTCAGCCTCCCCCAGTACGAGGAGGCCGCCCGTTGGATCGCCGGTCTGCCCACGGCCCCGCAGGTACGCAGGGTGCTCGACATCGGCAGCGGGCCCGGCGTGATCTCCTGTCTGCTCGCCGAGGTCTTCCCCGAGGCCGAAGTGGTCGCCGTCGACGGCACCCCGGCCCTGCTGGAACGCACCCGGGCCCGGGCGCAGCGGCTCGGCCTCGGCGACCGCGTACGGACACGGCGGGCCGAGATCCCCGACGGCCTCGACGAGCTGGGGGAGGCGGATCTGATCTGGGCGGGCAACGCCCTGCACCACATGGGTGACCAGCGTGCCGTCCTTGCCGGGTTCGCCGCCCTGCTGCGCCCCGGTGGGACCGTCGCCCTGGTCGAGGGCGGTCTGCCGTCCCGCCGGCTCCCGCGCGACATCGGCATGGGACGGCCCGGGCTGGAGGCCAGGCTCGACGCGATCAACGCGGACTGGTTCGAGGACATGCGGGCGTCGCTGCCCGGCGCCAAGCGGGAGACCGAGGACTGGGGCGCCCTGTTCACCGCGGTGGGGCTCGCCCCGCAGAAATCCCGCAGCTTCCTGCTCGACCTCCCGGCACCGCTCTCCGAGCCGGGGCGCGACCACGTCATCGCCGAGTTCATCCGTCGGCGCGAGATGTTCGAGGAGACCCTCACGGCCGAGGACGTCGCCGTACTGGACCGGCTCATCGATCCCGAGGACCCGGCCGGGCTGCGCCTGCGCCCCGATGTCTTCCTGCTCCAGGCGCGTACGGTGCACCTGGGCCGACGGAGCTGACCGGTGCCGGCCTGCCGGGTTCCCGGTGTACGGGGCGCCCGACGGGCCGGTGCGCGGGTCCGTCGGCGGTGGGCAACGGACCAGGGGGAACGCAGTGGTACCGCACCTGGGCGGCCGGCCCGCGGCCGCCGCTCATGCCGACCGCCCGCCGGGGCCGCAGCCGCGCAGCACGAGCACGCCGATTCCGCCCCGCCCGGGAGCACACGCGGGACCAGGGCACGGATGTGGACGGATTGGAGTGCTTCCCCGTAGCCGAGTGGTACATCTCGTCCACTGTGACGACGGGTGCCGTGTACCCAAGATGTGGCTTCGTGATCCGGGGCGTCACCGGCCCGGCGCGCGACATGTCGCCTCGCGCGAGGACGCGTATCGAGAGGGAGACCCATGCAGCACACCCCCGTCGCCGCCCGCGCGGTGGATCCCGCGGCCGCACGGCCCGGGCGCGTACCGGCCCTGAAGGGTTGCCCGCCGTACTCGGACGCGCCGCGGGCCGCGGGCACCCGTCCGTGCCCCGCCGGTGTCGAAATGCCCACGGGGTACGGAGCGTTGTGGCGCGAGGCGCAGTGCGGACCCGTCGTCGCGGTACGCCGCGCCGGGGACGACGGTGCGGCGCCCGACCCGGCCGGCCGGAGCGAGCCGGTGCTCGGGGCCGCCCTTCCCGCGGATGGTCTACGGGCCGTCGGGGCCGCCTTGCGACGCCTCGACGTCTGCCTTCCGCACCTCAACTCCGGGACGGGCACGGCCGGTCCGCAGGGGCCCTTCGGCGGCGGGCGACGGTGCGGCGGCTTCGGCCCGTGTGAACGGGGCCGCGCCGCACGGGACTTGCCCTCCGCCACGGCCACAGTGTGTGCGCGCCGTTCGCGGGCGGAGAGCCGATGAGCGCCGCCGCCCCCGGTCCCCTGTCGGGTGTGGTCGTCGCGGGCGTGTGCTGGCCGCCCCGTATGCCACGATGCTCCTCGCGGACCTGGGTGCCGACGTCATCAAGGTGGAACGTCCGGGCTCCGGTGACGACACCCGGGCCTGGGGTCCGCCGCACGCCCATGACGAATCCACCTACTTCCTCTCCGTGAACCGCAACAAACGGTCTCTCACCCTCGATCTCGGCACGGCGGAAGGACGCCGGTACGCCCGCGAACTGGTGCACCGCGCCGATGTGCTCTTCGAGAACTTCCGCCCCGGCACGATGGACAAGTACGGGCTCTCCTACAAGGAGGCCCACGCGCTCAACCCCGGCATCGTCTACTGCTCGGTCACCGGATTCGGGGCCGGTGAAGGAGCCGCGCTGCCCGGTTACGACCTGCTCCTGCAGGCGGTCGGCGGGCTGATGAGCGTCACCGGGGCGGCGCCGGGGCAGCCGGTCAAGGCGGGCGTGGCACTCGTCGACGTGCTCACCGGTCTGCACGCCGCCGTGGGCGTCCTCGCGGCGCTGCGGCATCGCGACGAGACCGGCGAGGGCCAGCACGTCGAGGTCAGCCTGCTGTCCTCGCTGCTGTCGAGCATGGTGAACCAGGCGGGCGGTTACACCCTGGCCGGCCGGGTGCCGGGCATCCTCGGCAACCGTCACCCGTCCATCGCCCCGTACGAGGTGTACCGGGCTGCGGACCGGCCGCTCGTCGTTGCTGTCGGCAACGACCGGCAGTTCCTCGCCCTGTGCCGGGGCCTGGGTGCCGAGCCGCTCGCCGCCGATCCCAGGTTCGCCTCGAACGCGGGCCGGGTTGCCCATGTCGACGCGCTGGCCGAGGAGATCTCCGCTCGGCTCGTGCTGCGGACCGCCGCCGAGTGGTTCGACCTGCTCACCCCGCTCGGGGTGCCCTGCGGTCCGGTCAACGACCTCGAGGGCGCCTTCGGCCTCGCCGAACGCCTGGGCCTGTCCCCGCAGGTCACACCGGCCGACGCGGACCCCGACGACCCCATGCGTCTGGTGGCCAACCCCATCGGGCTGTCCCGCACCCCGCCGCGATACGAGCGGCGGCCGCCGCGCCTCGGCCAGCACACCGAGGACCTCAGACGCTGGCTGGACAGCTGACGGGCCGGCAGGCCCCGCTTCGTACGCCGCACAGGCCGTGGACGACCGGGGTCCACGGCCTGCGGCTGTTGGCCGGACTGTGTCAATAGGAGACACGCAGTCGCCGGGGTGAGCAGGCATCAGAAAGTCCCCTGAACAGGCTAGCGACCCATCAATTCGCCTATTTTGCAAGGTAATTGGCTGTTGATCTAATTATATGGAAATAGCATATGGCGTACTTTATGTACCCCGATCGGCGTCCCGGTGCCGACCTTCAACGTGTCCGATATGACAGGTATGACCGCCGTCAGTACGTTCATCCACGGGTCGACTGCTCAGCCGACCTCTCTGAGACAGGAGGAGTGACATGGTTCCCCGTTCCACCATCGTTACCGCTGCCGTCGCGGCCGCCGCGGCCCTCGCCGCCACCGGCATCACCTACGCCTCGGCCGCCACCTCCGAGGCGGTTCAGGCAGCCCCGGTCGTTCAGCAGGCCACTCCCGTTTCGGCGCTCGACGGTGGCGACACCGGCAAGGGCAACGAGGGCAAGGGCAATGAGGGCAAGGGCTACGAGCAGGGCTACGAGCAGGGCTACGAAAAGGGCTTCGAGAGGGAGCGCGGGCACCGCGAGGAGGGCCGCATCCACATCAACGAGCGGACGTACTCCGCCGAGCCGGGCGGCTGCATGGTCGTGGTCAGCGGCCTGGGCGCCAAGAGCCTCAACATCCGCAATGAAAGCCGCCGGACCGTCGAAGTCTTCCGCGGCGCCACCTGCGACAACGGCGCGCCCATCGCCACCGTCGGCCCGCACAGCTCCAGCGACGGTGTCTTCCCCGGCCACGTCAAGGGCGGCGTGTTCGTCAAGAACGGAGTGGTGGGCAGCTTCCGGGTGATCAAGCACCACTTCGAAGACTACGAGGGCCGGTGACCGAGTCACCGGCCTGACGTAGAACCCCGGCCCGCCGGAATCGGGCCGGGGTTCCAGCCGGGCATCCGACCGGGGCGACCCGGTCGGATGCCCACACCTGAACGACAACAGACAAACCCGTACAGCTGCCACGCCATACTAGAGCCGGACGGCGAGGCGCTGCCAGCCGATCGGAACGGCCGCGTCGCATGTGGCTTCCGGGGCCGGCTCCGGTTCGCGTTCTCGGCCCACGGTCGTGGGCGGGGCCCGGTGTCCGGGGTGGCGGAGCGCGGCACCGGCGCGGCAGACGCCGCCCACGTCGCGGCCGCCCCGAAGCCGGCCGGCCCTGCGGACGGCCCGCCGATGCGCAGTCCGGCGAGCGAAGACTCCTGCGGTGTCCGGGCGTGCCCGACGCCGGACCTTCACCCAGGAGGGTGAACGCCCGAGCGGCACGGCTCCGGAAGGGTCGGACGGTGTTCCGGTACGCGGGCACCCGCGGTGGCCCTCGGGCATCCGTGACGCTGCGGCACCGGCACCGTCATCCACTGCCCCCGGAACGGCCCGTACCGGCCTGTATCCCGGGAGTGTCGGGTACCGGCTCCAACTGCCACCACTGGCCGGGGGAGTCGGTGTCCTCCCATTGCTGGACGCGGGCACCGGCCGTCGTGCTGCCTTCGGCGACCTCGAGGACGAGCCCGCTGATGAAGCTGACCAGCGTCACCACCCCGGGTGTCTCCAGGTGCCGCTCGATCAGCCATTCCTGGGCGCCGTAGTTGTTGGCCCGCCACTGCTGGATCGCGGCGCCGTTCTCGGTGGAGGCGTTGGCGACGTCCAGACGCTTGCCGCTGTGGACGTTGACCAGGTGGTACAGCGCCGCGCCCTCGTGCACGGGTGAGAGCTGCCAGTGCTGGGCCGCCGAACCTGTCTCCTCGCCCTGCTGCGCCGGGGCGCCGCCGCCCCTGGCGGAGCCGTACACCTCCAGCAGCAGACCGCTGCCCACGTTGCGCAGCCGATATCGGCCCGCCGCGACCACGGGCGCGGTGTCCCCGCTCATGTTGCCGTTCCTTCCTGCGGAGCGGACCGCCTCCCGGCTGCCCGGCCGGGAGGCGGTCCGTGTGTGTCAACGGTGCAGTGGCACGGCTCAGCCGCCGACGTTGAACTCACCGGGATTCGGGCCGAGGCGCTTGCCCTCGTCCAGCGCGGCGAATGCGGCCAGGTCGTCGGCGTCCAGCTCGAAGCCGAACACATCGAGGTTCTCCACGATCCGGGACGGCGTCACCGACTTCGGGATCACCACGTTGCCGGTCTGGATGTGCCAGCGGAGCACCACCTGGGCCGGTGTGCGGTCGTGCTTCCGGGCGATCGCGACGACGGTCGGCACCTCCAGGAGCCCCTTGCCCTGACCCAGCGGAGACCATGCCTCGGTCGCGATGCCGTGCTTGGCGTGGAAGGCGCGCGACTCGGCCTGCTGGAGCTGCGGGTGGAGCTCGATCTGGTTGATCACCGGGACCACGGAGGTCTCGTCGAGCAGTCGCTCCAGGTGCTCGGGGAGGAAGTTCGAGACGCCGATGGCCCTCGCGCGGCCGTCGGAGCAGATCTTCTCGAAGGCCTTGTACGTGTCGACGTACGCGTCCTTGGCCGGTACGGGCCAGTGGATCAGGTACAGATCGACATAGTCCAGACCCAGCTTGTCGAGCGAGGTGTCGAAGGCGCGCAGGGTGGAGTCGTAGCCCTGATCGGCGTTCCACAGCTTTGTCGTGACGAAGAGCTCTTCGCGAGCGACACCGGAGGCCGCTATGGCCCGGCCGGTGCCTTCTTCGTTCTCGTAGATCGCGGCGGTGTCGATGCTCCGGTACCCGGACTCGATGGCTGTCGCGACCGCCCGCGCGGCCTCGTCGTCGGGCACCTGCCAGACACCGAAACCGAGCTGTGGCATCTCGACGCCGTTGTTGAGGGTGATGGAGGGGGCCTTGCTCACGAGCAGTCGATCCTTACATCGTCGATTGGCATTCTCATCGTCAACGATCAGCGACTGCGATGCATTCCCCGGCGAGCCGGCTTCCGTCCCGCTGCCGGTTCGTGCCCGACCTGTCCGAAATCCTGCGAACTCACGTACGGACCACGATATTTGGGCCCGCGCGGAGCATTGACAGATCGTTCTCCAGGGAATCCCATGCAGTGATGGTTAGGAACCTTTCCTAACGTCGACCCGAAGGGAGCCCTCGTGCATGCTGATCGCCCCCCACGCCGTATCGCGGCCGTCCTCGCCGGCCTCAGCTGTCTGATTCTTCCGCTGCTCGCCCAGATCCCCAAGGCCACCGCCGCATCGGGCGCCGACGGCGCGGGTGCCGACGCCCCGTCCGCTCCTGCCGAGGCCGCGGGCCCCGGAGCGATGGCCGCGGCCCCCTACGAGTACCTGGGCTGGGGAAACCCGCAGAAGCCGACCGAGGTGATGGCGGCGACGGGCGTGAAGTGGTTCACGCTCGCCTTCATCCTCTCGGACGGCACCTGCAACCCGAAGTGGGACGGCGACCGGGCGCTGACCGGCGGTTCGGACCAGGCCGCCATCGACTCCATCCGGGCGGCTCGCGGCGACATCGTCGTGTCGGTGGGCGGCTGGAGCGGCAACAAGCTCGGCGAGAAGTGTTCCAGCGCCGCCGCGCTGGCCGGGGCTTATCAGAAGGTGATCGACGCCTACCACCTCAAGGCGCTGGACATCGACATCGAGGACACCGAGTTCTCCAAGGCCACCGTGCGACAGCGCGTCGTCGACGCCCTGAAGATCGTCAAGGCCAGGAACCCGGGCATCGTCACCTACGTGACCATGGGGACCACGCCGACCGGCCCCGACGCCAACGGCAAGGACCTCATCGAACGGGGCGCCGCCGCAGGGCTCGACAACGACGGCTGGGTCATCATGCCCTTCGACTTCGGCGGGCACAGCGGCACCATGGGCGCGGCCACGGTCAGCGCACTCGACGGGCTGAAGGCCGCCGTCAAGAGCGCCTACGGTTACAGCGACGACGCGGCCTACCGGCACATCGGGGTCTCCTCGATGAACGGGAAGACCGACGAGCCGGGCGAGACCGTCACCACCACCGACTTCAGAACGATCCTCGGCTACGCGCAGCAGCACCACATCGCGCGCTACGCCTTCTGGTCCCTCAACCGGGACCGTGCCTGCGGTTTTGACGGCGACGCGGACGCCTGCAGCGGAGTGTCCCAGTCCCCGTACGACTTCACCAAGATCGTCGTCCAGTACAAGGGCTGAGGAGGTCCCATGCGCACCACCACGAGCAAACTGACCATCGGCGGCACGGCACTCGCCGCCGCCGGACTGCTGCTGCCCCTGCTCGCCGCGCCGCCCGCGGCCGCGGCGGCCGACCGATACGAGGCGGAGGGCGCCACACTCTCCCGCGCGACCGCGCCGACGAACCACTCCGGCTACTCCGGCACCGGCTTCGTCGACCACACCAACGCCGCGGGTTCTTCCGCGGAGTTCGCGGTGGATGCCGCCGCGGGCAGCACCTCGCTCGCCACCCGCTACGCCAACGGCACCGCCACCGACCGCCCGATGGACATCGGCGTCAACGGCGGGGTCGTCGCCTCCTCGGTCCCGTTCGGCGCGACCGGCGCTCCCGCGGTGCCGTTCGGCAGCCACCAGTTCCCCTACGCCGCGGGGATGCTGAAGCCGTCCGGTGCGCAGTCCGCGCTCGACCAGGCAGTGATCAAGACGTACAACGCCTGGAAGTCCGCGTTCGTCCGGAAGAACTGCGGAAACGGCTGGTACCAGGTCATCTCGCCGGACGCCGACCACCCCTACGTCGCTGAGGCCCAGGGCTACGGCATGGTCGTCACCGCGACGATGGCGGGAGCCGACCCGGAGGCGAAGACCGTCTTCGACGGCATGGTGAAGTACATGCTCGCGCACCCCTCGGTCAACAACGCCAACCTTCTCGCCGCGGAGCAGGACGCCTCCTGCAAGAGCGTCGACGGCTCCGACTCGGCGACCGACGGGGACCTCGACGTCGCCTACGGGCTGCTGCTCGCCGACAAGCAGTGGGGCTCCACGGGGACGTACAACTACAAGGATCTCGCGGTCAAGCACATCAACGCCATCAAGAAGAGCGAGGTCAACCCGACCACTCACCTCATGCTGTTCGGCGACTGGTCGGACTCCGGCGAGTCCCACTACTGGATGACCCGCTCCTCGGACTGGATGATCGACCACTTCCGTGCCTTCAGGAAGGCGACGGGCGACAGCACCTGGGACACCGTGCGCACGGCCCACCAGAAACTGATCACCTCTCAGCAGTCCAAGTACGCATCCGGCACGGGCCTGTTGGCGGACTTCGTCGTCAACACCAACACCACGGCAAAGCCCGCCGCGGGCGAGGTGCTCGAAGGACCCAACGACGGCGACTACTCCTGGAACGCCTGCCGCGACCCGTGGCGCATCGGGGCCGACGCCGTCACCAGCGGGGATGCCGCCTCGATCGCCTCGGCGCGCAAGCTCAACTCCTGGATAAAGTCGAAGACCGGCGGCAACCCGGACAAGATCGTCACCGGGTACCACCTCAACGGCACGACCTTCGACAGCGGCGACGACATGGCGTTCACCGCCCCGTTCGTCGTGACCGCGCTGACCGACCCCGGATCCCAGACCTGGCTCGACGCTCTCTGGAACAAGCTGGCCACCACCTCGATCGACCCGCAGCTCTACTACGGCGGGAGCGTCCAACTGCAGTCGATGATCGTCGCATCCGGTAACTACTGGGTTCCCTGACGGAGGTTCGGATGAAGGCCAGAACGTTCACCGCGTTACGGAGCAGAACGGCCGCCCTCGCGGTCATGCTGCTCTGTACCGCCCTGGTGCAGGCGGTCCCGCAATCCGCCTCCGCGGCCGCCACCCGGTACGAGGCGGAGTCCGCGACCATCGTCAAGGGCGCCACCGAGTCCAACCACTCCGGCTACTCCGGGACCGGCTTCGTCAACGGAGACAACGTCACCGGCAGCTATGTGGAGTTCACCGTCACCGCGGCCTCCGCGGGGACCGGGCAGATCGCCGTCCGGTACTCCAACGGCACGGCGGCCACCAGGCCCGCCGACATCGCCGTGGGCGGCACGGTCGTCTCGGCCGCCCGCGCCTTCAAGGCCACCGCCGACTGGAACACCTGGGCCACCTCCACCCTCACTGCCCCCGTCGCGGCAGGCAGCAACAAGATCCGGCTGACGTCCACGACGGCCGACGGACTGCCCAACCTCGACTACATCGACTTCACCGTCACCTCCTCGGACACCGAGGCGCCCACCGCACCCGGGCAGCCCAGCTGCTCCGCGATCACCGAGGACGGCCTCACGCTGAACTGGGGCGCCGCGACGGACAACGTGGGCGTCGCCGCCTACGACATCTACGAACACGGCAACAAGCTCGCCGAGGCGGCGGGCACCGCCACGACGAAGAACCTGACCGGGCTCACCCCCGGCACTACGTACAACCTCTCCGTCTTCGCGCGTGACGCGGCCGGCAACGTGTCGTCGGTCAGTCCGGTCGTGGACTGCACCACCCTGCGCAGCTCCGACACCACCGCACCCTCCGCGCCCGGCACCCTGTCCGCCTCGGGCCTCACCGCCAACAGCGTCGTCCTGGACTGGGGAGCGTCGACGGACGACAAGGCCGTCACCGCCTACGAGGTGCGCAGCGGCAGCACCGTCTACAAGACCGTCACCGGCACCCCGCCGGCCACCACGACCACCCTCACCGGGCTCGCCTGTGCCAGCCCGTACTCCCTCGACGTCGTCGCCGAGGACGCGGCGGGCAACACCTCGCCGCCCGGCAACACGGTCGCCTTCACCACCCCGGCCTGCGCCACCGACGGAGGTGTGCCGTCGGGCATCGCCACCGTCTCCACCGGCTGGTCCATTCCGTGGGGCACCTACTGGATGCCCGACGGCAAGACCGCGCTGACGACCGAACGGGACAGCTTCAAGGTCTTCAAGGTCACCTCCGGCGGCACCAGGACCCAGGTCGGGACCGTGCCCGACGCGGTCACGACCGACGGTGAGGGCGGTCTGCTCGGCGTCGCGGCCGACCCCAAGTGGTCCACCAACCACTACGTGTACTTCATGCACACCGCGTCCGAGGGCAATCGCGTCGCCCGCATGACGTACGACGGCAGCTCGCTCGGCGGATACACGGTCCTGCTCAAGGGGATCAAGAAGAGCAGATACCACAACGGCGGGCGGCTCGCGTTCGGCCCCGACGGCTACCTGTACGCGTCGACCGGCGAGGCCCAGACCCCCGACCTCGCCCAGGACAAGAACTCGCTGAACGGCAAGATCCTGCGGATGACGACGGACGGCAGGCCCGCCCCCGGCAACCCGTTCGGCAACTACGTCTACAGCTACGGCCACCGCAACCCGCAGGGCCTCGCCTTCGACCGCAACGGCCGCCTGTGGGAGGCGGAGTTCGGCGACAGCAAGAAGGACGAGCTCAATCTCATCAAGCCGGGCAAGAACTACGGCTGGCCCGTCTGCGAGGGCACCTGCACCACCGCCGGCATGACCAATCCGAAGAAGACCTGGACCGTCTCCGAGGCCTCGCCCAGTGGGATCGCCATCGTCCGCAACGTCATCTACATGGCCGCCCTGAAGGGCGAGAGGCTGTGGCGGGTGCCGATCAGCGGTGACACCGAGAACCTCGGCACGCCGACCGCGTACTACGTCGGTACCTACGGACGGCTGCGCACGGTCACCAAGGTTCCCGGCCAGGACCAGCTCTGGCTCTCCACCACCAACTGCGACAACAAGGGGAAGGAACCGGACGGCTCGGACAAGCTGTTCCGCATCTCGATCACCTAGCCCGCGCCCTTCCGCTGGGGCACGGCCGGCCGTGCCTCAGCGGTACAGCGCATCGACCTCCTTCGCGTACGCCGTCTCGATCGCCTTCCGCTTCAGCTTCAGTGACGGCGTGAGCAGACCGTGTTCCTCGCTGAACGGATGCGCGAGGATCCGGAACGTACGGATCGACTCGGCCTGGGACACCGCCGTATTGGCGGCGACCACCGCCCGCCGGACCTCCATCTCCAGGTCGGGGTTGCGCACCAGCTCCCCCGGAGACATGGGCGCCCGCCCCTGCATGGCGAGCCAGTGGTCCACCGATTCCTGGTCGACCGTGACCAGCGCGGCGATGTACGGCCGGTCGTTGCCGACGACGATGCACTGCGCGACCAGCGGATGGGCCCGCACCCGTTCCTCCAGCCCGGTCGGCGACACGGTCTTGCCGCCCGAGGTCACCAGGACCTCCTTCTTCCGCCCGGTGATCGTGAGATAGCCGTCCTCGTCGAGTGTTCCCAGATCCCCGGTGGCCAGCCAGCCCTCACGCAGCACCGCGTCGGTGGCCCGCGGGTCGCCGAGGTAGCCCGTGAACACGTTGGCGCCGTGCAACCACACCTCGCCGTCCTCGGCGATGTGCACGGTCGTGCCGGGGATCGGCTGCCCGACCGTGCCGTACCGGGCGCGCTCCGGCGGATTGGCGGTGGCCGCCGCGGTCGACTCGGTCAGCCCGTACCCCTCGTAGACCGTGACGCCGGCGCCCGCGAAGAACAGCCCGAGCCGCCGCTCCATCCCCGAACCGCCGGACATGGCGTGCCGGATCCGGCCGCCCATCGCCTCGCGCACCTTCTTGTACACGACCTTGTCGAAGAACTGGTGCTGCATCCGCAGCCCGGCGGACGGCCCCGGACCGGTTCCGAACGCCCGCGCCTCCATTGCCTCGGCGTACTTCACCGCGATGTCCACGGCCTTGTCGAACGGTCCGGCCCGGCCCTCCGCCTCCGCCTTGCGCCGGGCCGCGTGGAAAACCTTCTCGAGGATGTACGGCACCGCCAGGATGAACGTCGGCCGGAACGACTCCAGATCCGGCATCAGGGCCTTCGCCGACAGCTCCGGCTGATGGCCCAGCTTCACCCGGCCGCGGACCGCGGCGACTTCCACCATCCGGCCGAACACGTGCGCCAGCGGCAGGAAGAGGAGGGTGGCCGCCTCGTCGCCCGGCCTGGAGTGGAACACCGACTCCCAGCGCGAGGCCATGGTGTCCGTCTCGAACATGAAGTTCGCGTGCGTGATCACACAGCCCTTGGGGCGTCCCGTCGTCCCCGAGGTGTAGATGATCGTCGCCACCGACTCGGGTGTCACCGCGCGCCGGTGGCGGTGCACCACCTCGTCGTCGATCCGGGCGCCGGCGTCGAACAGCTCGGTCACGGCGTCGACGTCCAGCTGCCAGAGCCGCTTGAGTCCGGGGAGCCGGTCGATGACCGAGGCGAGCGTCATCGCGTGGTCCTCGTGCTCGACCATGACGGCGGACACATCGGCGTCGTGCAGCATCCAGAGGACCTGCTCGGCCGAGGACGTCGGATAGACCGGCACGGACTGGGCTCCGACCGTCCACAGCGCGAAGTCGAAGAGCGTCCACTCGTAGCGCGTGCGCGACATCAGGGCCACCCGGTCGCCGAATCTGACACCGTGGGCGATCAGCCCCTTGGCGAGCGACAGCACCTCGTCGCGGAACATCGCCGCAGTGACGTCCCGCCAGCGTCCGCCCGCGTCTTTCCGGCCGAGCGCGACCCGGTCCGGATCCTCCTCGGCGTAGTCGAACACCACATCGGCCAGCCCGCCTACGAGGGGCGCGGCCGCCATGGGTGGGACAGTGAACTCGCGCAATGACCTGCTCCTCGTGGCGCTCCGCACAGCGCCGTGACGCTACCCCAACGAACGGTGCGGCGGGAGGGTCCCGTACCCGCGGACCACGTGGCCATAGCCACAGATCAGCCACCGAAAACCGGCCAGATGGGCAAGGCTCGGGCGCGACGGGGACCGCAGAGCAAGCGGCCCGCGCCGGAATCTCCACCGAATCTGTACGCCGCGGTCACTCCTGGGCCGGGCGGTTGTGGGGCCATTGGCCCATGAAGGGGCAAGTGCACCCCGGACCGGACCGGGCGGGCGCGGACCCGGCGTCGGCGTCGGTCCTGCGGCCGGGGCCGGGGCCGGGGCCGGGGCCGGGCCATCTTTCCCGTACGGGCGTGTGGTCATGCGCCGCCCCGGCCGCCGATCGAACCGATCGCGCCGCCGCCCCGGAGCAGCCGGTCGCCGCCCGCCAGGATCGCCGCAGCCAGGGCATCCGCGGCCTCCTGCGCCGCGTTGCGGCGGCGGCCGTGCAGCAGGACGAAGTCCACATCGCCCAGCTCCGGCAGCCCCGCTCCGGCCGGCACCGGCGCCAGGCCCGGCGGGATCAGCCCGCGGCTGTGAGCCATCGCGCCCAGCCCCGCGCGGGCCGCCGCGATCAGTCCGTTCAGGCTGGAGCTCGTACAGGCGACCCGCCAGGACCGGCCGTGCTCCTCCAGGACCTCGATGGCGCGGGCCCGGGTGATGCCCGGCGGCGGGAAGAGGACCAGCGGAACCGGACGGTCCGGGTCGATCCGCAGCCGTGGTGCGCCGATCCAGGTCAGCGCGTCCTGCCAGACCAGCTCCCCGTGCGTGTCGCCGACGCGTCGCTTGGCGAGCACCAGGTCGAGCCGGCCCGCCGCCAGTCGCTGGTGCAGCGTGCCGGAGAGCTCCACCGTCAGCTCCAGCTCGACCTCCGGGTGGTCGCGGCGGAACGACTCCAGGATCTCCGGCAGCCGGGTCAGCACGAAATCCTCGGACGCCCCGAAGCGCAGCCGCCCGCGCAGCCGCGTGCCGGCGAAGAAGGCCGCCGCCCGCTCGTGGGCCTCGAGTATCGTCCGGGCGAAACCGAGCATCGCCTCACCGTCCACGGTGAGATCGACCCGGTGCGTGTCCCGGGTGAACAACTGCCGCCCCGCCGCGTCCTCCAGCCGCCGCACATGCTGGCTCACCGTGGACTGCCGCACCCCCAGCCGGCGGGCGGCCTGCGTGAAGCTCAGGGTCTGGGCGACGGCGAGAAAGGTACGGAGCTGCACGGGGTCGTACATGGGGCCAGGCTATCGCGGAACGCGATGACAGTGAGAGCGGCATGCGGGATTCCCGATGGCCTCGGTCAAGAGCAGGATGGGCAGGGTACGACCGGAACCAAGAGAACATGTGGAGCAGATGAGCCGCCGCACCCCGAAACTGCCGTCCTGGCTGCCGATCGACCCGTACATCATGGCGCTGATCGGCACGGTCGTACTCGCGGCGATACTGCCGGCGTCGGGACCCGTCGCGGATGTGGCGGGCGGCGCGTCGACCGGAGCGGTCGCCCTGCTCTTCTTCCTGTACGGCGCCCGGCTCTCCACTGCCGAGGCACTCGAGGGCCTCAGGCACTGGCGGCTCCACCTCACCGTACTGGTCTGTACCTTCGTCGCCTTTCCGCTGCTCGGACTGGCGGGCAGGGGGCTGGTGCCGTACGTCCTGACCCCGCAGCTCTACAGCGGCTTCCTCTTCCTCTGCTTCGTTCCCTCGACCATCCAGTCGTCGATCGCCTTCACCTCGATCGCGCGCGGCAACGTGCCCGCGGCGATCTGCGCGGGTTCCTTCTCCTCGATCGCCGGGATCTTCCTCACCCCGTTGCTCGCCGCGGCGCTGCTCGGCAACAGCGGCGACGGATTCTCGGCTGACGCGCTGCTGAGGATCGGGGTCCAGCTGCTGCTGCCGTTCGTCGTGGGGCAGCTGCTGCGCCGCTGGATCGGCGGCTTCATCACCCGCCACAAGAAGGTCCTCGGCCATGTCGACCGCGGCTCGATCCTGCTCGTCGTCTACACGGCGTTCAGCGAGGGCATGGTCGCGGGTATCTGGCACCAGGTCACCCCCGCGAGGCTGGGTGCACTGCTCGGTGCCGAAGTGCTACTGCTCGCGCTGATGCTCGCGCTGACCTGGTACGGGGCGAAGTGGCTCGGCTTCGACCGGGAGGACCGGATCGCCATCCAGTTCGCCGGCTCGAAGAAGAGCCTGGCCTCCGGGCTGCCGATGGCGAGCGTCCTGTTCGGGGCGCAGGCATCCCTCGCCGTGCTGCCGCTGATGCTCTTCCATCAGATGCAGCTGATGGTGTGCGCGGTGATCGCCAAGCGCCGTTCGCGCGACCCGCGGGAGGAGAACCAGGAGAACGGCGCGGTGCCGCGGGAGCCGGCCGCGGTGAGCTGAAGACGGATCCCGGGCGGGGGTGGGGCCGACCGGAGCAGGGGGCGTTCTCGCCGGCCGACCCTACCCCCTGCGGACGGGTGGGGTGCGTCAGTCCTGGCCGGGAGCCGCCTCCAGAGCGATGCGGTGCTCACCCGCGTACACGTTCATGGACGGACCCCGCAGAAAACCGACCAGGGTCAGTCCGGTCTCGGCCGCCAGGTCCACGGCGAGGGACGACGGAGCCGAGACCGAGGCGAGCAGCGGGATCCCGGCCATCACCGCCTTCTGGGCCAGCTCGAACGAGGCCCGTCCCGACACCAGCAGAATCGCCCGCGACAGAGGCAGCCGGCCGTCGGTGAGGACCCGGCCGACCAGCTTGTCGACCGCGTTGTGCCGGCCGACGTCCTCCCGGATGTCGAGCAGTTCGCCCCTCTCGGAGAACAGTGCCGCCGCGTGCAGGCCACCGGTCCGGTCGAAGACCTGTTGCGCTGCCCGCAGCCGGTCGGGGAGGGCGGCGAGCAGGGCGGGTTCGACCCGGACCGGGGGAGTGTCGGCGATCGGATGCCGGGTCGTGGTGCGTACCGCGTCGAGGCTCGCCTTGCCGCACAGCCCGCAGGAGGACGTGGTGTACACATTGCGTTCGAGGGTGATGTCGGGGACCGCGACGCCGGGCGCGAGCTTCACATCCACCACGTTGTACGTGTTCGTGCCGTCCGCCGTGGCCCCGGCACAGTAGACGATCGAGCGCACCTCGGAGCCGTCGCCGATCACGCCCTCGCTCACCAGGAAGCCCGCCGCCAGCGCGAAGTCGTCGCCCGGTGTGCGCATCGTGATGGCGAGCGGCCTGCCGTTCAGCCGGATTTCCAGGGGCTCCTCGGCGACGAGCGTGTCGGGGCGTGTGGAGACGGCCCCGTCCCGGATGCGGATGATGCGGCGGCGCTCGGTGACCCGTCCCATAGCGGCTGAACCCGATTCTGTACGTGGTGGAAGCCGAACCGGCCCTTGATGCGGAGATTGCCGTGGGCCACCGGATGTCTGTGCGGAGAGGCGACCTCGACGATCACATTGTCCTGCACGTGGAGTGTGACATTGCAGCCGGTACCGCAGTGCGCACGGTTGGTCGCGGTCTCCGTCCGGGCCGGCCCGTACCGGGTCCCGGATGCCGCTGTTCCTCGAAGGGCGGGAGATGCCGAGTGCGCCGGGCGCATGAAGCCTCCGGCCGCGCCATCGCGCAGGGGGAGCGAGCCGGGTGGGAGAACGGAGGCGATGCCCACGACGACAGAACTTTGCCTACAGTATGTGTTTCGTGCGGTCAACACTGTCGCCAAGCCTCCAACGACCGAGTGCTATTCCTGTGGGAACACGTGCCCCTGTACCGGTCGGTAGCGACCAAGACTGGATGGTTCCTGCCATACGTAGCGAGGGGACCCCGTACATGACCGGCTCACGTGTCGTGGCGCTCGGCCACTATCAGCCCGCCAAGGTGCTCACCAACGACGATCTGGCGGCCATGGTCGACACCAGTGACGAGTGGATCACCAGTCGCGTCGGTATCAAGACCCGCCATGTGGGCGGCCCTGACGAGCCGGTGGACGAGATGGCCGCGTACGCGGGGGGCAAGGCGCTCGCCGCGGCGGGGCTGCAGCCCGCGGAGGTCGATCTGGTGCTGGTCGCCACCTCCACGGCGATCGACCGTTCGCCGAGCATGTCGGCGCGGGTGGCCGCCCGGCTCGGTATGGGGTCGCCCGCGGTGATGGACATCAACGTGGTCTGCTCCGGATTCACCCACGCCCTCGCCACCGCCGACCATGCGATCCGGGCGGGCTCGGCCGAGCGCGTCCTCGTCATCGGCGCCGACAAGATGGCGGACATCGCGGACTGGACCGACCGCAGCACCTGTGTCCTGCTCGGTGACGGCGCCGGTGCGGCGGTCGTCGTCGCGGACCCGGACGGCGGGGACCGGCCCGGGATCGGCCCCGTGCTGTGGGGGTCGGTGCCGGAGATGGGCAACGCGGTACGGATCGAGGGAACGCCCCCGCGTTTCGCGCAGGAAGGGCAGTCCGTATACAGGTGGGCCACCACGCAGCTGCCGCCCATCGCGCGCAAGGTGTGCGAAAAGGCCGGGGTCGCCCCGGAGGACCTGGCCGCGGTCGTGCTGCATCAGGCCAATCTGAGGATCATCGAACCTGTCGCCAGGAAGATCGGCGCGGTGAACGCGGTCATTGCCCGGGATGTCGTGGAATCCGGCAACACGTCCGCGGCCTCGATTCCGATGGCCCTGTCCAAGCTGGTGGAGCGCGGCGAGATCCACAGCGGCGCGCCGGTGCTGCTTTTCGGCTTCGGCGGGAATCTCTCGTACGCGGGTCAGGTGATCCGCTGTCCCTGAGTGGCGGGGCCGGGGCCTGAGGCCCCGGCCCTTCCGTGCGTGGCGCACCGTCCTCCGCGTGGCACACCGCCCTTCCGCCTTTCGTGTCACCCGGCCGCTCTGATGGCGCTCAGGTATTCGCATATATGGATGTTCAAATGAACATCACCATGTTAGAAATGGGTCATGGGTGTCGCCAATCGTCTGGACCTGACCCTGCGATTGGTGCAGGGCTCCGACCGGGTCTCCGTGTCGGAGCTCTCCCATCGCCTCGGGGTCTCCGAAATGACCGTCCGCCGGGACCTCGACGCGCTGGAGCGGCAGGGGCTGGTGCGCAGGGTGCACGGCGGTGCGGTCGCCACGCGCGCTCGGGAGGAGGGCGCGGGCTTCTCGGCCCGTGAGCCGTGGCAGGCCGCGACGAAGAACCGGCTCGGCGTGGCCGTCGCCGCGATGGTCGAGCCGGGCTCGCGGGTGCTTCTCGACGCGGGAACCACCACGGTGCATGTCGCCGAGCAGCTGGCCGCACGGGCGCCCCTGACGGTGGCGGTGCTCAGTCTTCAGGCCGCGGCCCGCCTGGCGGACCGGCCCGGGATCGAACTGCTGGTCGTCGGCGGCCGGTCACGTCCCGGCGAACGTTCACTGGTCGGCCCGCTGGCCCTGCGCACCATCGAAGCGCTGGCCTTCGACTGCTTCGTACTGTCCATCGGTGGTGTGCACGCCGAGTACGGCTGGTCGGAGTTCTCGCTCGACGACGCGGCCGTCAAACGGGCCGCGCTCGCGCAGTCGGACCGGACCGTCGCCGTCGCGGACGCGACCAAGCTCGGAGTGCGCGCGTTCAGTCAGGTCGCTGCCGTGGGCGCGGTGGACGCGTTCGTCACCGACAGCGCGGCCCGGGACGCCGCCACCCACCCCAACGGCCCGCTGACGCTGGCGGCCCTGCGCGACGCGGGCGTCCGGACCGTCCTCGCCTGAACCCGATCCACCACGAGGAGCGCACACCATGACCGCAGGACTGGACACCCCCGACCGTCGCGGCCGCACCGGCCTGGACCGGCAGGGGCGCGACCTGACCGGCAATCCGCGCGTGCGGATCAGGGACGTGGAGGTGCTGTCCTGCGACTGGTACGTCCTGCGCAGAACGACTTTCGACTACCAGCACGGTGACGGTCACTGGAGCCGGGAGCAGCGGGAGACGTACGACCGGGGCGACGGTGCCACGATCCTGCTCTACCACCCCGACCGCCGCGCCGTTCTGCTGACCCGTCAGTTCAGGCTGCCCGCCTACGTCAACGGGCACCACGACGGGATGCTGATCGAGGCCGCCGCCGGGCTGCTCGACGGCGACAGTCCCGAGGAGGCCATCCGCAGGGAGGCGGCCGAGGAGACCGGGCACGTCGTCGGCACCCCCGAGCGTGTCTTCGACGTCTACATGAGCCCCGGCTCGGTCACCGAACGCCTGCACTTCTTCGCCGCCCCCTACCACTCGACGACCGGAACCTCCGGCGGGTACGGGATCGCGGCCGAGGGGGAGGACATCGAGACCGTGGAACTTCCCTTCGAGGAGGCCCTCTCCATGGTCCGGGACGGGTCCATCACCGATGCCAAGACCATCATGCTGCTCCAATGGGCGGCGCTGGACGGCCCGTTCCGGCACCGCTGATTTCCGCTCGGTCCGCTCCCGCCGCGCTCACCGCCGGCCGTCGGCCGGAGGAACGGCTTTGTCCTCGGTGTGGAGAAAGTTGTAGTGGATTGCTGCGCAACTTCTTCCCACTCCCGGCAACCGCTGCTACGTTCCCCTCGAAAGCCCGACGGACAGGCCGATGCGGCGGGAGGGGTGCGTGAGACGTATGACGGCACGACCCGCGAATGCGCATCAGGCGCGACTGCTCCGGCTGTTGCGCGACGGCGGGCCCAACTCACGGGCACAGCTGGGGGATCAGGTCGATCTCTCCCGCTCCAAGCTCGCCGTCGAGGTGGACAGGCTGCTGGAGACCGGACTTGTCGTGGCCGACGGACTCGCCGCATCCCGCGGAGGGCGTCGCTCGCACAACATCCGGCTCGCCCCGCAGCTGCGGTTCCTCGGCGTCGACATCGGTGCCACATCCGTCGATGTGGCAGTCACCAACGCCGAGTTGGAGGTCCTGGGTCACCTCAACCATCCCATGGACGTACGCGAAGGGCCCGTCGCCATCTTCGAGCAGGTGCTGGCCATGGCGGCCAAGCTCCGGGCCTCCGGCCTCGCCGAAGGCTTCGACGGCGCGGGCATCGGTGTGCCGGGCCCGGTCCGCTTCCCCGAAGGCGTGCCGGTCGCGCCCCCGATCATGCCCGGCTGGGACGGCTTCCCGGTCCGCGAGGCGCTCAGCCAGGAGCTGGGCTGCCCCGTCATGGTCGACAACGACGTGAACCTGATGGCCATGGGGGAGCAGCACGCAGGGGTGGCGCGTTCGGTCGGCGACTTCCTCTGCGTCAAGATCGGTACGGGCATCGGCTGCGGCATCGTCGTCGGCGGTGAGGTCCACCGCGGTACGACGGGCAGCGCCGGAGACATCGGCCACATCCAGGTCGAACCCGAAGGACGCGCCTGCGCCTGTGGCAACCGGGGGTGTCTGGAAGCCCACTTCAGCGGTGCCGCGCTCGCCCGCGACGCCGAGGACGCGGCGCGTGCCGGGCAGTCGGCGGAGCTCGCGGGCCGGCTGGAGGCCGCCGGACAGCTCACCGCCGCCGATGTGGCCGCCGCCGCGGCCGCCGGCGATGCCACCTCGCTCGACCTGATCCGCGAAGGCGGCAACCGGGTCGGCCAGGTCATCGCGGGACTCGTCAGCTTCTTCAATCCCGGGCTGGTGGTGATTGGAGGCGGTGTGACCGGCCTCGGGCACACGCTCCTCGCCAGCGTCAGGACCCAGGTCTACCGGCAGTCGCTGCCGCTGGCCACCGGCAATCTCCCCATCGTGCTGGGCGAGTTGGGACCGGCCGCCGGAGTGATCGGCGCCGCCCGGCTCATCAGCGACCATCTGTTCTCACCGGCCTGACCGCGGGCCGGCAGCGCATAGGCAGCCCACACCAGCAAACGTAGGCACGCTCCGAAGCTCCGAAGCTCCGAAGTTCCGAAGCAGCCAAGTGCCGAAGTACCGAAACGCAGAGAAACCCCGGACACCCCGGACACCCCGGAAGCCTCGGACGTCCCGGAACACTCGCACCACCGTACCTGGTACAGCCCTGCCCGCTCACCGGCCTTCCCCCAGCTCTCGGCTGCGTTCGAGCAGGGGAGACCCCACTCGCCGAGGGGATTTGTCATGGCACCAGAACCACCTCTGCTCACCATGTCCGGCATCACCAAGTCGTTCCCCGGAGTACGTGCCCTGGAGGGTGTGGATCTGGAGGTACAGGCCGGCGAAGTCCACTGTCTCCTCGGGCAGAACGGTGCCGGCAAGTCCACTCTCATCAAGGTGCTCGCCGGGGCCCACCGGCCCGACGGCGGCGAGATCACCTGGCGCGATGAACCCGTCGCCCTCAAGTCGCCCGTCGCCGCGATGCGCCTGGGCATCGCCACCATCTACCAGGAACTCGACCTGGTCGAGGGCCTGTCGGTCGCCGAGAACGTCTTCCTCGGTCATGAACCCACCACCGCCCGCTTCGTCGTCCGCATCCGCGAGGGCCGCACGGCGGCCGCCGCCCTGCTGAAGCGTCTCGGCCACCCGGAGATCGACCCGGCGCAGGCGGTCGGTGAACTGTCCGCCGCACAACAGCAGATCGTCTCCATGGCGCGGGCCCTCTCGCACGACGTGCGGCTCATCGTGATGGACGAGCCGTCGGCCGCGCTCGACCCCGACGAGGTCGACAACCTCTTCCGTATCGTCGCCGCCCTCACCGCCGACGGCGTCGCCGTCGTGTACATCTCGCACCGACTGGAGGAGATCCGCCGGATCGGCGACCGGGTGACCGTGCTCAAGGACGGCCGCGCCGTCGCCGTGGGGCTGCCCGCCAAGTCCACACCGACACGCGACATCGTTGCCATGATGACCGGCCGCAACGTCGAGTACGTCTTTCCGCCACGCACCACGGACGGCTCGGGGGCAGCAGCGGCCGAGCCGGTACTGAAGGTCGAGGGGCTGACCAGAAAGGGAGAATTCGCCCCGGTGGACCTGGAGTTGAGGCCAGGTGAGATCGTCGGTCTGGCCGGACTCGTCGGCTCGGGGCGTTCCGAGATCCTGGAGACCGTCTACGGCGCCCGCAGGCCGAGCGCCGGACGCGTCACCGTGGCCGGCCAACAGCTCCGGCCCGGCAGCGTCCGCGCGGCCGTTGCCGCCGGGATCGGCCTGGCCCCCGAGGAACGCAAGGCGCAGGCCCTGCTGATGCTCGAATCCGTCACCCGTAATGTCTCCGTCTCCTCGATGTCCCGGTTCTCCCGGGCCGGCTGGATGGACCGCCGGGCCGAACGCCGGGCGGCCCGTACCGCCACCCGCGAGCTCTCCCTGCGCCCCGACAACCCGGACACGCCGGTCCGCACACTGTCCGGCGGCAATCAGCAGAAAGCCGTCCTGGCCCGCTGGCTGCTGCGCGGCTGCCGGGTCCTGTTGCTCGACGAGCCGACCCGCGGTGTCGACGTCGGCGCCCGTGCCGAGCTCTACGCCGTGATCCGCCGGCTGGCCGACGAGGGCCTCGCCGTCCTGCTCGTCTCCAGCGAGGTGCCCGAGGTGCTGGGCCTCGCCGACCGGGTGCTGGTGCTCCGCGAGGGCCGTGTCGTGCACACGGCGGACGCCGGGGAGCTCGACGAGCACCGCGTACTCGACCTAGTGATGGAAGGGAGCCCGACGTCATGACGCAGCCCGTCTCCTCGGCGCAGCAGGGCGGTCCGGACAAGGGGGCCGCCGCCCCCGCCCCCGCCCCGTTCTCCGGAGCCCGTAAGGAGGACGGCACCACGCGCGCCTTCGGCCTGCGCGCGGACGTCCGCAACCTCTCGCTTCTCGGCGTTCTCGCCGTACTGATCGCCGTCGGCGGATTCACCGAGCCCGACGCCTTCCTGGACACCGGAAACCTTCAGCTGATCCTGACCCAGGCGTCGGTCATCGGTGTCGTCACCGTCGGAATGACCTTCGTCATCACCAGCGGCGGCATCGATCTGTCGGTCGGTGCGATGGTGGCACTGGCCTCCGTGTGGGCGACCACGGTCGCCACCCAGGAGTACGGCTTCGCGGGAATCCTGTTCACCGCGCTGATCGTCGGTCTCGGCGCCGGACTGGTGAACGGGCTGCTCATCGCGTACGGCCGGATGGTTCCGTTCATCGCGACGCTGGCCATGCTCGCCTCGGCCCGCGGGCTCGCCCTCCAGATCACCGACGGCAGGACCCAGCTCGTCACCGTGGAATCGGTCCTCGACCTGGGCCTGCCCGACTCGTACATCCTCGGTATTCCGCCCCTGGTCATGATGTTCGCCGCGGTGACCGTCATCGGCTGGCTGGTGCTGAACCGCACGACCTTCGGACGGCGTACGGTCGCGGTCGGCGGCAACGCGGAGGCGGCCAGGCTGGCCGGCATCGATGTACGACGGCAGCGGCTCCAGCTCTATCTGCTCTCCGGGCTGTGCTGCGGCATCGCGGCCTTCATGCTGATCATCCTGTCCGGCTCGGGACAGAACACCAACGGCAACCTGTACGAGCTCGACGCCATCGCCGCGGCGATCATCGGCGGCACCCTGCTCAGCGGTGGACGCGGCACCATCGTCGGCTCCGTACTCGGAGTCCTCGTCTTCACCACCATCACCAACATCTTCGCGCTCAACAATCTGCAGAGCGACGTCCAGCAGATCGCCAAGGGCGCGATCATCGTCGCCGCCGTCCTGGTCCAGCGCCGCACATCGGCGCACGGGGAGACCTGAGCCGCTGGGCGCGCGCCCGGTGACCCGGCAGCTCCGAACCGCCGCACCGCCCCGCACGCCCCCATGTGACATGTCACGCACCGGATGAAGGGTTTGACAGCCATGCCAGAAACCAGCCGCAGACGACTGCTCTTCGGCACCGCGGCCGTCTCCGCGGGCGCCCTCCTCACCGCCTGCACCAGCAACGAGCCCAAGAAGTCGGAGACCGCGCAGAACGACCGGCCTGCCGCCGACAACAAGCCCGGAAAGCCCGTCACCATCGGCTTCGCCGGTCCGCAGGCCGACCACGGCTGGCTCAACGCGATCAACGAGAACGCCACATCGCGGGCAGCGAAATACTCCGAGGTGACACTGGAGAGCACCGAGGGCTCCAACGACACCGCCGCCCAGATCGGCCAGGTCAAGACCCTCATCAACAAGAAGGTCGACGTTCTCGTCATCCTTCCCGCCGACGGCAAGGCACTCACCCAGGTCGGCCTGGAGGCCATGCGGGCGGGCATTCCCGTCATCAACCTGGACCGCATCTTCGCCTCGCCGCAGGCCTACCGCTGCTGGGTCGGCGGCGACAACTACGGCATGGGTCTCAACGCCGGCACGTACATCGGCGAGCAGCTCAAGGACAAGGCGGGAGCCAAGGTCGTCGAGCTGGCCGGCATCGACAATCTGGAGCTCACCAAGCAGCGCAGCCAGGGCTTCGCCGACGCCCTGAAGAACTACCCGAACGTCCAACTGGTGGCCCGTCAGGCGGCGGATTTCACCGTCGAGTCGGGTCAGGCGAAGATGGCGCAGCTCCTCCAGGCACAGAAGAAGTTCGACGCGCTGTGGAATCACGACGACGACCAGGGCGTGGGCGCGCTCCGCGCCATCCAGCAGGCGGGCCGCGACGAGTTCCTGATGGTCGGCGGTGCCGGGGCCAAGTCCGCGATGGATGCCATCAAGGCCGACAACAGCGTACTGAAGGCCACCGTTCTCTACCCGCCGACGATGGCGGCGTCCGCCATCGACCTGGCCCGCGCCCTCGCGCAGGGCAAGGGCGTCGGGGGCCTGGCCGAACTGGAGATCCCGACCAATCTCACTCTCTACTCGGCCGTGGTCACCAAGGAGAACATCGACCAGTACCTGCCGACGGGCTTCCGCTGAGCCGCCCCGCGGGAGGGTGCCGACCCTTCTGCCGCCCCCATCGAACGACCGACGAGGAGGAAGCCCGGATGGCCCGTAGGGAAGAGACGGATCAGGAGGCCGCAGCGCCGCCGCCGACCAACCGGCCGACGACGAGTGCGCCGGTGCTCGGAGTCGGCATGGTCGGATACGCGTTCATGGGCGCCGCCCACTCACAGGGCTGGCGCACCGCGGGACACGTCTTCGACCTGCCCATGAAACCGGCTCTCGCAGCGATCTGCGGACGCGACCGGGCAGCGGTCGACGCGGCGGCGGCCCGCCATGGCTGGGCGGCGGCGGAGACCGACTGGCGGGCCCTGATCGCCCGGGAGGACGTACAGCTCGTCGACATCTGCACCCCCGGCGACAGCCATGCCGAGATCGCCATCGCCACCCTGGAGGCCGGCAAGCACGTGCTGTGCGAGAAGCCGCTCGCCAACACGGTCGCCGAGGCCGAGGCGATGGCCGAGGCTGCGGAGCGCGCGGCGGTCCGCGGCCAGGTCGCGATGGTGGGCTTCAACTACCGCAGGGTGCCCGCGATCACCTACGCCAGGCAGCTGATCGCCGACGGCCGGATCGGCACCCTGCGACATGTCCGTGCCACCTATCTCCAGGACTGGCTCGTCGACCCCGAATCGCCACTCAGCTGGCGGCTGAAGCGGGAACACGCCGGATCGGGAGCGCTCGGCGACCTGGGGGCGCACATCGTCGACCTGGCGCAGTACCTGGCGGGGGAGCCGCTGGTCGGGGTGTCGGCGGTCAGCGAGACGTTCGTACGCGAACGGCCGGTCCTCGCAGGGTCTTCGGCCGGGCTCTTTGGAGCCGCGGACCGGGGAGTGCGAGGGGCGGTGACCGTGGACGACGCGGCGCTGTTCACCGGCCGGCTCGCGTCCGGGGCGCTGGCCTCGTTCGAGGCGACCCGGATGGCGGCCGGACGGAAGAACGCGCTGCGGCTGGAGATCAACGGCGAGCGCGGCTCGCTCGCCTTCGATCTGGAACGGCTCAACGAGCTGTCCTTCCACGATCACACCGAACCCGCCGCCACGGCAGGGTTCCGGCGCATCCTCGTCACCGAGCCCGAGCACCCCTACCTGGAGGCGTGGTGGCCGCCGGGCCATGCCCTCGGTTACGAGCACACCTTCGTCCACCAGGCCCGTGACCTGGTGCGGACCATCGCTGAAGGGACGGCCCCCGCACCGTCGTTCGCGGACGGGCTCCGGGTGCAGCGGGTGCTCGCGGCCGTGCAGGAGAGCGCCGAGAAGAACTCCGTACACACCCCCGTAGCTCTCTAGGAGGTCCCCCTCATGCCTCGTCCCTTCACGCTCTTCACCGGCCAGTGGGCCGACCTGCCGCTGGAGGAGGTCTGCCGGTTCGCCCGGGACTTCGGGTACGACGGGCTCGAACTCGCCTGCTGGGGCGACCACTTCGAGGTCGACAAGGCCCTGTCCGATCCGGGATATCTGGACGGCCGACGGCAATTGCTCGACACGTACGGGCTGAAGTGCTGGGCGATCTCCAACCACCTCGTCGGCCAGGCCGTCTGCGACCACCCGATCGACGAAAGGCACCAGGGAATTCTGCCGGCGCGGATCTGGGGCGACGGTGAGCCCGAAGGGGTACGCCGACGGGCCGCCGAGGAGCTCGGGAACACCGCGCGGGCCGCAGCCGCCTTCGGGGTGCGTACGGTCATCGGCTTCACCGGTTCCTCCATCTGGCACCTGGTCGCGATGTTCCCGCCCGTCCCGCCGCACATGATCGAGCGGGGGTACGAGGACTTCGCCGAGCGCTGGAACCCGATCCTCGACGTCTTCGACGCGGAGGGCGTGCGGTTCGCCCACGAGGTGCACCCCGGCGAGATCGCGTACGACTACTGGACCACGCACCGCGCACTGGAGGCAGTGGGCCACCGGGCCGCGTTCGGGCTGAACTTCGACCCCAGCCACTTCGTCTGGCAGGACCTCGACCCGGTCGGCTTCCTGTACGACTTCCGGGACCGGATCTACCACGTGGACTGCAAGGAGGCACGCAGGCGACTGGACGGCCGCAACGGCCGCCTCGGCTCCCATCTGCCGTGGGGCGACCCGCGGCGCGGCTGGGACTTCGTCTCGGCCGGGCACGGTGATGTGCCGTGGGAGGACGTGTTCCGGATGCTCCGGTCCATCGGGTACGAGGGGCCGGTCTCCGTGGAATGGGAGGACGCGGGGATGGACCGGCTGATGGGCGCCCCGGAAGCGCTTGCCACGCTGAAGCGGTACGACTTCGAGCCGCCGTCGGCGTCGTTCGACGCGGCCTTCGGGGGCGGCGACTGACCGCGGCCCCACCGGGGGCGGCGCGGGGCAGAGGAGAGAGCTCCGCGGTCGCCCCGTGCTCGCCCCTGCCCTCATCCCGCTTTGTCCTGGCGCAGGAAGAAGTTCAATGAGACCGATGCGTAAGGGCTTTCGGTCTTGGACGAACAGGTCTACCGTCCAAATCGTGTACATGACATGACTAGGCTCGCCGGTGCCCCACGGGCCCCGGACGACCCGCGCGGCAGTCCCCGCGCAGCACGGCACGGCAGCACCCGCCCGTACAACCGGCACTCTCCGGAGGACACTCGTGCACAGAACAAGAGCCAGAAGCAGGAACCGAACGTGGCTCCGCGCCCGCACATCTCTCGCGCTGCTCACCAGCGGCCTGCTCGCGGCGGCAACCCTCGCTCTGGGCGCCTCGCCCGGAGCGGCCGCGACGGGACCGTCCTCGCCGGCCGGCGCCGACGCGGCGGCGGAGGAATTCCAGCAGGTCACCCTCGCCAAGGGCGCAGCCGAGACCGGCGAGCCCATGACCCTCGCGGTCCTTCCCGACCGCAGCGTGCTGCACACCTCGCGCACTGGAGAGCTGCGTCTCACCGACAGCGGCGGGAACACCCGCACGGTGGGGTCCGTCCCCGTGTACTCGCACGACGAGGAAGGGCTCCAGGGCGTCGCCGTCGACCCCGACTTCAGCAAGAACCGAGCCATCTACCTCTACTACGCGCCCCCGCTGGACACCCCTTCCGGAGATGCCCCCGAGAACGGCACGGCCGCCGACTTCGCCAAGTTCGACGGCGTGAACCGCCTGTCGCGCTTCGTCCTGAAGGACGACGGTACTCTCGACAACGCCAGCGAGAAGAAGATCCTCGACATCCCGGCCTCGCGCGGCACGTGCTGCCACGTCGGCGGCGACATCGACTTCGACGCCCAGGGCAACCTGTACCTGTCGACCGGTGACGACACCAACCCGTTCGCCTCCGACGGCTACACCCCGATCGACCAGCGCCCCGACCGCAACCCTGCGTTCGACGCCCGGCGCAGCGCGGGCAACACCAACGACCTGCGCGGCAAGATCCTCCGGATCAAGGTCGCCGACGACGGCTCGTACACCATCCCCGACGGGAACCTCTTCGCACCCGGCACGGACAAGACCCGCCCCGAGATCTACGCGATGGGCTTCCGCAACCCGTTCCGCTTCTCCGTCGACAAGGCCACCGGCATCCTCTACGTCGGCGACTACGGGCCCGACGCGGGCGCGGCCGATCCCAAGCGGGGCCCGTCGGGCCAGGTCGAGTTCGCCCGGGTGACCGAGCCGGGCAACTTCGGCTGGCCGTTCTGCACCGGGAACAACGACGCGTACGTCGACTACGACTTCGCGACGAAGACGTCCGGCGCGTCCTTCGACTGCGCCGCCCCGAAGAACACCTCTCCGCACAACACCGGTCTCGTCGACCTCCCGCCCGCCCAGCCCGCCTGGATTCCCTACGACGGCGGATCCGTACCCGAGTTCGGCACCGGATCCGAGTCGCCGATGGGCGGACCCGTCTACCACTACGACGCCGGCCTCGACTCGCCCGTGAAGTTCCCCGAGTCCTACGACGGGCAGTTCTTCGCCGGAGAGTTCGGCCGACGCTGGATCAAGGCCATCAAGCACGACGCCGACGGCACCGTCCAGTCCATCAACCCCGTCCCGTGGACCGGGACCCAGGTGATGGACATGGCCTTCGGACCCGACGGGGCGCTGTACGTACTCGACTACGGCACCAGTTGGTTCGGCGGCGACGCGAACTCCGCCCTCTACCGCATCGAGAACGCCACCGGGGGGCGCTCTCCCAACGCGGTGGCATCGTCCGACAAGACCTCGGGCACGGCACCGCTCAAGGTGAAGTTCTCCTCGGAGGGCACCGTCGACCCCGACGGCGACGCACTGACGTACGCCTGGAACTTCGGTGACGGCGGCACCTCGACGGCCGTTAGCCCCACCTACACGTACAAGAAGAACGGCACCTACACGGCGACCGTCACCGCCAAGGACCCGACCGGCCGGACCGCCTCGGCGAGTGTCCATGTCACCGTCGGCAACACCGCGCCGAAGGTGGAGCTGAAACTCCCCGGCGACGGGCAGCTGTTCAGCTTCGGCGACGACGTCCCGTTCAAGGTGACCGTCACCGATCCCGAGGACGGCACGATCGACTGCTCCAAGGTCGAGGTCCGCTTCGTTCTCGGCCACGACAGCCACGGTCACCCCATCACCACCGCCAACGGCTGCTCCGGCACGATCAAGACCGCCGTCGACGGCGGCCACGACCCGAACGCCAACATCTTCGGGGTCATCGACGCCTCCTACACGGACGGCGGAGGCGGTGGCCAGGCATCCCTGTCCGGTCACGATCAGGCCCAGCTCCAGCCGCGGCACCGCCAGGCCGAGCACTTCAGCGCCTCGTCGGGGATCAAGGTCTACGACAAGGCGACCGCCAACGGCGGCAAGACCGTCGGCGACATCCACAACGGCGACTGGATCTCCTTCACGCCATACATCCTCGGTGACTCCAACAAGCTCACCGCCCGCATCGCGTCCGGTGGCAGCGGCGGCTTCCTCGAAGTCCGGGCAGGCTCGGCGACCGGTACGCTCCTGGGCTCGACCCCGGTGCCGGTGACCGGCGGCTGGGAGAACTTCCAGGACGTCGACGTACCGTTGAGGAACGTTCCCAAGAAGGCCACCGAGCTCTTCCTCGTCTTCAAGGGAGGCGACGGAGCGCTGTACGACGTGGACGACTTCGAGCTCACCCACAGCACCGTCGGCAAGACCGCCAAGCGGGTCCTGGTCTTCTCGAAGACGGCCGGCTTCCGCCATGACGCGATTCCCGACGGCATCGCCGCGCTCAAGGAACTCGGCAGGGGCAGCGACATCACCGTCGACGCGACGGAGGAGGCCCGCCAGTTCACCACCGCGAACCTGGCGCGGTACGACGCCGTCGTCTTCCTGTCGACGACCGGTGATGTGCTCGCCGCCGACCAGCAGAAGGCATTCGAGAACTACGTGGCCACCGGCGGCGGCTACATGGGTGTCCACGCGGCGGCGGACACCGAGTACGACTGGGCTTTCTACGGTGGACTCGTCGGGGCGTACTTCTCCTCGCACCCCGCGATCCAGCCCGCCACCGTACGCGTCGAGGACCACAAGCACCCGGCGACCGCCCACCTCGACGACGAGTGGAACCGCACCGACGAGTGGTACAACTACCGTACCAACCCGCGCGGTCAGGCCAAGGTCCTCGCCACACTCGACGAGACCACCTACACCGGCGGCGCCATGAAGGGCGATCACCCGATCACCTGGTGCCAGAGCTACCAGGGCGGCCGCTCCTTCTACACCGGCCTCGGCCACACCAAGGAGTCGTACGCCGAACCGGCCTTCCGTCAACTCCTGCTCGGCGGCATGCGGTACGCGGCCGGCCAGGTGAAGGCCGACTGCAAGCCCGACACCGGCTACCGGTCGATCTTCAACGGCAAGACGCTCGAAGGCTGGAAGCAGGCCGGCCCCGGGAAGTTCGACATCGTCGACGGTGAACTGCGGTCCCAGGGCGGCATGGGCCTGCTCACCTACCAGGCCAAGGAACTCGGGGCCTACTCGCTCAAGCTCGACTGGAAGCTGCAGGGCGACGACAACTCCGGTGTCTTCGTCGGCTTCCCCGAGTCCGACGACCCCTGGTCCGCGGTGAACAACGGCTACGAGGTCCAGATCGACGCCACCGACGCACCCGACCGCACCACGGGCTCGGTCTACACCTTCAAGGCGGCGGACCTCCAGGCCCGGGACCGGGCCCTGCGACCGCCCGGCCAGTGGAACAGCTACGAGATCAAGGTCCAGGGCGAGCGTCTTCGGGTCTTCCTCAACGGGGTGAAGATCAACGACTTCACCAACACCGATCCGGTGCGGAGCCTGAAGAACGGATACATCGGCCTGCAGAACCACGGTGCCGATGACCATGTGTCCTTCCGCAACATCCAGTTGAAGGAGCTGCCCTCCGCGTAGGGCGGTGCACCCGGTCGACGGGGGGCGGGGAAGACCCGTCCTCCCCGCCCCCCGTCACCACGCGAGACCAACCCGACTCGTCGATCCCGTCCCCCGTCGCACAGCGCCACCCGCTCCGCCCAGACAGGATCCCCAGCCAGGGAGGCAGCCCGTGACAGCACCCGCCGTTCGCACCGGAGTCTGGTTCATCGGAGCACGCGGCTCCGTCGCCACCACCGCCACGGCGGGGTGCGCGGCGGTCGCGGCGGGGCTCCACCCGGCGGCAGGCATGGTCACCGAGACCCCGCCGTTCGCCGACAGCGGGCTGCCCCCCGTCACCTCACTGGTCTTCGGCGGACACGACACCATCGGCTGTCCACTGCCCAAACGCGCCGAGGCCCTGGCCGCCGGGGGAGTGCTGCCGCACGGCCTGCCCGCAGCCGTGCGCTGCGAACTCGCCGCCGCCGACGCGGAGATACGGCCCGGCGGCCCACTGCCCGGCGACACCCGCGGCGACGAGGAACTCATCGCCGCCTTCGCCGACGACCTCGTCGACTTCGGGCAACGCAACAGCCTGGCCAGGACCGTCGTGATCAATGTCGCCTCCACGGAGCCCGTTCCGGCACCCGGCGAACGGCGGCTGCCCGCAAGCTCGCTCTATGCCGCGGCAGCCCTGCGGGCCGGCTGCCCGTACATCAACTTCACCCCCTCCACCGGGCTGCGCACCCCCGCCCTCCAGGACACCGTCGCGGGCTGCGGACTTCCTCACGCGGGCCGCGACGGCAAGACCGGCCAGACACTGCTCCGCTCCGTACTCGCCCCGATGTTCGTGCAACGCGCCCTGCCCGTGCGGGCCTGGTCGGGCACCAACCTGCTGGGCGGCGGGGACGGAGCGGCGCTGGCCGACCCGGATGCGGCCGCGGCCAAGAACGCGGGCAAGGAGCGCGTCCTCGCCGACACGCTGGGAACGGCGCCCGAGGGCGAGGTCCACATCGACGACGTGCCGGCCCTCGGCGACTGGAAGACGGCCTGGGACCACATCGCCTTCGACGGATTCCTCGGGGCCCGCATGGTGCTCCAGACGACGTGGCAGGGCTGCGACTCCGCGCTGGCGGCACCCCTGGTCCTGGACCTGGCGAGGCTGGTCGCCCGCGCTCACGAGAAGGGACTGACCGGCCCCCTGCCCCAGCTCGGGTTCTACTTCAAGGACCCGGACGGTGGTCCGGCCGCGCTCTTCGAGCAGTACGGGGAACTGCTGGCCTTCGCCGACCGGCTGCGGGGGGAGAAGTGACGCTACGGGCCTGGGCGGAACTGCTGCGGGTGTCGGCGCTGTTCACCGTCCCCGGCGACGCGTTCGCCGGAGCGGCGGCGACGGGCCGGCGCCCCGACCGGGGCACCGTGCTCGCCGCCGGTGCCTCGCTCTGCCTGTACGAGGCGGGCATGGCGCTCAACGACTGGGCCGACCGCGACGAGGACGCCGTCGACCGCCCGCACCGGCCGATCCCCTCGGGACGGATCGCGCCCGGCGCCGCCCTCGCGGCGGCGGGCGCGCTGACGGCCGCCGGCCTGGGCCTCGCCGCCCGGGCGGGCCGCCCCGCCCTCGCGGTCGCCACGGGGCTGGCGGCGACGGTCTGGGCGTACGACCTCCGCCTCAAACACACCCCGGCGGGGCCCGCGGCGATGGCGGCGGCACGAGGACTGGACCTGCTCCTCGGCGCCGCTGCCACGGGGGCCGCGAAACGGACGACGCACCGGGGTCCGGCTTCGTCCCCCGGGCCGGATACCGCTTCGGCCCCGGGCCCTGGTCCGGGCGCCGCCGAGGCCGTGCGCGGCCGCGTACGCGGGGCCCTTCCGGCCGCCGGTCTGGTCGGCGCGCACACCTACGCCGTGACCGCCGTCTCCCGGCACGAGGCGCAGGGCGGATCCACCACCGCCCCGCTCGCCGCGCTCGCGGCCATCACCGCGCTGGGCGCCGCGACCCTGCGCGAGCGGCGCGGCCGCGGCCCCGGGGGCGCGACGGCGGACCCGGGAACGGGCGCGACGCCGGCCACGGATCGCGCCAGGACGGCAGAGGTGCTCCGCCCGCACCCCACCCGGACAACCCCGACCTCCACCACCACCCGCCTCCTGCGCGCCGCGCTCACCGGCACCTACGTCCGTACCGCCGCCGGGCCCCTCCTCCACGCCGCCCTGAACCCGTCCCCGCCGCTCACCCAGCGCGCGGTCGGCGGCGGCATCAGGGCGATGATCCCGCTCCAGGCCGCCCTGGCCACCCGCGCCGGAGCCGCCGGATCCGGGCTCGCCGTCATGGGGCTCGTCCCGCTCGCCCGCACTCTCGCCCGGAAGGTGAGCCCCACATGACGATCCGCCTCGGCTACGGCACCAACGGACTCACCGACCTCCGCCTGGACGACGCCCTCGGGCTCCTCGCCGACCTCGGTTACGACGGCGTCGGCCTGACTCTCGACCACATGCACCTGGACCCGCTCGCCCCGGATCTCCACGCCCGCACCCGCCGGGTCGCGTCCAGGCTCCGGGAGCTGGGCCTCGACGTCACCGTCGAAACCGGCGCCCGCTACATCCTCGACCCCCGCCGCAAGCACGGCCCGTCCCTCCTGGACCCGGACCCCGAGGCCCGCGCCGCCCGCACCCGGCTGCTCGTCCGGGCCGTCGCCATCGCCGCCGACCTCGGCGCCCACGCCGTGCACTGCTTCAGCGGCATCGCCCCACCGGACACCACCCCCGACACCGCCTGGCAACGGCTCACCGGCTCCCTCGCCCCCGTCCTGGACGCCGCCGACCGCGCCGGCATCCCCCTGGCCATCGAACCCGAGCCCGGCCACCTCCTCGCCGACCTCGCGGGCTTCCACCGCCTGCGCGTCCTCAGCGGCGATCCACCACCGCTCGGACTCACCCTCGACATCGGCCACTGCCAGTGCCTGGAGCCCGCCCCGCCCGCCGACTGCGTGCGCGACGCCGCTCCCTGGCTGCGACACGTCCAGATCGAGGACATGCGCCGGGGCGTCCACGAACACCTCCCGTTCGGTGACGGCGAGATCGACTTCCCGCCCGTACTCGAAGCGCTCGACGCCCTCTCGGACACCGGCTACCGAGGTCTCACCGTGGTCGAGCTGCCCCGTCACTCCCACGCCGGCCCCGAACTCGCCCGCACCTGCGTCGAGTTCCTCCGCAAGCACAGCCCGTCGAGCCACTGAAACCGCGAAGGGAGCAACGACACCATGCCGATGACCCCGACGAACGCCCCGCTGCTGACCCGCAAGGAACTCGACGCCAGGCTCGGCGGAGCCGCGCGCGCCTGGCTCGACGAGGCCCTGGCCGAAGCCGAACACGCCGCCGCCCACGAGGACACCGAGCAGCGGCCCGGCAGCCCGTACGCCGTGCCGCCGTGGGAGCTTCGGTACGCCGCCGCCGGCCGGCACTGCGGACTCGAACACGCCGACTCCGTACGCGCCCTGCTGCTCATCGAGGCCCGGGCCGCACTGCCCGCCCTGACCCGGCTCTACGAGCAGGGAACCGCCGCCGAACGACGCGCCGTCCTGCTCACCCTGCACCGGCTGGACGTCGGCCCCACCGCCCTCCCGCTCGTCGAGGACGCGCTGCGCACCAACGACACACGGCTGATCGCGGCAGCCGTCGGCCCGTACGCGGCCGCCCATCTCGATGCGCACAACTGGCGCCACGCCGTTCTCAAATGCCTCTTCACCGGGGTCCCCGTCGAGGCGGTCGGCCGGCTGGCACGGCGCTCGCGCGGCGACGCCGAACTCGCCCGCATGCTCGGCGACTTCGCGGCCGAACGCATCGCCGCGGGCCGCGGCGTCCCCGCCGATCTCACCCGCGTCCTCGCCCTCACCACCCCCGGCCCTGCCGCCCCCACGGAGGAGTCCTGATGCGCATCTTCGACCCCCATATCCACATGACCTCCCGCACCACGGACGACTACCAGGCGATGTACGACGCGGGCGTCCGCGCCCTCGTGGAACCCTCCTTCTGGCTCGGCCAGCCCCGCACCTCGCCCACCAGCTTCTTCGACTACTTCGACGCCCTGCTCGGCTGGGAACCCTTCCGCGCCGCCCAGTACGGCATCGCCCACCACTGCACGCTCGCCCTCAACCCCAAAGAGGCGAACGACCCCCGCTGCACCCCCGTCCTGGACGCCCTGCCCCGCTATCTCGTCAAGGACTCCGTCGTCGCCGTCGGCGAGATCGGCTACGACTCCATGACCCCGGCCGAGGACACCGCTCTGGCCGCCCAGCTCCAGCTCGCCGCCGACCACGGCCTGCCGGCCCTCGTGCACACCCCGCACCGCGACAAGCTCGCCGGTCTGCACCGCACCCTCGATGTCATCCGCGAATCCCACCTCCCGCCGGAGCGGGTCCTGCTCGACCACCTCAATGAGACGACCGTGAGCCACGCCCTGAACAGCGGCTGCTGGGCAGGCTTCTCCATCTACCCCGACACCAAGATGGACGAGAACCGCATGATCGCGATCCTCAGGTTCTACGGCCCCGAGAGGATCCTGGTCAACTCGGCCGCGGACTGGGGCAGAAGCGACCCGCTCAAGACCCGCAAGGTGGGGGACGCGATGCTCGCCGCCGGGTTCAGCAACAACGAGATCGACCTGGTGCTCTGGCGCAACCCCGTCGCCTTCTACGGACAGAGCGGCCGCCTCCAGCTCGGCGTCGCCGCGCCGGAACCACTCCACGAGGGCAACTCCATCCTGCGCGGTGGGGAGTGAGGCGATGCGCTTCCGCCATCCCGACGGCTCCACCGTCCACCTCTCGTACTGCACCAACGTCCACCCGGCCGAGACGCTCGACGGGGTCCGCGCCCAACTCCGCGACCACTGCGAACCGGTCCGCAGACGGCTCGGCCGCGACCGCCTCGGAATCGGCCTCTGGCTGGCCGGGGACGCCGCCCGCAGCCTGATCAACGACCCGTCCCAACTGCGGTCCCTCCGTGCCGAACTGGACCGCCGTGGTCTGGAGGTCGTCACCCTCAACGGCTTCCCGTACGAGGGGTTCGGCGCCGACGAGGTCAAGTACCGGGTGTACAAGCCGGACTGGACGGACCCCGAACGGCTCGCCCACACCACGGACCTCGCCCGGCTCCTGGCCGGCCTGCTCCCCGACGACGTCACCGATGGAACCATCTCCACTCTCCCGATCGCCTGGCGCACCCCCTTCGACTCCGACGCCGAAGCCGCCGGAGCCGCACACACCGCGCTCACCAGCCTCGCGGAGCGCCTCGACGCGCTGGCCGAGCTCACCGGAAAGTCCATCCGCATCGGCCTCGAACCCGAGCCCGGCTGCACGATCGAGACCACCGCCGATGCCATCGGACCGCTCACGGCCGTCGGACACCCCCGCATCGGCATCTGCATCGACACCTGCCACCTGGCCACCTCCTTCGAAGACCCCGGCACCGCCGTCGACGCGCTCGACGCAGCGGGCATCCCGGTCGCCAAGGCCCAGCTCTCCGCCGCACTGCATGCCGAACACCCCCACCTCCCCGAAGTACGCGCCGCACTCGCCGCCTTCGCCGAGCCCCGCTTCCTCCACCAGACCCGCACCCGCACCGCCGCCGGGCTGCGCGGCACCGACGACCTCGACGAGGCGGTCACCGGCCGGGCCCTGCCCGACGGCGCCCCGTGGCGCGCCCACTTCCACGTGCCCCTCCACACACCCCCGGCCCCACCGCTCACCTCGACCCTTCCCGAACTCCGGTCCGCGCTGACCCGGCTGGTGGGCAGTGCGAGGCCCCTCACCAGGCACCTGGAGGTCGAGACGTACACCTGGCAGGCACTGCCGGCCGCACTGCGCCCGCGTACCCGCACCCAGCTCGCCGACGGCATCGCCGCCGAACTGACCCTCGCCCGCGACCTCCTGGTCGACCTCGGCCTCAAGGAGCTCCCGTGACCGCAGCCGAGCAGCCCACCGGGCCCACGGCACCCACCCCGCTCCTCGTCATCGACGTCGTCGGCCTGACCCCGCGACTCCTCGACCACATGCCCCACCTCAAGGCCCTGGGGAAGTCCGGCACCCACGCCCCCCTCGGCACCGTGCTCCCCGCCGTCACCTGCGCCGCCCAGTCCACCTTCCTCACCGGCACCACCCCCGCCGAGCACGGCATCGTCGCCAACGGCTGGTACTTCCGTGAGCTCGGCGACATCCTGCTCTGGCGCCAGCACAACGGACTGGTCGCCGGAGACAAACTCTGGGACGCCGCCCGCCGCGCCCACCCCGGCTACACCGTCGCCAACATCTGCTGGTGGTACGCGATGGGCGCCGACACCGACATCACCGTCACCCCGCGCCCCGTCTACTACGCCGACGGCCGCAAGGAACCCGACTGCTACACCCGGCCACCCGCCCTGCACGACGAACTCACCGAGAAACTCGGCACCTTCCCCCTCTTCCACTTCTGGGGCCCCGGCGCCGACCTCGTCTCCTCCCGGTGGATCATCGACGCGACCCGGCACATCCTCGGCACCCGCCACCCCGACCTGGCCCTGTGCTACCTCCCGCACCTCGACTACGACCTGCAGCGCTACGGCCCCGACGACCCCCGCTCCCACCGGGCCGCGGCCGATCTCGACCGGGCCATGGCCCCCCTCCTGGACGACGCCCGGCACGAGGGCCGCACCGTCGTCGCCCTCTCGGAATACGGCATCACCCGCGTCGACCGGCCCGTCGACATCAACCGGGCCCTGCGCCGCGCGGGCCTCCTGGAGGTCCACACCCAGGACGGCATGGAATACCTCGACCCGATGGCCTCCCGTGCCTTCGCCGTCGCCGACCACCAGCTCGCCCACGTCTACGTACGCCGCCCCGAGGATCTCGAAGCGACCCGCGCGGCCCTACAGAACCTCCCTGGCATCGAGCAGCTCCTCGACGACGAGGGCAAGAAGGCCCACGGCCTGGACCACCCCCGCTCCGGCGAGCTGGTCGCCGTCGCGGAACCGGACTCCTGGTTCACGTACTACTACTGGCTCGACGACGCCCACGCGCCCGACTTCGCGCAGCTCGTCGAGATCCACCGCAAACCCGGCTACGACCCCGTCGAACTCTTCCTGGACCCCCAGGACCCGTACGTCCGGGTCAAGGCGGCCACGGCGGTCGCCCGCAAGAAACTCGGCATGCGCTATCGCATGGCGGTCGTACCGCTGGACCCGTCACCTGTTCGCGGCAGCCACGGCCGCCTTCCCCCGAGCGACGAAGAAGGTCCGCTCATCCTGTGCTCCACCCCCCACGCGTTCACCGGCCCCGTCCGGGCCACCGAAGTGAAGTCCCTGCTCCTCGGGCTTGCCGGACTGCACTGACAAACGTCGCACCCCCAGAAGGAGTTCCACCATGAGCCGCCGCACCCCCGTCGACGCCGAACTCGCCCACAAACTCAGCCGGCGCTCCATGCTCGGCGTCGCCGCCGGAGCCACGGCCGCCGCGCTTCTCGGCGCCGCCGCCCCGACCGCCACCGCCCTGAGCAAGCCCCACGGCGGCCCGCTGCTGCCGCCGGGCCGCCTGGGAATCCAGCTCTACACCCTCCGCGACAAGGTATCGACACTCGGTTTCGACAAGGTCTTCGCCGAACTGGAGGCGTACGGCTACGACGAGGTCGAGTACGCCGGCTACACCCAGGGCTCGGCCGGTGCCCTCACCCTCGCCCAGCTGGGGCAGCTCACCCGTGACCACGGGCTCAAGGGCATCGGCAGCCACGTCGGCTACTACGACAACAACAACGCGAACGCCTACACCTTCGCGCAGAATCTCACCAAGGTCCTCGACGACGCCCAGGCCCTCGGCCTCAAGCACATAGGCACCGCCTCCGGACCGTTCCGCTACGGGTCGACCGTCGACGCCTGGAAGCGCGCCGCCGCGGACTTCAACACCTACGGCGCCGCGGCCAGGGAACGCGGCATGAAGTTCTACCAGCACAACCACGCCGATGAGTTCTCCTTCGCCACCGACCGGCCGGACGTCCGCCTCTACGACGTGCTGCTCGCCGAGACCGACCCCGGCCTGGTCTTCCTGGAGATGGACATCTACTGGGCGTACGTGGGCCAGTTCCGGTTCGGCAAGCGGGCGGACGGTACGCCCGACACGTTCGACCCGCTGCACTACGTACTGAAGCAGCCCGATCGCTACCCGCTCTTCCACGTCAAGGACGGCGAGCACGACGCCGCGGCCCGCGACGGCTACCGCATGGTGGACGTCGGGGACGGCGACATCGACTACCAGAAATTCCTCGACGCCGTCACGAGGACCCACGGCGGACGCCGCGACCACCACTGGCAGGTCGAGCACGACCAGCCGATCATCGACTCCTTCACCACGGCCCGTCGCTCGGCCGCCCACCTCCACACACTGCGCCGCAAGGGCTGCTGACCGGCCCATGTACGACGGCTCTCCCCGCTGCGGGCGGGGAGAGCCGCGGTCGTTCGTATCCCGCGAAGCCCGGCCGGACGGCCTCCCGTCCGACCGGCCACGGATTCGGGCACGGTGCGTACAGGCGGCGGCACGGATCGTGCGCACGTCCGGGTACGGTGCGCCGGACCGGGCCGAGACTGGCCGCCGCACCGCACTGACCACCGGAAACGCAGGTGAGAGGCACCCCGAACCCCTGGTATTGTTTTCCATGTCGCCGCGGGAAACCGGGGCCGACCACCTGGTCCGGGTGGCGGAATGGCAGACGCGCTAGCTTGAGGTGCTAGTGCCCTTTATCGGGCGTGGGGGTTCAAGTCCCCCCTCGGACACCAGTGGGATGTTCACGAGATCGTCCCGTTCTCATTCACGAGTTACCGGTTGAATCCTTAGGGATCACCGGTAATTCGTCGTTCATGGGGCCTTCGGGCCCTGCGGTCGGCTTGGTGAGGCGGTGGTGCCGTGACGATCACGCCACAGCCACGTCTGTCTCCGAGAACAGAGCATGCCTGGGTAACGGTCAGTGACCGTCACCCAGGCATGTGTGGTTTCCGGCGCTTCGGGCCCCGTGGGGCCTCACTCAAGAGGGGGCGGCTCGGAGGGCTCCCGGGTGGCCGGAATGGTGGCCGGCGAGCTTTCCGTGACTGGCGCCGAGGGGCGGTTGGGCGCGGGCCTTGACCCCGAAGTTTGAACACGTCTATGCGGCTCGGGTCAGGGTAGTTGATGTTGTGTGGAAGGCGTCCTCGTAGGCGAGCGGGGATCGCTGGCCGAGGCGGGAGTGTCGGCGTCGGGTGTTGTATCGATGGAGCCAGCGGAAGGCGTCGAGTCGGGCTTCGCGCTCGTTTGACCAGCCCTTTCGTCCTTTCAGCGTCTCTCTTTTGAAGGTTGCGTGGAACGATTCCGCAGCGGCGTTGTCCGCGCTGCTGCCGATCGCGCTCATGCTCTGACGGACACCGGCGAGGCGGCAGGCGTCGGCGAAGGCCCGACTCGTGTACTGGGCTCCGTGATCGGTGTGCATCACGGCTCCGGCAAGGCTGCCGCGGGTCCGGATCGCGGCGGCGAGGGCGTCAGTGACGAGTTCGGAACGCATGTGGTCGGCGATCGTCCACCCGGCCAGACGTCGTGAACACAGATCGATGACGGTCGCGAGACAGCAGAACTTTCCGCCGCCGACGCTCAGGTAGGTGATGTCGCCGACGTACTTCGTGTTCACTTCGGTCGCGGTGAAGTTGCGGCCGATCAGGTCCGGCGCCTTCACTGCGACCGGGTCGGAGATGGTGGTGCGATGACGGCGCCTCAGGCGGACCCCTTCGAGGCCGATGGTCCGCGTGATTCTCGCGACGCGCTTGTGGTTGACCACCTGGCCGCCCTCGTCGCGGAGCTCGGCGGTGATCCTCGGGGCGCCGTAGGTGCCGTCGGAGTCTCGGTGGACCGTGCGTATCCGGGCCGCAAGGCGGTCGTCGGCGGCCTGGCGGGCCGCCCGGTCCGGGGCGGTGCGGCGCCAGTAGTAGAAACTCGAGCGCGCGATCCCCAGGATCGAGGACAACCGCTTCACGCCGAACCGGCGCTGGTGATCGTCAACGAACTGGCAGCGGTTCACCAGCGCGTCTCCCCTGCGAAATACCGAGCCGCCTTGCGGAGAATGTCCCGCTCCTCCTCGAGCTCCCAGATCCTCTTCCGTGCGGCGGCCAGCTCCGCCTGAACCGTGTCACTGTCAGGCTGCGGCGCCACCGCGGGTGCGGAGTGGGCACCGGGGCGACGTCCGTCGGCGGCCCGGATCCAGTTGCGCAGCGTCTCGGTGTTCACCCCGAGGTCCGCAGCGACCGACTTGATCGTCGCTCCCGGACGGGACTGGTACAACGCAACAGCGTCCGCCTTGAACTCGGCGGGGTAGTGCTTCATCCCCACAGGGACTCCGTTCTCCTGGACCATCAAGATCCAAGTCTCTCCGGTGTCCAAACCCCGGGGTCAGGGCCCCTTGGCCTGCTGCCCTCGGGGTGAGCTCCTTGGGCCGACGGAGCAGCCGTAGCGTTTCGTCGTCCCAGCGCACCGAGGTGTGCAGGTCATTGCGGAAGTGGACCGCGCCGCGCTCGGCGACCTTCCGGGCCGGGTGGGAGACATCGGCGTCGAGCACCACCCGGTTCCGCGCCCAGAAACGTCCCTTGGCCCTGTCCTCATGGACAGGGCCAAGGCGTCTGTGTGTTTGCGGAAGGCTCAGGTCATGGGCGTCGGTCGGTCGGCTCGTCCTTCCTGGGCGGGGCGAAGGGTGACCGAGCACTGGATGCCTGGTCGGGGGTGGTGGCGGCTTGGTGGCCGTGGAGCCGATAGACCATTTCGTCGGGACAACGGTGCAAGCGTGCCCGGCGCCAGGCAGCGTCATACGACAGAGGGGTTGCACTGCGCCGTTGAATGAGCAGGGCTCGGAAGCTGGCCAGAGGGGCCAGCAGTATTCGCCACAGGACGAGCTTCATGGATGCGCCCTTCGCAGCGCCCCCTCGGACCCATGCATGTCCACCCGCGCGATGCTGCTGGGCAGGCTGCCGCCGTTGAGAGCCTTGAGGGAGTCGGACAGCACGAGCATGGCTTGCTGTCGCTGCTCGATGTCCGTGAACCCTTGGCCGACCTGTTCCCATTGCTGCAGGAGCGGGAACCACCAGCGGTCGCAGGAGCAGATCAGGCGAGCAAGGCGCTGGAGTTCGGCAACGTGTTCATTGCCCAGAGCGTCGGGGGCATGGTGCTCAAGTTGATCCAGGACGACGAGGTCGGGGTGATCGTAGAGGTTCTCCTTCAAGAAGCGCAGGCGGCGGATGCGTTGTTCGTCGGCCGCTTGCTGTGCCAGTAGCTCCTGTGCTGCGCTGGGCAGACCGAGAGCCGCGGAGACGTTCAGCAGGCAGTAGTTCGAGGCACGACGAGGCAGGCAGCCGAGGGCGGCGTTGACGGCGTCCTGTGCGGCGGGCACGTCCGAGGCTCCCAGACCCGCCGCTCCCTCGGTGGCCGTGGCATGCACAGCTGTGCGTACGGCCTCTTCCACGTTGGGAGGCACACGCCAGAGCGGGCGCCAGGTGATCGTGAACACGGCCTCGAACGCGATGCCCTCGGTGGCACTGGGCAGAAGACGCGGCTGGATAGACGTACTCGTGCGGACTGCGCGGCGCCATGGCCACCTCATACGAGGTTCTCTTCAAGCGGGAAGACCGTGTGCAGACGGCTGTCGACGAGGTGGTTGTAGAAGTCGTCAGCCACGCTGACGCCCTCAGCGGTGGAGATGCCACGCAGCTCGTTCATGAGTTTCATGCCAGCCTCGAACATGTTGTGGCCGCGCAGCGCCGGCAGGAGCTTTTCACGCAACTGTGTGTAGGCGCTGGGATCGCCGGCACAAGAACGGATCCAGTCCGTCAGACGCGAGATGACTTCAGGGGCGGTGTCCGAAGAGGACAACAGGTCGTGGACGGCTCGCTGTACGTCGATGTCCGTGGGAGGGGAGCACACGAGCCACGGCGTGCCGTCGCGGCGGACGGTCATCAATGCGAGGAAGGCCAGTGCGCCGCTGCGTGCAGAGACCTTGCCCTGTTGCCAGCCGTGGACCTCGCCGGCCAGCCGCTGGGCCACTGTGGGGTGTTGGACCAGAGCGTCGAAGGCATCCAGGACTTGACTGACTACGGTGTCGTCGGTGTTCTTGTGCGCGACGCGGCGCAGGCGCACCATTGCCCGCTTGGCCAGAGATGCGGCGACGGAGGAGTCATCCAGGATGCGTCGGCACAGTGCAATCACGGTGGGCGCGTAACTTTTCTGCTCAGCCCACCCATAGAGTGCCTCCCATGCCAGGCGTCCGACGTGTTCGTTGCGCACGGCGCTTTCCATCACCGCACCGAGCACCTTTGGCTGACTGCTGCCGACGAGTTCGCCCAGTGTCGTGAGGTAGCCCACCGTTCCGTGCCGCACGGTGAGTTCGGCCAGCGCGGCCACTGCGTGGTCTTCCGGGTCGGCGTTTTGGGCTGTTGCGACGAGCCAGGTCAGCAAGGGCTTGCGCATGACGTCATAGTTGTCCCAGACGTACTCCAGTACCGCGCGTCCGTAGGCGGGCCGGTCGAAGACCACTGTGTCCTGCATGTCGACTCGGCCCCCGACATCCTGGATACGCCGGCGCATGCCCCGTCCGGCCAGTGCACTGAGGGTCGGTGAGAATCCTGGTGCTGGGCTTGGAGCTTTAGGGGTGTCTCCGATGGCTTCCAGCAGAGCGGCTGCACTGCGCGCGACGACGGGCATGGGCGCGGACTGCTGCACGGCCAGGGCCAGCAGCAGACAGCGGTCCTGCACAGTGAGTGAGGGGTTCTCGTGGGCGTGCAGGCTGTTCATCTCGCCGAACCGCACGTCGAGTTCACCGCGCCAATCGGTCAGCGCCGCGATAATGCGTTCCTCAAGCGTGCTCTGGGTTTCGCCCTCGCCGTCGGTCTGTACGAGCGACTGCTGGGAGCTGGTGTGAGTGTGTTCCTTCCAAGTCATCGCCACGGCGTGCGCGGCTCGCACGGCGGCCACCGCGGTCAGTCCGCGCAAGGAAGCGGTGGCCTTGGGTAGGGAACGCAGCGATGTGACCAGCTGGCCGTAGCCGTGGGCGTCCAGATGCGTCTCGACCACGTCCTGGGCATCGGGCGCCTCGCGCAGACGAACCACTTGGATGCCGTCACGATCACTGAGGCGGTGATCCTTCCACAGGTCCTGTGCCACGGTCAGCGCCAGATAGGAACGGCAGCCCCGGAGGTGGGTGGCGTGTTCCGACAACGCGTTGAGGAAGTCGGTCGATACCTGATCGTTCTCCGGGTGCTTGAGGTCAAGCTGGTAGGCGTGCGCCTTCTCAAGCGGCAGACGGCCCTTGCTAGGGGTCTTCCAGTCCGCATCCAGCTTGACCACGGTGGTGGTGTCAGTAGTGTGCTCGGCCAGCAGTCTCAGAGCGAGTGTTGTGGAGCCGTATGAGCGGGGCGCGACAATGATGATCACGGGTTGGTAAGGGCGGCTGGTAGCAGGATCGATGATCTGCTCCCAGACCGTTTCCCAGTGAGTGCTGCGAGCGAACGGCTGGTCGAGCAGCCGCTCGCGGCTTTGTTTGACACCCTCCAGTAAGTCCCGCTTTCGGGTTTCCAGGATCAGCTGTTCGATGACGTTGGCGACGACGTCGGCTCCCCCGTACACGTTCGTCGCTGCACCGTTGGTTTCGTGCACGCGCGGCGTGGGTGGGACAGGATCCGGCGACGGGGGAGCGGGGGAGGGGGATGGGTCGTCAAGGTTCGCGTCCGGCCGATCGGGAGCGCCAGCGCCAGGACGCCATCGCTGCAGCCAGCTGCCGGAGCCGTTGGACTGGTTCTCGCCGGCCTCGCTGGTCGGCGGGGTGGTGTTGGAGCGGGTGGCGTCGAAGGGTACGTCAGACATGCGGGAACTCCAGGGTGACTCTGGGAATAACGGCAGGGCGGGCGGACGGACGCCTCACCGCTGGCGGCGGTCAATCCGCAGGGTTTCGATGACGTTGGCGATCGTGGGGTCGTTGACCTGACCGTGGAACTGGAACGTGCCGCCGCTGCTGCTGGCAACCGGTGGCGCCAACGCATCGCTCGGCTGTGCGGTAGAGGAGGGAGCAGTAGCCGGCGATGCGGCGTCGGTGAGGTAGGGGCGTACGGCCCGTCCGGTCATGCCCGGCACGTGGACCCGGCACGGCTGCTCGAAGCCGGGCTTGTCGCTGACGCGGGCAACCGCCTCAAGGAAGTGGTGTGGGCCCAGATCCGGCGTGCGGCCTGCGTGGACGGTGCGCTGGCAGACGGTCTCGGAGAGCGCGGCCGCGAGGAATGCACCGCTGTCCTTCGCGGCGAACAGCGCTTGGCGAGTTGCCTGGCTGTTGAGCAGTCGGTTGGTGTCGTTGATGGCGTTACCGCGGTGGTCGGGCAGGGACAGGGGGCCGACGTGCACGCTGGCTCGCAGTCGCAGGACGGGACTGCTGGCCAGCCGCTGCTGCTCGTAGCGCACCAGCGCCGCATTGAGCCGGCCCAGCAGCGGATCCACGAGCCGGGCCAGTACCGAGGGCGGGAAAAGCAGGATCGCCCCGTCGCCGCTGTCCTTGTAGCCACCAGGAAGTTCTTGCGGATCGGGCAGCTGACATTCGGCGAGCACGGTTGCCACGATGTCGTCCACGTCGCACCGCGCGGGGGCCATCTTTGCCTCGGGGATCTGGCTGTACTCCTCCATGTCGATCGCCACGAGGGCGAGTTCAGCGGGCATAGCCAAGGGTTCTGAGTACAGCGGCGCATCCATCGGGCACCGTCCTTTCAGCGCAGGCGGTCAGGAGAGTGCCCATGTTGATCGGGGGGCGCGCCCGCCGCTGCCCAGTAGTGGGCATGCCGTAAGTGCGACCTGTCACGTCTGCGTACGTGCGTGCGACTGAATCGCATGGATGTCGCGAACAAGGAGCCCGCCACCGGAGGTGGTGCGGACCCAGTCCTCCTCGCGCCAGGGCTTGAGCGCGTTGACCACCGCATTGCGGGAAGCGCCGATCATCTGAGACAGCTCTGTCTGTGTCAGACGCACGGTGAGCTCCGAGGGCGAAGTGGATGCGGCTTCGACCAGTCGGCACAGGGCCGATGCCAGGCGTAGTGGCACGGACGCGGTGGCCAGTTCAAGCCGCACGGCCTCCGACTCCCTGACTCGGGCAATGGCATGGCGCAGTAGTGGGGTGAGCAGGCCATGCTCGTCCACGAAGGTGAGAAAGGCGGTGGCCGGAATGATGTGGATATGACAGGGCTCAGCAGCGATGACCGTGGCAGTGCGCGGCTGAGAATCCAGAACGGCCAGCTCTCCGAGCAACTCGCCGGCGCCGCGAACGGCGAGGAGCGCCCTTTCTCCGCAGTCCCCGGCGAGGGTGATCAACGCTGATCCGGATGCCAGCACGATGACGTGTGTTGCTGGATCTCCCTGACGCAGCAGCACACTTCGAGCGGGCCGGATGCGCTGCGGTGCCAGCGCCTTCAGATGTGCCCAGAACTTGTCACCGATCACCGTGGCATGCGGCTGATACACACGTCCCCCTGCTGCGTGGCCCCAACACACTTAGGTGATCGTCTCAACTGACCAGAAAGCAGCTCAATAGGCAGATTCCAGCCACCAGTAGGGCTGCTAGCGCAAAATCGACAGCCAGACGGACCGCTCGGAGTTTTCTGTCTGCCAGCCAGGCGAGCACCCACAGACGGTGGGCCTCGACCTGCCGTTCAAGCTCCCCGTGCGCGGCCGCGCTCACACCAACCCCGCGGTGCACGGCCGCCTCCCGTACCAGCACTGCATGTAGTCCCGATCTTGGCATTGCAGGCCGCAGGGCGAGCAACGCAGCTCCTATGGCGACCATCAGCAATAGGCACGTCAGTACTAGGGAGAAGGACCCGATCAAGGGCATGTCATCTGCGCCTGACAGCACAGCCACACATGCAGCCAGCAACCCACCGGCTATTCCGCACAACGCCGTTGCTTTCGTGTCTGTTCGCTGTACCTCGACGAAGGCGCGCTCAGCATGGCCTTGTAATCGCTGCACCTCTGCCGGAATGCCACATGGCTCCTGCATACCGTCCACATCCTCCGCAGCCGTTGTCTTGTCACTAGCCAGACTGCTCGCAGTCGCGACGGAGGGTTGCCTACCGCAGGGCACGAGGAGCGCTAGGTCCCTCACTCTTCGGCTCTCGAGGGGAACCATAGGGGCGGAGCCGTCGAGGCGCTGCGGACATGGAGCCGAGCGGTCGGGTTCGACGCCGATGCAGACGGGTGTGATCTCCGCGAGGCGTCCGCTCAAGGCGAACCGCGCCCAAGCTGCAGCTCATCTTGCGAGCAAGGGACGCGTGCGGCCGACCACTTCAGCGGGTGCGCGAACGGCAGCTTCCGCCACTGCCTGGCCGGTGTAATGCTCACCTAGTTCTGCCAGCGCATCCAAATCTCGGCCGGTCATCTGGTCATCCCGCAGGGTCTCACCCAGATAGACCCACTGCCGCTCATTCAGGTCCCCCGGGCGTTTCCCCTTGATCGTGGACACCCTGATCATTGGATCGTGAAGATCCATAGGACGGGAGTTCCCGTTGGGGACATCGAAGTACTCGCCTGA
>NZ_JBIBVN010000048.1:0-52979 GCF_043080425.1 Streptomyces sp. NPDC015032 | reverse complement strand
CACCGTCAGGTCATCGGCGAAATGCCGGTCACCCGTGGCATCGGGCACATACTTCACACAGACAACGATCCTCAAGCTCACGCCGGCTCTCCTACCTGGGTGTGGTTCGCAGGGACGACAATATGGTACTCAGTACCCCCTGTAAAGGAACTTAGTGCCATTTTGGGCTCTCCGGTGCTACGTTCCCCGCATGACTGACGCACGCAGACCGGCGAAGAAGACCCCCATGCGGGAGGTGCTCGCCCAGGCGGCCTTCCAGCTCTTCCTGGAGCGGGGCTTCGAGCAGACCACGGTGGACGACATCGTGGCGCGGGCCGGGGTGGGGCGCCGGTCGTTCTTCCGGTACTTCCCCTCCAAGGAGGACGCGGTCTTCCCGGACCACGAGGGCTGCCTCGCCGACATGACCGCCTTCCTGGCGGCGGCCGGTGACGCGGAGCCGGTCGACGCGGTGTGCGACGCGGCCCGGATCGTGCTGCGGATGTACTCGGCCAACCCCGAATTCTCCGTCCAGCGCTACCGGCTCACCCGGGAGGTGCCCGGGCTGCGCACCTACGAGCTGTCCGTCGTGCGCCGGTACGAGCAGACGCTGGCCGGCCACCTCCGGGACCGGTACGGCGCGTCGGGGGACGGCGCGTTGCGGGCCGAGGTGATCGCCGCGTCCGTGGTCGCCGCGCACAACAACGGGCTGCGGACCTGGCTGCGTTCGGGTGGCGAGGGGGACGCGGAGGCCGCCGTGGACCACGCCCTCGGGCTGGTGCGCCGGACGTGGGGGAGTGCGGCCGCCGGGGGGCCGCACTCGCCCTCGTCCGAGGAGGATGTGGTGGTCATGGTCGCGGCGAAGGGCGCTCCGATGTGGCGTGTCGTGCAGCAGGTCGAGTCGGCCATCGGCCAGGGCTGAACCCGGGCCGGCCCACGATCTGGCACTGAGTTCCTTTACGTTTCGGCACTCAGTGCCCTATGGTGCGGACGCGCCGACGCGCAGCTGCGGCGCATCCGAGCCGAGCGCAGGGGGTCGAAACATGTCCCAGTTGTCAAGTGGCACCGTGCAGACGGTGCCTGAGGAAGCCGGCCTGTACTACCACCGATGCCGCTGGTGCGGCACGGCCTCCTTCCGGAGGCTGCTGTGCCCGGTGTGTGCGTCGAGCGACCTGAAGTCCGAACGCAGCGCCGGACTGGGTGTTGTGGTGAGGTCCGTCGTCGTGCACCGCTACACGGAACTGGCACGCAACGAGTCCCTCGTCCGGCTCCCCGAGGGCTTCGTGTTCCGCTGCCGCGTCGTGGGCGCCGCGCCCCACCTGGTGGCGGTCGGTGCGCGGGTCCGCCCGGTCGCCGGTGACGATCCGGATGCGGGCGAGGTGGTCTTCGAACTCTGCGACCCGCCCGTGCGCGACGACTGGTACTGAGCCGTGCGGGGTCGGCCTGTCCGGCCGGCCCGTACGAGACCTGCCTGCCGGCGCTGCCGAGGCCGAGGTCCGCGGCGGCATCGGCGTTCCCCGTGCGGCGGATATAGCACCCGTGGCGGGGCGAGCACGGCTTCGTGAACGGTGGGCTGATCAAGCGGGTCGGCCCGGCGATGGTGCACACCTGCTTCGAGTACGTCACCACCGAGTACCCGCGCGGCGCCGGGCACGGCATGCTCCTGGTCCAGTTGCACGGCGCCGATACCGGACAGCCGTGGGCGCCCGGTCGGGGCCCGGCGGATGCTCGCCCCGGCACACCGGCTTGAGCGGGGTTGTCGATGCTGTTTCTCGGCATGTGCCGGGCCGATGCGGACTTCCACGGCGGTAGGCAGCGCCACCGCCCCAGCTCCCGCAAGGACCTGTGCAAGAGGCCACTTGGACAGGGAAAGCGCAACTTCGACATGGCCCGCAGAGGCAGCTACCTTCACCTGGTCCTCGGCGGTTGCCCACGGTCGCACAGGGGTTCCTTCACGCTGGGCCACCCACAACGGGATGAGTTGGTCACGCCCCACGAATCCTCGCCCCCATGCGTAAGCCACCGAACCGGGTCCACAGCAGGCACCCCCGACCAGGGAGAGACGCATGCCCCATCTGGCTCTGTACACATTCGGCGTCCTGAAGTCACCTCTCGCCGATCCCGCACCTCTCACGCGCGAGTTCTACGACATTGGTGAGGCCGTCTACCGGAAGATCAGCCAGCACCCCGGATACCTCGCGCGTGCCGAAGCGGCAGACGGTGACCGGGGCGTGCTCTTCGAGGCGGACTGGGGTGCATGGGGAGAGTTCGCCGTACCGACTTGGTACGGCAAGGGCCATACGCTGGAAACCACCGCCCTGGCCACGACCCTCTCACTCTGGACCGACCTGCGCCCCGCCTTCGACGCCCTCTACACCGGTCTGCACCGTGAGGCGCTGAACAGGCGTTACGACTGGTTCGAGAGGACAGGGCACCCAAATTACGTGTTCTGGTGGGTCTCCGGCGGCGCGATACCCACCTGGCAGGACGGGGTTTCCAGGCTGGAGCACCTCCACGATCACGGCTCCGCGCCGCACGCCTTCACCTTCCACCACTCGTTCGCCCCGGACGGAACTCCGGCCAGGATCAAAGGCATCGGGCGGAAGAGTGACCAGGTTCGCTGACAGCGAAGCCGTGCGATACCGCGAAGTCCACCGCGTCCTCCACGACATCACGTAGCCGAACTCCCTTGTGATTCAGGGTCACTTCACCCGCACCCCCGTATCCAGACGGCTTTCACGGGGTCGTTCCGTGCCGTGTGGTCAGCTTCGCTCCGGCAGGCCTCCTGATGTCACCGTTGCGGATGTGGGCGTACTCGTGGAGGACCCCGGCTCGGAAGCGTTCCGGGTCGGTGTGCCGGCGGACGATGAGCCCGCCGTGCAGGCGGATGGCCGGCCGGCGGTTGCTACCGAAGACCACCGCACCGCCTGACACCGCCGCGGGGTCGACGATCACACGCGGCAGGTGGTCGAGTCCGGCCACCGTGGCGAGTTGGCGCAGCACCGCGTGAATCTCCCCGTCGGGATCACCGTCTCCACCGGCGGTCAACTCCCGGGGCGCGCAAGGCGATCCGTAGGCCAGGCGACGCGACCCGCGGGAGGGTCGCGTCCCTGACTTCACGGGTCAGTACACCTAGCTCGACCGATAGTCTTCTGGGGGAGCGGGGGGAAGGAGAGCCCCGGCGCAGATCTCCCCGGATTCTCCCCAGGTTTGGTCCTGAGTGCCTGTCATCCGGGCCGATGTAAGTAAACAGCGAGGTGAGAGACCCTGTGTTCACGACTCGTCCCACTCTCCAGGGCACCTTCGGCATGGTCTCCTCCACCCACTGGCTCGCCTCGCAGTCCGCGATGGCCGTCCTGGAGGGCGGCGGCAACGCCTATGACGCCGCTGTCGCCGCCGGATTCGTCCTGCACGTCGTCGAGCCGCATCTCAACGGCCCGGCCGGTGAGGTGCCGGTGATCCTGGCGCCGAAGGACGGTGAGGTCCAGGTGGTCTGCGGCCAGGGCCCGGCCCCCGCCGGTGCCACCGTCGCCCACTACCGCTCCCTGGGCCTCGACCTGGTCCCCGGCACGGGACCGCTCGCCGCAGCCGTGCCGGGCGCCTTCGACGCCTGGATGCTGCTGTTGCGCGACCACGGCAGCAGGACGGTCGGCGAGGTGCTGCGGTACGCGATCGGGTACGCCGAGGACGGCCACGCGCCCGTCGAGCGGGTCGGCCAGACCGTCGAGACCGTCCGTGAACTCTTCGAGACGGAGTGGCGGTCCTCCGCCGACGTCTACCTTCCCGGTGGCAGTTCGCCCAAGCCGGGCGAGCTGTTCCGCAACCCGGCACTCGCCGCCACCTGGCGCCGGCTGATCGCCGAGGCGGAGGAGACCGGCGGCGAGGACCGCATCGCCCAGATCGACGCCGCCCGCAAGATCTGGAGCGAGGGTTTCATCGCCGAGGCCCTGGTCCGCCAGGCCGCCCGTCCCACCAAGGACACCAGCGGCTCCCGCCACACCGGCACGCTCACCGCCGCCGATCTGGCCGGCTGGTCCGCGTCCTACGAGGCGCCCGCCACGTACGACTGGAACGGCTGGACACTCGCCAAGGCGGCCGGCTGGAGCCAGGGCCCGGCCTTTCTCCAGCAGCTCGCCCTGCTCCCCGCCGAGCTGCCGCGGTACGGCTCCGCGGAGTACGTGCACCTGCTCATCGAGGGCTGCAAGCTGGCCATGGCCGACCGCGAGGCCTGGTACGGCGATGCCGCCGACGTACCCCTCGACACCCTGCTCTCGGAGCCGTACAACGCAGGGCGCCGCGCCCTCATCAGCGACCGGGCCTCGCACGAGCTGCGCCCCGGCAGCCCGGACGGCCGCACCCCCGTCCTCGGCGAGCACGCCCACGCCGTCGCCTCCGGCGCGGCGGGCTTCGACGCGCTGGGCATCCCGACGGCGGGCGTCGGTGAACCGACCGTGGTGAAGAGCCGCGCGGATGCCGCCGAGCCGACCGTGGCCGAGGACGGGGCGACCCGCGGCGACACCTGCCATGTCGATGTTGTCGACCGCTGGGGCAACATGGTCTCCGCCACGCCCAGCGGTGGCTGGCTGCAGTCCAATCCGGTCGTGCCGGAGCTCGGCTTCCCGCTCGGTACCCGGCTCCAGATGGCCTGGCTCGACGAGGGCCTGCCGAACTCCCTCACCCCCGGCCGCCGCCCCCGCACCACCCTCACCCCGTCCGTCGCCCTGCGCGACGGTGTCCCGGTCATGGCGTTCGGCACGCCCGGCGGCGACCAGCAGGACCAGTGGCAGGTCCACTTCTTCCTGGCGGTCGCCCTGCGCGCCCGGGTCCGCGGCGGCCTCGACCTCCAGGGCGCCATCGACGCCCCCAACTGGCACAACGACAGTTTCCCCAGCTCCTTCTTCCCGCGCGGGATGCAGCCCGGCAGCGTCACCGTCGAGGCGGGCATGGACCCGGAGGTCGTCGAGGAGCTGCGCCGCCGCGGCCACGACGTCACCGTCGGTGACCCGTGGTCCGAGGGCCGGATGTGCGTCGTCGCCCGCGACCCGGAGACCGGGGTGCTGTCCGCGGCCGCGAACCCGCGCGGCATGCAGGGGTACGCCGTCGGACGCTGACCGGCCGCCTTCCTGCCACGACCAGGTCGTCGGGTGCCCGGACGCCCGTGCTTAGCTGGGGGCATGACCGATGACTTCCTCGCCGGGGACCTGACCGAGATCGAGGCGGCGATCCGCGCAGCGGCCGCCGCCGAGATCATGCCGCGCTACCGGCAGCTCGCCGCGCACGAGATCGTCGAGAAGAACGGTCCGCACGACCTCGTCACCACCGCCGACCGCCTCGCCGAGGAGCACCTCACCGCGTCCCTGACCCGGCTGCTGCCCGGTTCGGTGGTCGTCGGCGAGGAGGCGGTCCACGCCGATCCGACCGTGTACGACGCCCTGGGCGGCGACGCACCGGTGTGGATCGTCGACCCGGTGGACGGCACCCGCCAGTTCGTCCGCGGCGAACCGGGCTTCTGCACTCTGGTCGCCCTCGCCCACCGCGGCGAACTCCTCGCCTCGTGGACGTACGCGGCCGCCTTGGACGAGATGGCGGTCGCGGTCCGTGGTCGCGGCGCCACGCTCGACGGCAAGCCGATACGGTCCGGCTCGCCCGCGTCCGGCGCCGTGCTGCGGGTGGCGATGTCGCACCCCGACTACACCAGCGATGCCCAGAAGCGCGCCCTGCTCGGCCTGCGCACCGAAGGCATAGACGCCCGGCCCTGCGGTTCGGCGGGTCTCGAATACCTGGCTGTCGCGCGCGGCGACCAGGAGGCGGTCGCCTTCAACTGGGAATATGCCTGGGACCACGCGGCAGGACTGCTCCTGGTCACCGAGGCGGGCGGCGCGCAGGCCACGCTCTCCGGCGCCCCGTTCCGGATCACCGGCGGCAACTCCCTGCCGTTCACGGCGGCCCGCGACGAGGCGACCGCCGTGCGCATCCTTCAGGCGCTGCGCTCCGGGGACTGAGCAGCCGCAGTCTCGCCGTTGCCGTGCCTGACCAGGCAGAACGGATGCCCCGCCGGGTCCGCGAAGATCCGCCACGAACGCCCTGTCCCGGCGCCGTCGTCGAGCAGCTTCGCGCCCGCCGCGACGGCCCGCGTCTGCGCCGCGTCCAGGTCCGGGACGCCGAGGTCCAGAGGGAACTGCTGGGGGCGTGCCAGGTCGGGCCACCGGGGTGGCCGGTGGTCCGCCACCCGCTGGATGGCGAGGACCAGTCCGCCCGCCGTGTGGAGCGTCGCCCAGCCGTCGCCGAGCGCCCATCGTTCGTCCGGCCGGTCGGCCTCGCCGCCGAGCAGACCGCGGTAGAACTCCGCAAGGCGCGCGGGATCGGAGCAGTCGAGCACCACACACTGCAGTTCGGCGATTACGGCCGGACCCCGCCCTCCCCGGTGCCCGCCGCGAGCGCCGACCGTACCTCCCGGACCAGTCCGGCGGCCCGCTCCACCGCCGCCGCGTCCAGCCCCCGCAGCGCCTCGTCGATCCGTACGCCGAAGTCCACCGGGGTGTCCGGCAGGGCCGCCGCGGCGGCCGACGCGCCCTTCTCGTTCAGACACCAGGTGCGGTGATGGGCGTGGAGGGACTGGACGAGGATGCCGAACGCCCGTGACAGACACAGGGCCACATGGAGCGTGTCACCGGCGGGGGCCGACTTGCGGGCGGCACCCACCGAGAAGTCGGCCTCCCACGCGGCTTCGACGAGCGCGGTGCGCAGGGGCTCGGGATAGTTCCGGGTCTCCTGCTGAAGCGCCCTCAATTCCCCCCGGGGATCGGCGATTACATGGCCGAGTGCGACCTCCCCGGGATACGCGGGGGACCAGAACCCGAGCGGATGTCCCGGTTGTACACCCACTTCGAAGCGTCCTTCGCGGCAGTCCGCCCAGACCGCCTCCACCCGGTCCAGATCGCGCAGGATCCAGTCCACCGGGACACCGTCCACCCGCAGCCAGGCCCCGCCGTTCACCCATGGTCCCCAGCCGCCGGGACCCGTGACCTCGACCGGGGAGCCCTGCACCTCGGACGCCAGTGCGGTCAGTGCGGCCAGATCGGGAACGCCCCGGTAGTACACGCCCAGATCCCAGTCGGAGTCCGGGCGATGGGTGCCACGGGCCCGGCTGCCGCCCAGGACGACGGCCCGGATTCCGGGCAGTGCGGTGAGCAGGGAGGCCATGTCGGCAATACGGGCGGGAACACCGGAGGCGGGGCCCGTCACGGATGCGGCGGCCGGGGAGTTCGGTGTATTCATCAAACGGCGACCCTACCCGCGGCCGCGCCGTCGGCGCCTCGGAATATCCTGGGTGTTCTGGCCGTCGGCTGACGAAGGAGTCCAAAGGTGCCGTCGATGCTTGATGCCGTCATCGTTGGGTCGGGACCCAACGGACTGACCGCCGCGGCCGAACTGGCCCGCCGCGGCTTCGCCGTGGAGGTCTTCGAGGCGGCCGACACCGTCGGAGGCGGTGCCCGTACCGAGGAGCTCACCCTCCCCGGCTTCCGTCACGACCCCTGTTCCGCGGTGCATCCACTGGGCATCGGATCGCCCGCGTTCGCCGGGATGCCGCTCGCCCGGCACGGCCTGGAGTGGCTCCAGCCCGAACTGGCGCTCGCCCACCCGTTCCCGGACGGGTCGGCCGCCGTGCTCACCGGTTCGGTGGGAGAGACCGCCATGTCGCTGGGTGCCACGGACGCGGGGGCGTACCGCAGGCTCGTCGCCCCGTACACCGGCCACTGGGACACCCTCGCCGAGGACTTTCTCCGCACCCCGTGGGACGGGCTGCCCCGGGACCCGTACCGCTGGGCGCGATTCGGTCTCGACGCGCTGCAGCCCGCGACGCTGCTCTCCCGCCGGTTCAGCGGCGCGAAGGCACGCGGTCTCCTCGCCGGACTCGCCGCCCATGCCATAGCCCCCGTCAGCGGCGTGGCCACCGGTGGAATCGCCCTGCTCTTCGCCCTCGCCGCGCACGAGAGGGGCTGGCCGGTGCCGCGCGGCGGGTCGCAGGCCATCTCCGACGCCCTCGCCTCGTACACACGCGAACAGGGCGGCACGATCCGTACCGGTACGGAGGTCAAGCGGCTCGACGAGCTCCCGCCCGCCCGTGCCTACATCTTCGACACCTCGCCGACCGCCGTCGCCCGCATTGCGGGGCTGGGGCACGCGTACCGCGACTACCGGTACGGAGCGTCCTGCTTCAAGATCGATTACGCGCTCTCGGGCCCCGTCCCCTGGACCGCGCAGGAGGCCCGCCGGGCAGGAACGGTCCACATCGGCCCCACGGCCGGCGAGATCGACGCCGCGCTGAGCGCCGCTGTGGCAGGCCGCGACCCGAGCGTGCCGTTCCTGATCACCGCGCAGCCCAGCCTGGTCGATCCGTCCCGCGCACCCGAGGGTCGGCATGTCTTCTGGGCATACGGACACGTCCCGGCGGGCTGGGAGGGCGACGCCACCGACGTGATCGAACGGCAGTTGGAGCGCTTCGCCCCGGGCTTCCGTGATCTGGTGCTCGCCCGGGCGGTCGCCGGGCCGCCCCAACTCGCGGCACGCAACGCCAATTACGTCGGCGGCGACATCGCCTGCGGTGCGTTCTCCGGCCTCCAGACGGTGATCCGGCCCAAGCTCGCACGCGTGCCCTACGCGACGGCGCATCCGGCGGTCTTCCTGTGCTCCTCGGCCACTCCGCCCGGTCCCGGCGTGCACGGCATGTCCGGCCACCACGCGGCGAAGGCGGTCTGGCGGCGGCTGCGGGCGGCCTGAGAGCCTGTCGGGTGACCTCTGCTCGGGCGGCCACGCTCTGGCACGCACGCTTCCCGCGTTGCCGAAATGCCCAAGGGCCACCCGACAGGCTCTGAGCGGCACGGCCCGTCCACGGCGAGCGCGGCCGCCCGGTCTTCGACGGGGTCTTCGGGGCGCCATGGAAGCCCGGACGGAGGGGGCACGGCATCATGGGCCGCATGGGCACACCCGAGGCCGTCACCGTCACCCTGGTACGCGGCGACATCACCCAGCAGTCCGTCGATGTCATCGTCAACGCGGCGAACTCCTCCCTGCTCGGCGGCGGCGGGGTCGACGGAGCGATCCACCGGCGCGGCGGTCCGGAGATCCTCGCCGCCTGCCGGGAGTTGCGTGCCTCGCGGTACGGAAAGGGCCTGCGCACAGGCCAAGCCGTCGCTACGACCGCCGGCAGGCTCGACGCCCGATGGGTGGTCCACACCGTGGGCCCGGTGTACGGGACTTCCGGCAGCGATCCGTCCCTGTTGGCGTCCTGCTACCGCGAGTGCCTGCGCGTCGCCGACGAGCTCGGTGCGAGGACCGTCGCCTTCCCGGCCATTTCGGCCGGTGCGTACGGCTGGCCGCTGGAAGATGCCGCGCGTATCGCCGTGGAGACGGTGCGGGCGGCTCACACAGACGTCGAGGAAGTCAGGTTCGTCCTCTTCGACGACCGGGCCTACGAGGCGTTCGTCGCGCAGGTCGGCTGAGATGAATACGCTGCTGAGGCAATTGCTCGGCCCGACAGGCTCTGAGCTGCCACCCGAGGCAGCCGGTGCGGTACGACCCGTCACTGACGTTCCGTCGTTTCCGTCACTGCGGCGGTGGAGCCGCCGGAGGTGGCTCCACCACCGCGGCCGGGCAGGCGTTTACAGGTGGGCGCTGATCACACCGCCGGCGCTGAGCACGATGTATACGCCGTTGGCGTCGAGTCCGGTGTCGTGCTGGTTCGCTTCCAGCGTGCCGTACACAGCGCCCTCGTGGCCGAGGATCTGCGCGCGGTACCGGAGGTCGCCGATTTTCGTGACCTTGGCCGTCCAGCCGCCCGCGAGCTTGAACGTGCCCGGTCCGCGGTGTCCGCCGCCCATCCAGGAATGGACCTGGCCGCCCGACGTAAGCACGACAAACATGTCGTTGGCGTCGAGTCCGGCGTCGCGCTGGTTCGCCTCCAGCGTGCCGTAGACCTGACCGCGGGAGACGATCTTGACGAGGTAGTGCTGGGCGCCGAGTTCGTAGATCTCGGCCGTGCTGCCGTCCGCCAGGGGCTGGGTGCGGACCGGGGATGCCGCCTTGGCCGTGGCGGCCGGTGCCGTGGTGTGGTGCGCGGCGGGCGTGGCGGCGACAGCTGTTGCGGCGGGTGCCAGCAGAGCGGCTGTCAGGATGGTGCCGGCCAGTGCGCGGACTCGGATGCTCGTGCGGCGGGTCGTTGACAGAGACATGCGGGTTCTCCTGAGCGAAGTAGCGGTGAGTACGCGCACGTTGCCTGTTCCCTCTCGTGCGGGAACCGGGAACCGGGAGGCGATGGGGCGGCGTGCAAGATCGAAGTTAGCGCGAACAGTCGACGGAACAGATCATTCTTTGTCACCGGACTGCTACGCCCTGGGGAGCGTCCTGGCGGTCAGGCGTCGAGCCGGATGAGTGCGCCGGCCAGGGTGACGGGGGCCAGGCAGTGGCCGGGCCGTTTCTCATGGCGGGTGGCGATGCCGCGCCACTGCTCGAGTCGGTGAAGGCGGCAATCGACGGCGTTGTGGCAGCGATGGACAGCCCTGTCGAAGCGGCATGGCCGTGCGCGTCGCCGTGCCCGGCCCGCGAGCCGGCCGACGCGTTCGGGGACGGTCGCCCTGATCCCGCGTCTGCAGGCAGGCAACCCGGTGCACGGTGCCGTCGTCCTCAACGACGGGTCGTCTCAAGGAGGTCATGCGGTGGGTACGCACGCCGGCATCGTCAAACCACTGCCGGAACTGCTCGGGCACCACGCCCGGCACCTCGGGGACAAGGTCTGTTTCCAGGACCGGCTCAGGCGTGTGACCTACCGGGAGCTGGAACGGAGGACCGCAAGGCTGGCCGGTCACCTGGCAGGACTCGGCCTGGCGCGCGGGGACCGGGTGGCCGTACTGCTCGGCAACCGTGTCGAGGCGGTCGAGAGCCTGCTCGCCGTCACCCGGGCGAGCGGTGTGGGCGTACCTCTGGACCCCGGGAGCTCGGAGGAGGAGCTGACCCGCTTGCTGGACGACAGCGGGGCACGGGTGCTCATCACCGATGCTGCCTGCCTGACGCAGCGGCAAAAACTGTTGTTCCGGCCCGGGTTGACCGTGGTGGCGGCCGAAGGCGGCGACGAGGACGGGGGCGGGAACTCGCCTGCGCACGCGGACTTCGGGGAGCCGGCGGACGAGGCCGGCGGAACCGTGGACCGGCCCGCCGCGGTCGCGGGCGCGGACGGCGTTCTGCGGTACGAGGAGTTGGCGGGCACCGAGCCACGGACGCCTGCCCGGGACGATCTCGCCCTGGACGAAGTGGCCTGGCTGCTCTACACCTCGGGCTCCTCCGGCACGCCCAAGGGTGTCCTGTCCACCCAGCGCAACCGCCTCGCGCCGGTAGCGGCGGGGCTCGTCGGTGTCCTGGGCCTGTCCGAACGGGACCGCGTGCTGTGGCCGTTGCCCCTCCATCACGCGATGAGTCAGATCGTGTGCTTCCTCGGGGTGACCGCGGTGGGGGCGAGCGCGGTGCTGCTGCCCCGGTTCTCGGTGGCGGGAGTGCTCGGCGAACTGCGGGGCGAGGACGCCTCGTTCACTCTGCTCGGCGGGGTCCCGACCACCTATTCGGCGCTGCTCGACGCGGTCCGGGGCGAAGCGGGCGGCACGGACTCCGGCGGTCTCGGCGCCCCCGCGCTGCGGGGTTGCGTCAGCGGTGGTGCCGCGGCAGGGCCCGGGTTCCGCGAGTCCTTCGAGACGATCTGCCGTGTCCCCTATCTGGAGCACTACGGCAGCACGGAGGCGGGCCCGGTCACCATGCCGGCGCCGGGCGAGGCGACGACGTCGGGGGAGTGCGGCCGGGTGCTGCCCGGCACCCGGGTCCGGGTCGGCGGGGGCCCCGACGGCCGGGACACGGGCGAGGGCGAGTTGTGGGTCAGCGGGCCCGGAGTCATGACCGGTTACCACGGGGGGCCGGAAGCCACCGCGGAAGTACTGCGCGAGGGCTGGTTCCGCACGGGCGATCTGGCCAGGATCGATGGCTTCGGCGGACTGTCGATCACCGGCCGGGCCGGCGATCTGATCATTCGCGGCGGGGTGAACATCCACCCTTCGGAAGTGGAGGCGGTGCTGCGGCGGCTGCCGGGGGTGGCGGACGCCGCCGTGGCCGGACGCCCGCACCCCGTCTTCGGCGAGGTGCCGGTCGGCTATCTGGTCGCCGAGCCCGGTGGCGGCGGGCTGGACAGGGGGCGCATCCTCGCCGCCTGCCGTGCGGAACTGTCCGGCTCCAAAGTGCCCGTCGAACTGTTCGAGCTGGCGGACATTCCCCGTACCACCTCCGGGAAGATCCTGCGGCGGGACCTCGCCGGCCGGCCGGCGAGGGCACTGGGCGCGGAGGCCGCCGGGAAGCCGTCGGAGGACCTGCTGGCCCTGGTGATGAACGAGGTGGCGGCCGTGCTCGGCCGTCCCGCTCAGGCAGTGGAGCCGAGCACGGCACTGCGGGACCTGGGCATGGACTCCCTGACGGCGACGGTATTGCGGGAGCGGCTGTCGGCGGCAACCGGCCTGCCGCTCTCCGAGGCCGTTGCCTTCGACTTTCCCACGGCCGCCGCGCTCGCCGCCCACCTCGGGGAACGGAACGCCGCCGCGCCGGCCGGCGCCGGGCCCGTGCACCGGAGTGCGGCCCGGCCGGACGACGACCCTGTGGTGATCGTGGGGATGGCCTGCCGCTATCCCGGCGACGTGACCTCTCCCGAGGAGCTGTGGCGGCTGGTGGCCGACGGGAGGGACGCCATCGGCCCCTTCCCCACCGACCGGGGCTGGGACACCGGGGCGCTGTACGACCCGGACCCCGGGCGGCCCGGACGGACGTATGTGCGCGAGGGCGGCTTCCTCTCCGGTGCGGACCGCTTCGACCCCGGCTTCTTCGGCATCTCTCCCCGCGAGGCCTTGGCCATGGACCCGCAGCACCGGCTGCTGCTCGAAGTGGCCTGGGAGGCTTTCGAACACGCCGGTCTCGTCCCCGGCACCCTGCGCGGCTCGGCGACCGGGGTGTACGTCGGCCTGATGTACAGCGACTACGCCCGCCACCTGACAAGGACGCCCGAGCAGGTCGAGGGGTACCTCGGCCTCGGCAACGCCGGAAGCGTCGCCTCGGGTCGTATCGCCTACACCTTCGGCCTCGAAGGCCCGGCCCTCACCGTGGACACGGCGTGCTCCTCGTCCCTGGTGGCCCTGCACCTGGCAGCCCAGGCGCTGCGCCGCGGCGAGTGCGCCTTTGCGTTGGCCGGCGGCGCCACGGTGATGTCGGGACCCTCGTCGTTCGTGGAGTTCAGCCGCCAGCGGGCGCTGGCTCCGGACGGCCGCTGCAAGGCGTTCGGCGCGTCCGCCGACGGCACGGGGTGGGCCGAGGGCGCCGGCATGCTGCTGCTCAGCCGGTTGTCCGAGGCGCGCCGCGCCGGACTTCCGGTACTGGCCGTGGTGCGCGGCTCGGCGGTGAACCAGGACGGGGCGAGCAACGGGCTGACCGCACCGCACGGACCGGCCCAGCAGCGGGTGATCCGGCAGGCACTCGTGGACGCGGGGCTGAACCCCGGGGACATCGACGCGGTGGAGGCGCACGGCACCGGCACCCGGCTGGGCGACGTCATCGAGGCGGAGGCCTTCTTCGCGACGTACGGGCGCCACGCGCGGCAGCGTCCCCTCCGGCTGGGCTCGGTGAAGTCGAACATCGGCCACACCCAGGCCGCCGCCGGAGTGGCCGGCGTGATCAAAATGGTGCAGGCGATGCGGCACGGCGTGCTGCCGCGTACGCTGCACGCCGACGAGCCGACCCCCCGTGTCGACTGGTCGACGGGACGGGTCGCGCTGCTGACCCGGTCGGTGGAATGGCCGGCGACGGACCGTCGCCGCCGGGCGGGCGTCTCCTCGTTCGGCATCAGCGGCACCAACGCCCATGTGGTGCTCGAAGAGCCCCCGGGCGACGGGGCGACCGCACCGCCGAATGCCGTGGCGGACGGCGGGGCCGCAAGCGGCCGCGTCGGGCCCGGGGCGGTGCGGGAAGGCGCGACACGTCCCGGACCGGCCGTGGTGGCCTTTCCGGTGTCGGCGAGGAGCCTGCCGGGGCTGCGGGCCCAGGCGCGACGGCTGTACGACCACGTGGTCGCCGCCCCTGATGCGTCCCTGGTGGATATCGGGTACTCGCTCGCCACCACGCGTGCGGCCTTGGAACACCGGGCCGTGGTGGTGGCCCGGGACCGTGCCGAACTGCTCGGCTCCCTGCAGGCTGTGGCGGAGGGCGGCGGCCGGCCCGGAGTGCACACGGGCACGTCCCGCCATCACGCCTCGACGGCCTTCCTGTTCACCGGCCAGGGCAGTCAGCGCGTCGGTATGGGCCGTGAATTGTACGAGTCGCGGGATCTGCATCCGGCCTTCGCCAGTTCGTTGGACGAGTGCTGTGCCCTGCTCGACCCGCTGCTGCCGGTGCCCCTGCGCGACGTCATGTTCGCCGGGCCAGGTACGGAGACGGGCGCGTTGCTGGACACGACCCGGTTCGCGCAGCCGGCGCTCTTCGCTCTGGAGACCGCGTTGTTCCGGCAGTTCGAGGCGTGGGGGGTACGCCCCGGTCAGGTGGCCGGGCACTCGGTGGGCGAGGTGGCGGCGGCGCATGTCGCCGGGGTGCTGTCCCTCGCGGACGCGTGCACGCTGGTGGCGGCCCGGGGCCGGCTGATGGACGCGCTGCCTCCGGGCGGCGCGATGGCGGCCGTGGCCGCCGGCGCGGACGAGGTGGCCGCCCACCTCGCCGAGACCGGGTGTGCGGTGGAGATCGCGGCGGTCAACGGGCCCGCCTCGGTGGTCGTCTCCGGCGACGACGCCGCGGTGCGGGAGGCCGCCGCGTACTTCCGGAAGCAGGGGCGTTCGGTGACGCCGCTGCGGGTCGGCCATGCCTTCCACTCCGCTCGGATGGAGCCCGTGCTGGCGGACTTCGCGGACGTGGTCCGGCGACTGTCCTTCGCGGCGCCGCGGCTGCCTCTGATCACCGCCGTGCCGGGCCGGGCGGCCACCGACGAGGAGCTGTGCACACCGGAGTTCTGGGTGGACCATGTCCGCCGTCCGGTCCGCTTCGCCGATTCGGTGGCGCACCTGGGTGAGCGAGGCGCGGCACTTCATGTCGAACTGGGGCCGGACGGGGTGCTCACCGGCCTGGTACGAGACTGCCTCGCCTCGTCCGGACCGGCGCCGGCCGGCCCGGACACGGACGAAGCGGGCGGCGGCAAGCGGGGCCCGGCACCGCTGGTCCTGCCGACACTGCGCGGGACGCGACCGGAAGCGCACGCCCTGCTCGACACGCTGGCCGCGCTGCACGCCCACGGCGTGCCCGTCGACTGGCGGGCCGTATTCGCCGGGCTGGGCGGGCGGCGCGTCGCACTGCCCACATACGCCTTCCAGCGCCGCCGGTACTGGCTGGAGAGCGCCCCGGAGCAGCCGCCCGTGGCCCCGACGACCGAGGCCGCCCATCCGTTCCTGCGGTCGCGGACCCGCACGGCCGACGACGACGGGTTGCTGCTGAGCGGGGTGCTCTCGGTGCGCGACCAGCCGTGGCTCGCCGACCACGCGGTGGCCGGGGAGGTCTTGCTGCCGGCGACCGCCTTCGTCGACATGGCCCTCCACGCCGGTGAGCTGACGGGCGCGGCCGTCCTGGACGAGCTCGTCCTGACCGCGCCGCTGTCCCTGCCCCCGGACGGTGCCGTCGCCGTGCAGGTGAAGGTGGCGGGGGCGGACGACACGGGACGGCGGGCCGTGCACTTCCACTCCCGGCCGCACGCTCCGGCGGGTGACGGGCCCTGGCTCCGGAACGCCGTCGGCACTCTCGCGCCGGCACCGGAGCCCGCGGAACCGGGAGAGGCCGCCGCCGAGGCCGGCGGAGCGTCCCGGCCGGCCGCGCCCTGGCCGCCGGAGGCGGCGGTGCCGCTGCACGACGGCGGTCCGGAGACCGGACCGTACGAGCGACTGGCCGCCGACGGGCTGGGTTACGGCCCCGCCTTCCGGGGCATGCGTGCCGCCTGGAGGCACGGGGAGGAGCTGTACGCCGACGTCGCGCTGCCCGAGGCGGCCCGGACCCCGCGCCCGGAGACGGGCGGCCCGGGGTTCCTCCTGCATCCCGCGCTGTTCGACGCGGCGCTGCACGCCCGGGCCCTGGACAGCCTGATCACGAACGGTTCCGGGACGGCGGATCCGGCGGGCGGCGGGTTGTCCCTGCCGTTCGTCTTCAGCGGAGTGCGCGTGCACGCCACCGGCGCCCAGCGTCTGCGGGTGCGGATGGCCCCCGGGCCCGACGGGCAGGCCGGGGTGGAACTGACCGACGAGACGGGCTCCTTGGTGGCGACGGTCCGTTCGCTGACGCTCCGGCCCCTTCCGCGTACCTGCCCGACGACGGCGGACGCAGTCACCGGGGCTCTCCACCGGACGGACTGGGTGCCGCTGACCGGGCCGCCCGCACCCGTGGCGGTGCCCCGCTGGGGGGTTCTGGGCACGGCGGGCACACGGCTGGTGGACGCCCTCGCGCCCCCGGGTTCCGGCGTCCCGGTGTACCGCGGCCCGGCGGCATGCGACGCGTCGTCGGCCGTCGTCGTGGCACCGTGCCCGCCGCCGGACACGACCGGCGGGGCGCAGGACCAGGCTTCCGGGCTGCTGCGGGCAGCGGGCTGGGCGCTGGAGCTCGTGCAGGAATGGCTCGCCGAACCGCACCTGTCCCGCTCCCGTCTCGTCCTCGTGACGTCCGGTGCCGTCACTTCGGCCGACGACGGTTTCCCCGCGGACGGCGCCGGTCGCGGGAATGACGGCGCATCCGGCGAAACGGCGTCCGTACCGTTGCACACACCGGTGTGGGGACTGGTCCGCTCGGCCCTGCGGGAGAACCCGGGCCGCTTCGCCGTGATCGACGTGGACGGACACCCCGACTCCTGGAGTGCCCTGCCCGCCCTGCTGGCCGCCTCGGTGCCGGAGGCAGCCGTACGCCGGGGGGCGGCGTACGTGCCGGAGCTGGTGCCGTCGGCCGAGGCGGCACCGCAGCCGCGGAAGCGGCGCCCGCTCGACCCGGAGGGCACCGTCCTGGTCACCGGCGGCACCGGTTCCCTGGGCATGCTGGTGGCGCGGCACCTGGTCACTGCCCACGGCGTCCGGCATCTGCTGCTCGCCGGCCGACGCGGGCCGGACGCCCCGGGGGCCCGGGAACTCGTCGCGGAGCTGCGTGAGGCGGGCGCCCAGGTGACCGTTCAGGCCTGTGACGTCGCGGACCGGACCGCGCTCGCCGCCCTGCTCGACGCGGTACCGGCGGCCCACCCGCTGACCGGTGTCGTGCACACCGCGGGGGTGCTGGACGACGGCGTCGTCGCGGCGCTCACCACCGACCGTCTGAGGCGGGTGCTGCGCCCCAAGGCGGACGCCGCTCTCGCCCTGCACGAACTGACCCGGGGACACGACCTGGCCGTGTTCGCGCTGTTCTCCTCCGTGGCGGGTACCTTCGGCTCCGCCGGCCAGGCCAACTACGCCGCGGCCAACTGTGTGCTGGATGCCCTGGCACGGCACCGCGGGCGGCTCGGGCTGCCCGGTACGTCGATCGTCTGGGGGCCCTGGCGGCAGAACGACGGCATGATGGCGCACCTCGGCGACGCGGACCGGCAGCGGATGGCCCGCTCCGGGTTCGGCCCGCTGGGGCCGGAAGAAGGACTGGCCCTCTTCGACGCGGCCGTGGCCGGCGACGACCCCGTGGTGGTGGCGGCCCGCCTCGTCCCGGCCGCTCTCCGCGGCGGCGGCACGGCGGCGAACCGGCCCCGAACCCCTGCTGCCGACGCGGGCGACGGGGACGGGGACCGACTCGGCCGGGCGCCGGCGGCCGCTCCCCCCGGCGAGCGGGGCGGGGTGCTGCTCACACAGGTCAGGACCCTGGCGGCCCGTGTCCTGGGCCACCGGGAGGAGGCGAGCGAGATCGACGAGGACACCCTGCTGGCGGACCTGGGGCTGGACTCCCTGGCCGCGGTCGATCTGCGCAATGAGCTCGCGGCGTGGACGGGACTGGCACTGCCGTCCACGCTGCTGTTCGACTTCCCGACGCCGCGCGCGCTCGCCGCCGAGCTGACGCGGCGGTATGCCGCCGAGGCACCTCCGGTGGGCGCCGCGCCCGACGGCCCGGCACGGCCCGAGACCGCCGGCCCCCCGGGCTCCCGGGGCCGGCGGGCGGACGACGGCGCGGGGGACGGCCCGGAGGCGGGCGCTCCGGCGGACGCCCGGGTGCAGGCCGCCGACGCACCGCACGCCGGGGGAGCTCCGGACTCCCTGGGCATGCTCTTCCGTACCGCATGCGCCCGGGGACGGAGCTGGGACGGCATGGCGCTCCTGACCATCGCGGCGCGCCTGCGTCCGGTCTTCGACAGGACCGGGGCGTCCGGTGCGACGCACGAACCCGTCACGCTCGCGGCGGGCGGCGCGGGGGTCCGGCTGGTCTGTTCCCCCGCGCTCAGCGCGCTGTCCGGGCCGCAGGAGTACGCGCGCCTCGGTGCCGGGCTGCGAGGGCTGCGTCCGGTTTCCGCGGTGCGGCACCCGGGGTTCGAGCCCCGAGAGGCTCTGCCCGCCACACTGGACGCTCTCGTCACCGCCCAGGCCACCGCCGTCCGCGCAGCCGCGGCCGAAGGCCCCCTGGTACTGCTGGGACGGTCGGCCGGTGGCTGGGTGGCCCATGCCGTTGCCGAGCGTCTGGAGTCCGAGGGGGACGCCCCGGCGGCCGTGGTCCTGGTGGACACCTATCCCCCCGCTCACGGCGACCGGGGTCAGGAACTCTCCGCGATGACCTCGGACATGCTGCGCCGGGCGGCGGAATACGCCTCTGCCGACCCCGACGGGCTCACCGCCATGGCCGGATACTTCGAACGCTTCAGTGACTGGAAACCCGCGCCGCTCGCCTGTCCCACCCTGTACGTACGCGCCCGGGACCCGCTGCCCGGCACCGAACCCGCCCCGGACTGGAGCCTGCCGCACGCCGAGATCACCGTGCCCGGGGATCACTTCACCATGCTGGAGGAACACGCCCGTACCACCGCACTCGCCATCCACCAGTGGCTCGGCAGCCGGGTCTGAGGACGTCCTGGTCCGAGGACGACCGGGGAGACGTCCTGGGTTCCTCGGCGAGCGCGGCGAAGACCATCGCCCCGAAGTGCTTGCGGTTCCCGCAGGGCCCGGACCGTACCGAGGTGCTGGCAGTGCGACGTCGATGTCGGATTCTCGCCAGCGCCCGGGTGTCCGGTGCCCGATGCTTGAACCATGCACACCGACACCGAGCGCTGCGTGCGAGCCGTCCGGTCCAAGGACGCCCGCTTCGACGGCTGGTTCTTCACGGCGGTCCTGACCACCCGGATCTACTGCCGCCCCAGCTGCCCCGTCGTGCCGCCCAAGGTCGAGAACATGACCTTCTACCCCAGCGCCGCCGCCTGCCAGCAGGCCGGATTCCGGGCCTGCAAGCGGTGCCGGCCCGACACCAGCCCCGGTTCCCCGGAGTGGAACGCCCGCGCGGACTCCGTCGCCCGTGCGATGCGACTCATCCGGGACGGTGTCGTCGACCGTGAGGGCGTCCCCGGACTCGCGGTCCGGCTCGGTTACTCCGCCCGGCAGATCGAGCGCCAGCTTCTCGCCGAGCTGGGCGCCGGTCCGCTCGCTCTGGCCCGCGCGCAGCGTGCCCAGACCGCGCGGCTGCTCATCGAGACGACCGGGCTGCCCATGGCCGAGGTCGCGTTCGCCGCCGGGTTCTCCTCGATCCGTACCTTCAACGACACCGTCCGCGAGGTCTTCGCGCTCGCCCCGGGCGAGCTGCGCAGCCGTGCCGCCCGGTCCGCGACACCGGCGCCGGCTCCGGGCGTGATAGCGCTGCGGCTGCCCTACCGGGCCCCTCTCAACCCGACCAATCTCTTCGGTCACCTCGCCGCGACCGCCGTACCCGGCGTCGAGGAGTGGCGCGACGGCGCCTACCGTCGCACGCTCACGCTCCGGTACGGGCACGGGATCGTCGCCCTCACCCCGCACCCCGACCACATCGCCTGCCGGCTCTTCCTCACCGATCCGCGCGACCTCACCCTCGCGATCAGCCGCTGCCGCTGGCTGCTCGACCTGGACGCCGACCCGGTGGCCGTCGACGACCAGCTGCGTGCCGATCCGCTGCTCGCCCCCCTGGTCGACAAGGCGCCGGGCCGACGGGTGCCGCGAACCGTCGACGGTGCGGAGTTCGCCGTACGGGCCGTGCTCGGCCAGCAGGTCTCGACCGCGGCCGCCCGCACCCACGCGGCCCGCCTGGTCACCGCGCACGGCGTCCCCGTCGACGATCCGGAGGGCGACCTCACCCACCTCTTCCCGGCCTCCGAGGCCCTCGCCGGGCTCGACCCCGGACAACTCGCCCTGCCGCGCAGCCGCCGCACCACCCTCACCACCCTCGTCGGCGCACTGGCCGACGGCACGCTGAAGCTCGGCACCGACACCGACTGGGAGCAGGCGCGGTCCGAACTGAACGCTCTCCCCGGCTTCGGCCCCTGGACCGTCGAGGTGATCGCGATGCGGGCGCTCGGCGACCCGGACGCGTTCCTCCCCACCGACCTCGGCATCCGGCGCGCGGCAGGGGAACTCGGCCTCCCGTCGACGCCCGCGGCTCTCACCGCCCGCGCGGCGGCCTGGCGGCCCTGGCGGGCCTACGCGGTCCAGTATCTTTGGACCGTGGACGATCACCCCATCAACCACCTCCCCGCATAAGCAAGTTGGGAATTCAGCCCATGACCGCCAGGCACACACCTGCGACGACCCGGCAGCACATGGTCGTCGACAGCCCGTACGGTCCGCTCACCCTCGTCGCCACCGACGGAGTCCTCGCGGGCCTCTATATGACCGATCAGCGGCACCGCCCGCCCGAGGAGACCTTCGGCGAGCCCGATCCGCGCCCCTTCACGGAGGCGATCCGCCAGCTCGACGCCTACTTCGCCGGTGAGCTGCGTGAGTTCGACCTGCCGCTGCACCTGGACGGCACCCCGTTCCAGCGCAGCGTCTGGGAGCAACTCCTGCTGATTCCATACGGCGAGACCCGCTCGTACGGCGAACTGGCCGAGATCCTGGGCAAACCGGGTGCCTCGCGTGCGGTGGGCCTTGCCAACGGCAAGAACCCGGTGAGCATCATCGTTCCGTGCCACCGCGTCATCGGCACCTCGGGCAGCCTCACCGGTTACGGCGGCGGGCTCGACCGCAAGCAGCGGCTGCTGGCCTTCGAGAGCGGTACGCAGGACGACACCCCGGCGCTCTTCTGACGCGGCCCGCGCGAAGAAACACGAAGAAGAAACACGAAGAAGAGCCTCGAAGAAGAGCCTCGAAGGCGGGCCCGGATACCACCGGGCCCGCCTTTGAGGCCGCGCGGAACAACAGGAGCACCAGGGCAACGGCTCCGTACGAAGCGGCGGGGCGTCAGCTGGCGAAGATCTCCACAACCGTCCAGATCGCCAGCCCCAGCATGCAGAGCCCGCCGATCCGCTGAACCGTCTTGAGCGGTACCCGCTTCGCGATGAACTGCCCCGCCAGCAGGGCCAGAGCCGAGACGGACATCAGGGCGGCCGCGGACCCGATCGCGGTGGACCAGGTGCCGTTGCTCGCGGCCAGATTGGCGGTCGTGATCTGGGTGAGGTCGCCCCACTCGCTGATGAAGACCGCCATGAACGCGGTCGAGTAGACCGGCCAGAAACCGGTCACCGTCTTGGTGCCGCCCTCCTCCTCGTCATCGCCGCCGCCGTTGCGCAGCAGCATGAAGGCCCCGAACGCGAAGAGGGACGCCGAGACGAGCTTGACGATCCAGCCGGGCAGCAAACTGATCAGGCTGCCCGCACCGACCGCGATGGCGACGTGCACGATGAAGGCGGACGACGTACCGAACCAGACATACAGCGGCCGCATGCGGGTGCCCATGGCAAGCGACGCGAACATCGTCTTGTCCGGGAGTTCCGCGAGGAAGATGAGCCCGAAGGCGGTGAGGATCGCCAGGGGGTCGAGATGCATTCCGGGTGGCTTTCTGTGAGAGCCGGGCCCCGGGCCTTCGCGAAGCGCCACTCGGGCTTTCGGAGAACCACTCGGCCCGGCATGACGTCAGCGCCCACGGGGCGCGGGCGTGTCATACCTGACCGAAGGTCTCGCCCACCCGTAAGGATCCACGGGCCCGGCCACCGGGAACCCGGGGGCTCCAGTGTGTCGACGACCGGTTTGCGGGGCTACTCCCCTTCGCAGCCACACACTCTACCCCACCCGCCGACAGGGGAGTGCACATGTTCGATCCGGTGGTGGGTATCGGTACAGTCCCACGATGATCACCCGCGTCAGCACCGGAGGCGTCCCCGCATGAGCCGCCGCCCCCGCAAGGCCGCCCAGGTCCCGGGCACACCCCGGCCCACCGTCAGCGTCTGCCGCGGCTGCTGCTGCGGAACACCGAAGATCCCGGACGTGGACCACGCCGGTCAGCTCGCCGAACTGCGCCGCTCGCTCGGCGAGGCGGCCACGGTCCGCGCCGTGGACTGCCTGGACGCCTGCGAGCAGGCCAACGTCATCGTCGTACAGCCCTCCGCCGAGGGGCGCAGGGCCGGCGGCCGCCCGGTCTGGCTCGGGCTGGTCAACGACCGGGACGCCGTGAAGGACATCGCCGCCTGGACCGAGGCGGGCGGCCCGGGACTGGTGGACCCGCCCGAGATCCTCGGCCTCTACACATTCCGCCCCTCGCGCCGCGTGCAGCGGGAACTCGATCACTGATTTCGTCCGGACCGCACCGGGCTTGCGGGTTCCGGCCCGATCCAAACGATAGGCCCTAGCCGTGAGTCGTGTCCGGGGCCTCGGCCAGCCGCTTCAGCAGTGCCGGGAGCGCCGTGCCGATGGGCTCGCGGATGGTCTCCTCGGCCAGTTCGTCGTACGGCGTGGGTTCCGCGTTCACCACGATCAGCCGGGCCCCGTTGTCCACCGCGATCCCGGCCAGCGACGCGGCGGGCTGCACCTGGAGCGTCGTACCGACCGCGATGAACACCTGGCAGGCCTTGGCGATCGACATCGCCTCGCCCAGCACCACCGGATCGAGCCGCTCACCGAACATGACCGTCGCCGACTTCAGGATTCCGCCGCAGGCCGCGCACGGCGGGTCGGCCTCGCCCGCCTCGACCCGTGCCAGCGCCTCGGCCATCGGGGAGCGGGCGTGGCAGCGGGTGCAGACCGTCTCGCGCGCGGTCCCGTGCAGTTCGAGAACCTTGCGGGCCGGGAGCCCCGCGAGCTGGTGCAGACCGTCGACGTTCTGCGTGATCACCCGCACCGGGGCGCCGGACCGCTCCAGTTCCGCCACCGCGCGGTGCGCCGCGTTCGGCTCCGCGCTCCAGGTCGCGCTCGTGCGGCGCATCTGCCAGGAGCGGCGGCGGATGTCCGGATCGGCCATGTAGAAGTCGTACGTGACGAGCTTCTCGGCCTCCGGATCCTTCCGCCAAAGTCCGTTGGGCCCGCGGTAGTCGGGGATGCCGGAGTCCGTGGAGATACCGGCGCCGCTGAGAATCGCGACGAGAGTCATGGCACGAGCGTACGCAGCACCGGCCGGCACCCGCGAGGCCATTTCGGCCGCCGCCCGGGGCATGTGTCAGGCCGCGGGACCGACCGGGCTGAACGGTGACGGGGTCCGGCCCGTCCAGGTGTTCAGCACGGCGCGGGCGGTCTGCTTCGTGACACCGCCGTCCTGGACCGTGCCGCTCTGCGCGACGTAGAACCGTCCGTCGTCGAGGGAGATCAGCCCGTACTGGCCGTACTGCCCCGGCGCCGGCCATCCGTACGTATCCGTCACCGCGTCGTGCGCGCCTTCGCGCAGCAGGGGGAGCAGCAGGCCGCGCTCCGGCTTCTGCTGCCCGCGGACGGGGCCGCGTACCGGCTTTCTCGCACCGTCCAGCGCGAAGACCGAATAGTTGGGGAAGTTCGGTTTGGTGCCCTTGTAGGCGGCCATCAGCCAATTGCCGCTGTACCCGTCGTACTCCAGGTTCTGCACGCCGTACGTGGTGTTCCCGGTGTACGCGAAGAATTTCCCGTCGACGTGGGCGGGGCCGCTGGTGTGCGGGGCCGATTCGGTCAGCGGGCGCTCGTACTTCTTCCACCGGGCGATGTCGTACTGGAGCAGCACCTGATGGTCGTTGTCCGTGCGGCCCGCGTTGGCGTACACGCCGTACGCGACGGTCAGCTTCCGCTCGCCGCGCCTGCCGTGCCGGTCGCCGAACGCCGGACCGAACGCGATGCCGTCGATGCCGCTGCAGCCGTACCGGTGGTCAGGCGTATCGGCCGTGTCGCCGTCGAAGACGCCGTCGCCGTTCATGTCGGCGGTGAAGTCCTTCACGACCTCCTTGAGGTGGACGGTCGAGACGACACCCGTGGACTGGGCGTCCATGCCCATCCGGGTGATGCGGTCGGCGTCGAGGATAGCGATGTAGAAGGACTTCGCCTCCTTGTACTCCAGCGAGCCGTAGACCCTGCCGTCCTTCTCGTTGAAGTCCAGATCACCGAGGTGGCCGGTGAATCCGGTGACCGAGCCGGCCGGGTTGCCACTGAGGTCGGTCTTGACCAGCAGGTTGGTCATCGAGAAGTACATGAAGCCCTTGCGACGGTCGATGGCCATGCCCTGGACATGACCCGACTGCCAGGCGCCGCCGTCGACCGACAGCGGCACCTCGTGCTGTGCGGCCGGTGCCGACGCCGGTTGGGCGGCCGCGGCCCCGGCCGGTGCCGTGGCGACGGCCGCCGCACAGGCGAACGCGGTGACGATGGTGGCCAGCAGTCCGCCGCGGCGGCCGGTGTGCGTACGCATGATCCCTCCGCTGTCGTGGAGTCCGGATGATGCCGGTCGAGCGTGCACTGCGGACCAATGACACATGAACGCGGGTGTCCGGCAGCCGCCGACCGGACTATCAGCTGACGACCCGCCATGACAACGGGGCGCAAAGGGATGCAAGGGAATGCGGGGGAGGTACGCGTCATACGCGGTGCCTGGTGGTGCGCGATGCGACCGGGCCCGTGGCTCAGCCGTCCGCCGGGAGCCCGTCCTCCAGTTCCACCGTGCCGCCGGTGGAATCGAGCACCTCCAGCGCCGCCCTCACCCGCAGGGCGAGAGCGCCGCGCAGATAGCGGTCGAGGTCGTCGCGCTCGACCAGTTCCCAGGACAGGAGCTCCTCCTCCTGCAGCCGGATCGCCTTCGTCTCCGCCTCGTCCAGCACTCCGCCGTCGTACAGGTAGGCGGCGATCGGCGGACGCATCGGGCCGCGTGCCCAGTCGATCGCGAGCAGCCGTCCCGGCGTCCGGTCGAGACCGATCTCCTCGGCCGTCTCGCGTCGCGCGGCCTGGCGCGGGCTCTCGCCCTGGTCGGACTCGACCGTTCCGCCGGGCAGTGCCCAGCCCTCCCGGTAGTTCGGCTCGACGAGCAGCACCCGCCCCCGGTCGTCCCGGAACACGGTGGCCGCGGCGGCCAGCACCCGAGGGAGGCCTGCGATGTAGGTGGCGTAATCAGTGGTGGTCACGCGGGCAGCGTAGTGGGGGGCGGAGCCGGAGCGACGACGGCTCTGGGCAGCGGGTATCCGCTGCGGATAGGGTCGGGTGCGGCGCGACTGCCTGTTCGAAAGCAAGGGATGCAAGGTGGCGGACGGAGCAGCGATGGAGACCGCACGCGTGCTCGTCGCGGCGGACAAGTTCAAGGGCTCGCTCACGGCCGTACAGGTCGCGGACCGGGTGACGGCCGGGCTGCGGCGCGTCGTGCCCGGGGTACGGGTCGAGGCCCTGCCCGTGGCCGACGGCGGCGACGGCACGGTGGCGGCCGCGGTGGCCGCCGGGTTCGAGCGCCGCGAGGCGCGGGTGACCGGGCCCCTCGGGGATCCAGTGACCGCGACGTACGCGCTGCGCGACACCACCGCGGTGGTGGAGATGGCGGAGGCATCGGGCCTCCAGCACCTCCCCGCAGGGGTGTTCGCCCCGCTCACGGCCACGACGTACGGCTCCGGCGAGCTGCTGGCCGCGGCGCTCGACGCGGGCGCCCGGACGATTGTCTTCGGCGTCGGTGGCAGCGCGACCACGGACGGCGGTGCGGGCATGCTGGTCGCGCTGGGCGCCCGATTCCTGGACGCGGACGGCAATCCGGTCGGCCCGGGGGGCGGCGGCCTCGCCGACCTGGCGGAGGCGGATCTGTCCGGCCTCGACCCGCGCCTGGCCGATGTCGATCTGATCCTCGCGAGCGACGTGGACAACCCGCTGACAGGCCCCACGGGTGCCCCCGAGGTCTACGGCCGGCAGAAGGGCGCGACCGAGGCGGACATCGCGACGCTCGACGCCGCGCTTGCCCACTACGCGTCCGTCCTGGGCCCGGACCGGGCCCGGCTGCCCGGAGCGGGCGCGGCGGGGGGCATCGGCTACGGGGCGCTGGTCGCCCTCGGCGCCCGGTTCAGGCCCGGCATCGAGGTCATGCTCGACGTCCTCGGCTTCGCCCCCGCGCTGGCACGCGCCACGCTGGTGATCACCGGGGAGGGATCGCTCGACGAGCAGACCCTCCACGGCAAGGCCCCGGCAGGTGTGGCCGCGGCCGCCCGCGCCGCGGGCATCGACGTCGTGGCGGTCTGCGGCCGCCTCGCCCTGCCGCCGGAAGCCCTGGCCGGCGCGGGCATCAGCCGCGCGTACGCCCTCGCGGACCTGGAACCGGACCCCGCGGTCTCCATGGCCCATGCGGGCCCCCTGCTGGAACGGGCATCCGAGGCGATCGCGCGCGACTTCCTGCTGTAGTCCGCCACGGTCGTGACCTGGACCGCCGGACGGGGAGAGGGACTCTGCCTGTCCGGCGACCGGAGTTCCAGCTCTATCGGGCGGAACTGAATTCCGAGCCCGCCCGATACGGTGGGCTTGAATTCCAGCCGGGGTGGTGTGTGAGAACCGGCCGGGCGGTGTGTGAGAACCAGTCGGAGCGGTGTTTGAGAACCGGCTCGGGAAATTTTTGAGAACCGGCCCGCATGGGCTCGAAAACCGGCCCGGATGGTGTTTGAGAACCGCCTTGGACGGCGCTCGAAAGTCCGCCCGGACGGTTCTTGAGAACCAGCCCCACGGGGTTGGAAAAAGGATCCCGTCCCACGGGTGCGCATACCGCTCCGCCCGGCGTTTCGAAATCAAGCCCGCCCGGCGTTCGAGGACAGAAATAGATGGGGGACCCGCCCCCAATTTTCGGGCAAGGGCCGTTGGGGGAAAGCCCCGCGCACGCGGAACTCACCCCACCACCCGCCTCCACCACGTCACCCCATCACCCGCCCCGCCACGTCACCCCACCGACGGCGCGGCCCCCGGACCACCACTCGTATCCGCGTCAGGACGATCCCCCTCGGCGAGCAGCTCCGCCAGGCACCGCAGCTCCGACGGCAGGTCACGACGCCACGCCATCGTCACGAACGGGGCGAGGATGATCATGCCGCCGTCCAGGTGGGGCTTGACCGATACGCTGACCAGCGTCCCCCGCCGGCTGGGACTCAGCCGGAACTCGAGTTCCGGCGAGTGACGACCCAGCGGGGTCCACATGCACCCGCCGCGGAACGCCAGATACTCGACCGGTGTGCTCGCAGTGCATGTGAGGCGGTGCGCCCGCCGTCTGCCCGGGAACTTGCAGGTGTATTCGTCGCCGAGTTCCGTGGTGACCGGGCCTTCGATCACGTGATCTATGGTCGATGACCACACGGCCAGGTTCCGCGGATCCCGTAGGAACGAGAAGATCTCGTCGGCGGGGCGGGACACATGGACATTCGCTGACACATGGGGCATGGCTCCACCTCTTACGGCGCCCGTTCGCCCGATGTCTCGGCGTCCGGTAGCCCTCGTCGCGGTGCCGTCGCCCCTCAGCCTCCTGCGGACCGCGGGTTCGCGCACGCCTCGCACGACCGATGGAGTGATTCAGAGGTCCCGGCGCGCCACCTTCTCGGAGAGTTGCGCACAGAGTCGCTTGATCTCCTGATATGTGCGCTCTCGTTCGGTGATGACCGCCGCGAGGAGCAGAGCGGTGAGCGAGACCGCTCCGTTGAATGCCTGGAGCGTGATCATGTTGGTGAGGAGACCGTGGTGGGAGAAGGGGCCGGTCATCCGCCCGGCGGCGAGGATCGCGAACACGGACACGCCCAGCGCGCAGCACGCGGCGCCGCCCCGCCCGAAACGGAAGGCGGCCCAGATCAGGCAGGGGAACACGAGGAAGAGGAGGGAGGCATGGGAGGTTTCGGTCGCCAGGAAGGTGGCGGTCACTGTGCACGCCACCAGCGTGGCCGCCTCGGCCCATCTGGCCGGGCCGACGTCGTGCGGTCGGCGGGCCCTGCGGAGGGCGAGCAGGAACGGTGTGACGACCATGACGCCCATGGCGTCGCCCGTCCACCAGACCGACCAGGTCGGCCAGAAGCCACCGGCCGGGAGCGCCCCCGACAGGGCCAGGGTGCCGCTGCCCACGGTCGCACTGATCAGCATGCCGCCCAGGGCACCGAGGAAGACCAGCGCCAGCGCATCCCGCAAGAGGGCGAGATCGTCGCGGAAGCCGATGCGGCGGAGCATCAGGCGGGAGCAGACCGGGGCCAGGGTGTTCCCCGCCGCGATGATCAGTACGGGTAGGGCGGAGGGCCCGATGGACGCGTTGGCGACGAGGGCGCCGAGCGCGATCCCGGGCCAGATGCGCAGACCGAACACGAGCAGCGCCGCGACCGCGATCCCGGTCGGCGGCCACAAGGGTGTGACCTGGCCGCGCACCAGCTGCTGGAGCAGCCCCAGGCGGGCCGTCGCGTAGTAGCACACGGCCACCGCCAGGAGTGTAAGGGCCGTGGCCGTGTGCCGCCTGAGCTGTGCGCTGTCCACCACAGCAGCATCAGACACCAACCGGAGGCACTCCGGCCGCTCTGGCACGCCGAAGCCACGCCGAAGCCGTGCCGAAGCCGTGCCCGGAGACGGACGAACGAGCGAGCGAAGCGCGTCCCGCTAAGGGCTGCCGGCGCCCGGTACACCTTCGTAGCGGACGACGAGGACAGCGGCGTCGTCCGTGTGACCGGTCAGGTCCGCCACCTCGATCACCCGTGCGGCGAGCTCGCCGGGTTCCGCCGCGTCCGCCGCTCCGACCAGCGCGGACACCGCGGCCAGTCCCTCGTCGATGGGGTAGGCCGGTCCTTCCACGACCCCGTCCGTCACCAGGACCAGATACCCGGGTCGGGCCAGTCGCCGACGGGTCACGGGGTACTGCTGGTCGGGCAGTATCCCCAGGGGCACCCCACCGGCATCGGGGGAGATGCCCGAGTCGCCGCCGTCGGTGCCCCAGATGATCGGGATGTGCCCGGCCCGGGCCACGGAGAATTCACCGCTCTCCGGGACGACACTGAGCAGGCAACAGGTCGTGAACAGATCGCAGCCCAGAGAGATCAGCAGATCGTTGGCGCAGGCCAGGACCTCTCCGGGGTCGACCGTGACGCTGGCGAGGGCCCGGAGACTGGCCCGGGCCTCACCCATGAAGGCGGCCGCCTCCACCCCGTGCCCCTGCACGTCACCGATGGCGATACCGGCGACCCCGTCCCGCATCGGGAACGCGTCGTAGAAGTCCCCGCCGACAGCCAGACCGTCCTGCGAGGGGGAGTACCGGGCCGCGATCCGGATCCCCGGGAAATCGGGCAGTTCGGCCGGGAGCATGTGCCGCTGCAGCGCCATGCCCAGATCCGCCCGGGCCTGCTGGACCCTGATGCTCTCCAGCGCCTGGTCGATCAGACGCCCGAGGGTGGCCAAGAGCTCCTGGGTGTTCTCCGGTGCGCTGTGGTGCCGGTGCATGACGTCCCTACGCCTATGGGTGGGCCCCTGGTGAAATACGAGTGCGTCCCTGTTGAAACCTTAGCCCTCCTGACGGCAGGCGCAGGAGGACCCGGGCGCGCACGGTCGATGCCGGTTGCCTCTCCGCCTCCACCGTCGCAGGCTGGATCTGTGGCTGTTCCCGCGCCCGCCCCGGCCGAGCAGACCGGCTGGGCCGTCCAGACACCCGGTCCGATCGGCACCGGGCCCCTGGCGCGGGTGCGGCGCGACGTGCCCGTACCCGGTCCCGGAGAGCTTCTGCTGAACGTGGAGGCGTGCGGTGTCTGTCGCACGGATCTCCATCTCGCCGAGGGCGATCTTCCTCCGCACCGTCCCTCCACGGTTCCGGGCCATGAGATCGTCGGCCGGGTGGCGGCTCTCGGCGACGGGACCGGCCTCTTCCGCATCGGCGACCGGGTGGGTGGGGCCTGGCTGCGCGGCACGTGCGGGAGCTGCCGGTACTGCCGGGGCGGCCGGGAGAACCTCTGCCCCCGGTCCGTCTACACGGGCTGGGACGCGGACGGCGGCTTCGCCGGCACCGCGCTGGTTCCGGAGGCGTTCGCCTACCGGCTCCCGGACGACCGGGATGCCGCCCGGCTCGCGCCTCTCCTGTGTGCGGGGATCATCGGATACCGGTCCCTCAGGCGCAGCGCGCTGCCGGAGGGCGGACGGCTGGGGATCTACGGCTTCGGGGCGTCGGCCCACCTGGCTGCCCAGGTGGCCCTCGCCGAGGGCGCCACCGTTCATGTGCTGACCCGCTCGGCACAGGCGCGCGCGCTCGCTCTGGAGCTGGGCGCCGCATCGGCCGGCGGCGCCTACGACCGCCCACCGGAACCTCTGGACTCGGCCATCCTGTTCGCGCCCGTCGGCGACCTGGTGCCCGTGGCGCTGGAGGCACTGGACCGTTCCGGAACGCTGGCCGTCGCCGGAATCCATCTCTCGGACATTCCCGTGCTGAACTACCAGCGCCATCTCTTCCAGGAGCGCAGTCTGCGCAGCGTCACCTCCAACACCCGCGAGGACGGCCGCGAATTCCTCGCGCTGGCGGAGCGCGTGGGCATCCGGGTCACTGTGAGCCCCTACCCGCTGAGCAGGGCCGACCAGGCGCTGGCCGACCTGGCGGCGGACCGGGTGAACGGGGCCGCCGTACTCGTACCCGACAGGCTCTGAGAGCCGCGGTGGGGGCCCCGACCGCGTGCCGCGGTCGGGGTGGGCGGATACGCGAGAGACCCCGGGTGCTGGGGAGCACCCGGGGCCTCTCGTATATGTTCCGTCGTTCCGGCCCTACGGCAGCTGGGCCGCCCGGGCATCGCGCCGGTTGCCGCGGAAGGTGTTCACCCGCCGTGCCGTCGCGAAGAGCGGGATGACCGCTCCCAGGACCACCTGCAGCGCGCAGCCGGTCTGGAGGAGCAGCTTGCCGCCGGGGGCCTCGAACGCCCACGCGGCGAGGAGCCCCATCGCGGCCACGATCCAGCTGAGCATCGCCACCGCGAGGACCCCCCGCGGCTTCGGGTACTCGACCCGGCTGACCATCAGCCACGCCACTCCGACGATCGCGAGCAGCGTCGGCACGAAGGGCAGCTCCAGCAGCACGATCGAGACGACCGTGAGTGCCCCGAAGGGGCTCGGCATGCCCTGGAACATGCCGTCCTTCATGGTCACGCAGGAGAATCTGGCAAGCCTGAGCACCACCGCCAGCAGCACCACGATCGCCGCCAGCGCCGACACCCGCTGGTGTGCGTCGTCCGCGACCATGCCGTACACGAGGACGAAGTACGCCGGGGCGAGCCCGAAGCTGATCAGGTCGGAGAGGTTGTCCAGTTCGGCACCCATCGGCGAGGAGCGCAGCTTGCGCGCCACCAGCCCGTCGAAGAGGTCGAACACCGCGGCCAGGAGCATGAGGATCACGGTGGTGGCCGCGGAGTGCCGGGCCATGCCGCTCTCGTCGCTGCCGGTGAGGTGCGGGATGAGGATTCCGGTAGTGGTGAAGTACACCGCCATGAAGCCGCACGTGGCATTGCCGAGAGTGAGAGTGTCCGCTATCGACAGCCGCAGAGAGAGCGGCATGTCCTCGCCGGCGTCCTCCTCGGATTCCGTCTCGGGTACCCAGCCGGCCTGAGTGTCAGGATCAATCACGGTCAATTCGAGTCACCCCCGCGGTGGTGGCCTGGCCGACCTCGACCGCCACATCGATACCTTCCGGAAGGTAGATGTCGACCCGGGAGCCGAAGCGGATCAGCCCGATGCGCTCGCCCTGCTCCACCTTCGTGCCCTGCGGGATGTAGGGGACGATACGACGTGCCACGGCGCCCGCGATCTGCACCATCTCGATGTCGCCGAGTTCGGTGTCGAAGTGCCAGACGACGCGCTCGTTGTTCTCGCTCTCCTTGTTGAACGCCGGAACGAACCCACCGGGGATGTGCTCGACCGAGGTCACCGTGCCGGCCAGGGGCGCGCGGTTGACGTGGACATTCAACGGGCTCATGAAGATCGCGACACGGGTGCGCCCATCCTTCCACGGCATGATGCTCTGCACCACGCCGTCGGCCGGCGAGATGACCCGGCCCTGGGCGATCTCGCGCTCGGGGTCGCGGAAGAACCACAGCATGCCCGCCGCGAGCGCGGTGGTGGGCACGGCCACCGCCGCCCAGCGTCCGGACCTGCGGGCCCGGGTGAGGCTGAGCGCCGCGGTGGCGACGGTCGGCAGGAGCCACGGCGAAGCTCCGCGCGCAAGGCGGACTCCGCCGCGGGGTGCAGAGATTTGGCTGTCGGGCATGGATGACCTTCGTAGCGGATGATGCCGCGCTGGCAACGGGGGACGGCGGCTTTTCCGGCGATGCTATCGGTTGCGGGCCGCAACTGGGCAAGCCAGCAGTCGAGTCGGACGGCTTGAAGGCACCGGCCGAGGATGACAGGGTGTGATCTTCTTCGCGGCTAAATCGCCTCGAAAGGGACAATCAACCCTGGAACCGGTACTCCTCGAGGAGTCGGCGCCCAATGATCATTTTCTGGATCTCGGCGGTACCTTCGCCGATCAACAGCATCGGGGCCTCCCGGTAGAGGCGCTCGATCTCGTACTCCTTGGAGAAGCCGTAGCCGCCATGGATCCGGAAGGCGTCCTCGACGACTTCCTTGCAGTACTCGGAGGCGAGGTACTTCGCCATCCCTGCCTCCAGGTCATTTCGCTCCCCGGAGTCCTTTTTGCGTGCCGCATTTACCATCATGGCATGGGCGGCCTCGACCTTGGTGGCCATTTCGGCCAGTTTGAACTGGATCGCCTGGTGCTGAGCGATCGGCTTTCCGAAGGTCTGGCGCTGCTGGGCGTAGGAAACGCCCAGCTCGAATGCACGTTGAGCGACGCCGCAGCCACGCGCGGCTACATTTACCCGGCCGACCTCGACGCCGTCCATCATTTGGTAAAAACCTCGGCCGGTCGTGGAGCCGAGCACCCGATTGGCCGGAATGCGTAGTCCGTCCATGATGAGTTCGGTCGTGTCGACGCCCTTGTAGCCCATTTTGTCAATTTTGCCGGGGATGGTGAGCCCGGGCCGGACCTCGCCGAAGCCGGGCTCCTTCTCCACCAGGAACGTCGTCATCGACTTGTGCGGGGCGGTCCCCTCGGGGTGGCCTTCGTCACTCCGGCACAGGACGGCGACGAGTGAGGACGTGCCGCCGTTCGTCAGCCACATCTTCTGGCCGTTCAGGACGTACTCCTCGCCGTCCCTGACGCCCTTGGAGGTAATCGCCGAGACGTCCGAGCCCAGCGCCGGCTCCGACATCGAGAAGGCGCCCCGGACCTCGCCCAGGGCCATCCGCGGCAGGAACGTGTCCTTCTGCTCCTGGGTGCCGTGCTGCTTGAGCATGTACGCCACGATGAAGTGCGTGTTGATGATTCCCGACACGCTCATCCAGCCGCGGGCGATTTCCTCCACGCACAGCGCGTAGGTGAGAAGCGACTCGCCCAGACCCCCGTACTCCTCGGGGATCATCAGCCCGAACAGGCCGAGTTCCTTGAGCCCCTCGACGATCTCGGTCGGGTACTCGTCACGGTGCTCCAATTGGGTCGCGACCGGAATGATCTCCTTGTCGACGAAATCCCGGACCGTGGAGAGGATTTCCTGCTGGACGTCGTTGAGGCCGGCGGTCTGCGCGAGTCGCGTCATGGCTACTTCTCCACGTTCTTCTGCGAAGGCTGGTTCAACTCGGGGCGGCCGGGCTGCTCGCCGCCACGCTCCTTGATGTACGTCTCGGTGGGGACCATCACCTTGCGGCGGAACACGCAGACCAGTGTGGAGTCCTGCTTGTATCCCCTGGTCTCCACATAAACGATTCCGCGGTCCGCCCTGGACTTTGACGGAGTCTTGTCGAGAACGGTCGTCTCGCCGTAGATCGTGTCGCCGTGGAAGGTCGGCGCGACATGCTTCAGCGACTCGACCTCAAGATTGGCGATGGCCTTTCCGGAGACATCCGGAACCGACATGCCGAGAAGCAGCGAGTAAATGTAATTGCCTACGACAACGTTCTTTCCGAAGTCGGTCGTCTTCTCCGCGTAGTTGCTGTCCATGTGCAGCGGATGGTGATTCATGGTCAGCAGACAGAAAAGGTGGTCGTCGTACTCCGTGACCGTCTTCCCGGGCCAGTGCTTGTAGATTGCACCGACCTCGAACTCCTCATACGTGCGTCCGAACTGCATGATCAGGCCTCCGGCGCTTCGAACTTGGAGGTGCGCTGCATGCCGGCCGCACGGCCCTTGCCCGCGATGACCAGCGCCATCTTGCGGCTCGCCTCGTCGATCATCTCGTCGCCCAGCATCGCCGAACCCTTCTTGCCGCCCTCCTCGGAGGTGCACCACTCGTACGCGTCGAGGATCAGCTCGGCATGGTCGTAGTCCTCCTGCGAGGGCGAGAACACCTCGTTGGCCGCGTCGACCTGACCGGGGTGCAGCACCCACTTGCCGTCGAAGCCCAGCGCCGCCGCACGGCCCGCGACCTCGCGGTACGCGTCCACGTCACGGATCTGCAGGAAGGGGCCGTCGATCGCCTGGAGGTCGTGCGTACGGGCCGCCATCAGAATGCGCATCAGGATGTAGTGGTATGCGTCCGCGCCGTACCCGGGCGGCTGCTGACCGACGACCAGGGTCTTCATGTTGATCGATGCCATGAAGTCGGCCGGGCCGAAGATCAGGGTCTCCAGGCGGGGCGAGGCGGCGGCGATGTCGTCGATGTTCACCAGGCCCTTGGCGTTCTCGATCTGCGCCTCGATGCCGATCCTCCCGACCTCGAATCCCATCGTCTTCTCGATCTGGGTCAGCAGCAGATCGAGGGCGACGACCTGCTGGGCGTCCTGGACCTTCGGCAGCATGATGCAGTCGAGATTCTGGCCGGCGCCCTCGACGACCGTGATGACGTCGCGGTACGTCCAGTGGGTCGTCCAGTCGTTGACCCGCACGACCCGGGTCTTGCCCGTCCAGTCGCCGTTGTTCAGCGCGTCGACGATGGTGTGCCGTGCGCCCTCCTTGGCGAGCGGCGCGCAGGCGTCCTCCAGGTCGAGGAAGACCTGATCGGCCGGGAGGCCCTGGGCCTTCTCCAGGAACCGCGGATTCGAGCCGGGTACGGCCAGGCAGGAACGGCGCGGACGCAGGCGGTTCGGGGGCTGGGTCATGCGAGGACCTCCAGAGGGTCGAGCTTGTTCGCTTTCCGGATCTCGTCGACGATACGACCGATGATCTCCGTGATACCGAAATCCTTCGGGGTGAATACGGCGGCGACACCGGCCCCGACCAGGGCCGTGGCATCGGCGGGCGGAATGATCCCGCCCGCGATCACCGGGATGTCGGCGGCGCCCGCCCCGCGCAGCCGGGTGAGTACGTCGGGGACGAGTTCGGCGTGCGAACCGGACAGGATCGACAGACCGACGCAGTGCACGTCCTCGGCGAGGGCGGCCGAGACGATCTGTTCGGGGGTCAGCCTGATCCCCTGGTAGACGACCTCGAAACCGGCGTCACGGGCCCGTACGGCGATCTGCTCGGCGCCGTTGGAGTGCCCGTCCAGGCCCGGCTTGCCGACCAGCAGCCGCAGCCGTCCGGCGCCCAGGTCGGCCGCGGTGCGGGCGACCTTCTCGCGGACCAGGGCGAGCGGTGTGCCGGCCTCCGCGGTCACCGCGACCGGGGCGGACGAGACGCCCGTCGGAGCCCGGAACTCGCCGAAGACATCGCGCAGCGCCCAGGACCACTCGCCGGTGGTCACACCCGCGCGGGCGCACTCCACGGTCGCTTCCATCATGTTCCCGGTGCCCGCGGCGGCCTTCTTCAGCGCGGCCAGCGCGTCGGTGGCACGGGCCTCGTCACGGTTGTCCCGCCACTCGTGGAGGGCCGCGACGACCCTGGCCTCATTGGCGGGGTCGACCGTCATGATCGCTGCGTCGAGGTCCGCGGTGAGCGGGTTCGGTTCCGTCGTCTCGTAGATGTTGACGCCGACGATCTTCTCCTCGCCGCCCTCGATCCGGGCCCGTCGGGCGGCGTGCGAGGAGACCAGCTCGGACTTCAGGTAGCCGGACTCCACGGCCGCCATGGCGCCGCCCATCTCCTGGATCCGGTCGATCTCGGCGAGCGAATCGATGACCAGCTCGTCCACCTTGGCCTCGACGACGTGCGATCCGGCGAAGATGTCCTCGTACTCCAGCAGATCGCTCTCGTGCGCGAGCACCTGCTGGATACGGAGCGACCACTGCTGGTCCCACGGCCGGGGGAGTCCCAGCGCCTCGTTCCAGGCGGGCAGCTGGACGGCCCGGGCGCGGGCGTCCTTGGACAGGGTGACGGCCAGCATCTCCAGGACGATCCGCTGGACGTTGTTCTCCGGCTGCGCCTCGGTCAGGCCGAGCGAGTTGACCTGGACGCCGTAGCGGAAGCGGCGCTGCTTGGCATCCATGACGCCGTACCGCTCACGGGTGATCCGGTCCCAGATGCGGCCGAAGGCGCGCATCTTGCACATCTCCTCGATGAAGCGGACGCCCGCGTTCACGAAGAAGGAGATCCGTGCGACCACGTCGCCGAACTTCTCCGCGGGCACCTGGCCGCCGTCCCGTACGGCGTCCAGGACCGCGATGGCCGTCGACATGGCGTACGCGATCTCCTGGACCGGAGTGGCTCCCGCCTCCTGCAGGTGGTAGCTGCAGATGTTGATCGGGTTCCACTTCGGGATGTGGCTGACCGTGTACGTGATCATGTCGGTGGTCAGCCGCAGCGAGGGACCGGGCGGGAAAACATGCGTCCCGCGTGAGAGGTACTCCTTGACGATGTCGTTCTGCGTGGTGCCCTGGAGCTTCGTGGGGTCGGAGCCCTGCTCCTCGGCGACCACCTGATAGAGCGCCAGCAGCCACATCGCGGTGGCGTTGATCGTCATCGAGGTGTTCATCTGTTCCAGGGGGATGTCCTGGAACAGCCGTCGCATGTCACCGAGGTGCGAGACGGGCACGCCGACCCGGCCGACCTCGCCGCGGGCGAGGATGTGGTCGGGGTCGTACCCGGTCTGCGTCGGCAGGTCGAAGGCGACCGACAGGCCCGTCTGGCCCTTGGCGAGGTTGCGCCGGTAGAGCTCGTTGGATGCCTCGGCGGTCGAATGGCCCGCGTAGGTCCGCATGAGCCACGGGCGGTCCTTCTGACGCCCGCTCATGTCAGACGTCCCTGAAGCGGTTGATGGCGTCGACGTGCTTCTCGCGCAGCTCCTGGTCGCGCACGCCCAGGCCCTCGCGGGGGGCGAGCGCCAGTACGCCGACCTTGCCCTGGTGGAGGTTGCGGTGGACGTCGTACGCGGCCTGGCCGGTGTCCTCCAGCGAGTAGACCTTGGAGAGCGTCGGGTGGATCTTGCCCTTGGCGACGAGCCGGTTGGCCTCCCAGGCCTCGCGGTAGTTGGCGAAGTGCGAGCCGATGATGCGCTTCAGGGACATCCACAGGTAGCGGTTGTCGTACTCGTGGTGGTAGCCGGACGTCGAGGCGCAGGTGACGATCGTGCCGCCCTTGCGGGTCACGTAGACGGAGGCGCCGAAGGTCTCGCGGCCCGGGTGCTCGAAGACGATGTCGACGTCCTCGCCGCCGGTGAGCTCACGGATGCGCTTGCCGAACCGCTTCCACTCGCGCGGGTCCTGGTTGTGCTCGTCCTTCCAGAACTTGTAGTCCTCGGCGTTGCGGTCGATGATCGCCTCGGCGCCCATCTTCCGGCAGATGTCCGCCTTCTGGTCGCTGGAGACGACGCAGATCGGGTTGGCGCCACCCGCCAGGGCGAACTGGGTGGCGTAGGAGCCGAGTCCACCGCTCGCGCCCCAGATCAGCACGTTGTCGCCCTGCTTCATACCGGCGCCGTTGCGCGAGACGAGCTGGCGGTACGCGGTGGAGTTGACCAGGCCGGGAGCGGCGGCCTCCTCCCAGCTGAGGTGCTGCGGCTTGGGCATCAGCTGGTTGGACTTGACCAGCGCGATCTCGGCGAGGCCGCCGAAGTTGGTCTCGAAGCCCCAGATGCGCTGCTCGGGGTCGAGCATGGTGTCGTTGTGGCCGTCCGAGGACTCCAGTTCGACCGAGAGGCAGTGTGCGACGACCTCGTCGCCGGGCTTCCAGGCGTTGACTCCGGGGCCGGTGCGCAGCACGACGCCCGCGAGGTCGGAGCCGATGACGTGGTACGGCAGGTCGTGGCGCCGGGTGAGCTCGCTGAGCTTTCCGTAGCGCTCCAGGAAGCCGAAAGTGGCCATCGGCTCGAAGACCGAGGTCCACACGGAGTTGTAGTTCACCGAGCTCGCCATGACGGCGACCAGGGCCTCACCGGGCCCGAGTTCGGGGACCGGAACCTCGTCGAGGTGCAGCGACTTGCGGGGGTCCTTGTCACGGGTGTCGAGCCCCGCGAACATCTCCGTCTCGTCCTTGTGCACGGTCACCGCGCGGTACGACTCGGGGATGGACAGGGCCGCGAAATCCGCGGTCGTACTGTCCTGCGATTGGATCGCGTCCAGGATTTCCTTCACGGTGTGCCTCCGGCGGATGGGGGCGCTGAGGGAACGCTTGAGAGTCCCTGCAAGCAGACGGGGAGCTGTGTGGTGTGGAGGTGCTGCCGTCGGTTCGGCTGGTGGGGCTTCGGCTTGCTCTGTGGAGCAGAAGGGATTGCCTGTGACGCAGGCGTCCGGGCGCGCGGGCCATTGCTTGCGGGGACAGCCGGCGTACGTGAGGTCTCGGCACGCCGGCCGCCCGGACAACTTCAACGTATGGCACTCCGTGACACCTGGCAAGGCACTCGGTGCCAACAATTTCTCTCACTTGTCACCCGCTGGGCACGCATGAGCAAGGGGGAGGGAGTTTTGTTCTGTTCCGTCCCGTCGGGGGTGGTCAGCGCGAGGGCCGGTACACGTAGGGCGTCGTGGTGCCCAGGGCGAGGAATCCGAGTCGCCGGAGGATCGGTCCGCTCTGGTCGGAGGCGTCTACCTGAAGGTAGTCGTAGCCGCGCTCCGCCGCGATCCGGGCACGGAAGGCGACCAGGGCCCGGTAGATGCCCCTCCCGCGCCACTCCTGGACCGTTCCGCCGCCCCAGAGCGCGACGAAGCCGGTGCCGGGGTACAGCTCCATCCTGGCCGAGCTCACCGGCTCGTCGCCCGCCATGGCAAGGATGCCGACGAAGCCGTCCGGGTCCTCGGCCAGCCTGACCGTCACCTGATGCCGCAGCCGTGACCAGTCCGACCCGAAGGCCCGTTCGTGGGCGCGGGCCATCAGCTCCACGTCGTCCGCGTTGCTCACGGTGCGCAGCCGGATGCCCTCGGGGAGCTCCACCGTCATCGCGAGGTCCGCCACCGGGGCGACCAGCAGGGTCTCCGGTTCCTCCGCCTCGAAACCGGCGGCGAGAAGCCGCTCCGGCAGATCGGCCGGCCTGTCGTGGGCGTACAGCTTCCACTCGAACTCGTCGTGCCCGAGGGCCGTGTAGCGCGCGATCTGTGCCGCGATCGCCGCGTCCGCCCCTGCGGAATCCAGGTCCGGGGCCGACCAGACGACGCCGTTCCAGTCGTCGGCCGTGCCGACCTGCCGTACGACATCGGCGGTGCGCTCGACCCGGACGCCGGGGCCGTCGGGGCGGGCGTGCTCGCGCATTCGGCGGTCGAAAAGGGCCAGAAGCGCGGCGCGATCATGATTCATCCGCACACCACAGCACCGGGGCACGGGTGCGGCAACCAGATTTCCGGCACGGCCCGGGAGACGTTCCCGCGCCGCGCCGCCCCCGTCCCCGCTCAGCGGTCCTTGAGCGCCTGCTGGATCGTGCGCATCACCTCGTCGAGCGGCGCGTCCGTCCGCGCCACCGCGACCAGCACCTCGCCCTGGGAGGTCACCGAGGCGGCCGGCTGCTTCGGGGGTTCGGCGCCCGTGATCCGGCCCGCGCCGATGCCGGTCCCGAACGTGTCGCGGACGATGGAGAACGCGTGGTCGAGCTGGGCCTCCACATCGCCCTCGCCGCCCGCCCGCAGCCAACGGCGCAGCACATGGTTGTGCGCGGTGACGACGGCGGACGCGGCGACCTCGGCGAGCAACGGGTCGTCGTTGCCGACATGGTGGTCGCGCTCATCGAAATGGCCCAGCAGATAGCGCGTGAACAGCCGCTCGTAGCGGGCCACCGAGGCGATTTCGGCCTCGCGCAATGTGGGGACCTCGCGGGTCAGCTTGTAGCGGGCCACGGAGACCGCGGGCTTGGCCGCGTACATCTTCATGACTTCCTTGATGCCGCGGCAGACGGTGTCGAGCGGGTGCTCGTGCGCGGGGGCCGCGTTGAGTACGGCCTCCGCCCTGACGAGGGTGTCGTCGTGGTCCGGGAAGATCGCCTCTTCCTTGGAGCGGAAGTGCCGGAAGAAGGTCCGCCGGGCGACTCCCGCGGCGCCCGCGATCTCGTCGACCGTCGTCGCCTCGTACCCCTTCGTGGCGAAGAGTTCCATCGCCGCGGCGGCCAGTTCGCGGCGCATTTTGAGCCGTTGGGCGGCGGCGCGGGTGCCTGCGGCACTCTCCTGGGCATCGGGCGCGGCGGAGACACGGGGGGACCTGGCGGGCTGGGACATGGTGTGAACGTACTGCATCGGTGCGGCAGAACGCGCCCGCGGGGGAGGGCCGCCCGACGGATCGAGCAGCCCTCCCCACCCGTCTCCCGGTTCAGCGCCGGACATGTTCGCGGAAGCCGCGCCCCGTCTTGCGGCCGAGGCAGCCGGCGGCCACCAGATGCTCCAGCAGCGGCGCCGGGGCCAGGCCCGGGTCACGGAACTCGCTGTGCAGCACCTTCTCGATGGCGAGCGAGACATCGAGCCCGACGACGTCGAGGAGCTCGAACGGGCCCATCGGGTAGCCGCCGCCCAGCTTCATCGCGGCGTCGATGTCGTCGAGGCTCGCGTAGTGCTCCTCGACCATCTTGATCGCGTTGTTGAGGTACGGGAACAGCAGCGCGTTCACGATGAAGCCGGCCCGGTCCCCGCAGTCCACCGGGTGCTTGCGGACCTTGACGCACACCTCGCGGACGGTGGCGTGGACATCGTCCGCGGTGAGCACCGTACGGACCACCTCGACCAGCTTCATCGCGGGCGCCGGGTTGAAGAAGTGCATTCCGACGACGTCCTGCGGGCGCGAGGTGGCCCGTGCGATCGCCACGACCGGCAATGACGAGGTGGTGGTGGCGAGCACCGCACCCGGCTTGCAGACCTTGTCCAGCGTCCCGAACAACTGCTGCTTGACCGCCAGATCCTCGGCGACCGCCTCGACCGCGAGATCGACATCGGCGAAGGCGTCCGGCGAATCGGTCGCGGTGATCCGGGCCAGGGCCTCGTCCCGCGCCCCGGCCGTCAGCCGCCCCTTGGTGACGGAGCGTTCCAGCGACGTGGCGATCCGGCCCTTCGCCGCATCCGCCTTCTCCTGGCTGCGGGCGACGAGCAGCACGTCGTAGCCGGCCTTCGCGAAGACCTCGGCGATGCCCGAGGCCATCGTTCCCGAGCCGGCGACACCCACCGACCGCACCGTGCGTCCCGCGACCGCCGAGGAACCGTCCCGCGGGGTGAGCGCGTCCGGCACCACGGTCCGGCTGCCGGGCTCCGCGTACGTGTAGAAGCCGCGGCCCGACTTGCGGCCGGTCAGCCCCGCCCCGCCGAGCTGCCCGAGGATGGGGGCCGGGGCGTGCAGCCGGTCGTGCGACGCGGAGTACATCGCCTCCAGGACCATACGGGCGGTGTCGATCCCGATCAGGTCGAGCAGGGCGAGCGGGCCCATCGGCAGGCCGCAGCCCAGCTTCATCGCCGCGTCGATGTCCTCACGGGAGGCGTAGTTCGCCTCGTACATCGCGGCGGCCTGATTGAGGTACCCGAACAGCAGCCCGTCGGCGACGAAGCCGGGCCGGTCGCCCACCGCGACGGGCTCCTTGCCCAGGCTGCGGGCGAGCGCGGTGACCGCCTCGACGGACGGCGGCGCGGTCAGCACCGAGGAGACCACCTCGACCAGCTTCATCGCGGGCGCCGGATTGAAGAAGTGCAGACCGAGCACGCGCTCGGGGCGCAGCGACTCGGCGGCCAGCCGGGTCACCGACAGAGCGTTGGTGCCGGTCGCCAGGATCGCGGTGGGGGAGACGATCGCGTCGAGATCCCGGAAGACCTGCTGCTTGATCTCGTACGACTCGGGCACGACCTCGATGACGAGCTCCGCCTCCGCGGCGGCCCGGAGGTCACCGAAGGTGCGGAACCGGGCGAGGGCGTCGCTCCGTTCGTCCTCCGTGATCCGCCCGCGCCGCACGGCGCGGGCGGTCGCGGTTTCCAGGGCGGTGACGGCCTGACGGGCGGCCGCGTCATTGATATCGATACCGATGACTTCGTGGCCGGCGCGGGCGAGGACCTCGGCGATGCCGGTGCCCATGGTGCCGAGACCGACGACGGCGATGGTGCTGAGCGGGGTGTCCATCACGGGACTCCAGAGAATGAGTGACGACTGTGAGAAGGCACGGCGCGCCCGGGTGAACCGGCGCAAGGCGTGCGGCACTTGCATGTCGTGGGGCTCAGGGCCGAGGCGCAAGGGGCGCGCCCGGACCGGGAAGGGGCGACGGACTCTGTCCCGGAGTCACGTCTCGTAAAGCTGCCGAACCGACAAGCACTCCGGGTGGCTGCGTCACCAGGCCACCGGAGCCGGCGGGGAGTGTGTCCCGCTCACATGAGCTTAACCGGTGGGTAACGAGCGCGCCAGCCCCGAGTCGCCGTGTGCCATGTCACATCCACCCCGTCTCTCGATACGCGGAGTACCCGTCGATACGCTGACGGTCATGGACGAGGAGTTCCGGTCACTGGCGGACCGGCTTGCTGACGAGGCGGGGGAGTCGGCGGCGTACCGCAGGCTGCTCGCCACCGACGACGACGAGGAACTGGCCCGCGTCCTGGTGGAACGCGAACGCCCGCTCTGGGCGCGGGAGATCGCCGCGTTCCGGCTCGGCTGCGCCGGAGACCGGCGGGCTTTCGAGGCGCTGGTCCTGCTGCTCAACCACCGCGATCCGGAGCGCTGTGTCTCCGCCGCCCACGCCCTGGCGCGCCTCGGGGACCCCCGCACCCCCCGGGCGGCCGCCGCCCTGGCGACCAACACCCTGCGCACCGCGTACGCCCTTCACCCCGTCCGGCTCCTCACCGCGCTCCGGGCCCCGGAATCCGTACCGGCGCTGATGGCCACCCTGGAACACCTCCTGGCCCCCGGCGATCCGCACTGGAGGGTGGCGCTCGCCTGCGTGGAAGGGCTCGGACAGCTGGGCGACGAACGGGCCCGCCCGCTCCTGGAGGCGGCACTGCCCCACCCCCGCCTGGGCGAAGCGGCACGGGACGCGCTCGACCGGCTGCGGAGGGAGTGAGGGGGGAGCGCCGCGCTCGGGCCGGGGCGGCGCCGACCGGTCACGCCGGGCCCGGCCGTCCGGTCACCACCGTCGTGCGGGCCGTCCGGGCGCGGGCACCGGGGCGGCCCGCACGCGACCCCGGACCGGGGCCGTGGGCGGGTTCTCAGCCGCGGAAGCCGAGCAGGCCGTGCAGGATGCCACCCCTGCTGCCGGAATCCGCTCCCCGGGGCGGCCTCGTAGCCGCCCTGCCGGTCAGTGGCTTCGGGTCGGGGGACTTGGCGCAGACCGCGTCCGCGCCGGACCGGCCGGCCTTGCCGCGCGGGACCGTGCCCTTGGCGAGGTAGTCGGCCAGGTAGGTGTCCAGGCAGTCGTTGCCGCTCAGGGTGATGCCGTGATTGCCGCCGCCCTGCTCAACCACCAGGCTGGAGCCGCGCAGCTTGCGGTGCAATGTGACACCGCCCTCGTACGGCGTGGCCGCGTCCTCGGTGGCCTGGAAGAGCAGCGCCGGCGGCAGGCTGCTGTTCGAGACCCGAACCGGGTTCAGCGGTTCCACCGGCCAGTCGGCGCAGGGCGCGTTGTACCAGGTGTTGTTCCAGGCGAAGAAGGGTGCCTTGGCCCGCACGTTCCAGCTGTCGTTGCGCCAGGTGGTCCACTCGCGGGGCCACGGGGCGTCGCGGCACTGCACGGCCGAGTAGACCGAGTACCCGTTGTCGCCCTCCGCGTCGACCGCGCCGAATCTCCGGTACGCCTTCACGAGCGCGTCCTGGTCGTGGTCGTTCGCGTACGCGGCGAACGCCTCGGCCAGGTAGGGCCAGTAGCCGTTGTAGTAGCCGCCCGGCAGGAAGGTGTCCTCCAGCTCGCTCGCCCCGACCTCGCCGCCCGCGGGGTGTGCCGCGACGGCGTCACGCATCGCGTACCAGGCGCGCTCGACCGCCACGGGATCGCTGCCGAGCCCGTACGTGGTGTCGTGCTTCGCCACCCAGGCGGCGAACGCCTTGTGGCGGGCGTCGAAGGCGTAGTTCTGGCCGATGTTGTCGTCGTACCAGATCCCCTCCGGGTCGACGTTCGAGTCGAGCACCAGCCTCCGTACCCGGTCCGGGAACAGCTTGGCGTACACCGCGCCGAGGTAGGTCCCGTAGGAGTACCCGAAGTAGTTGAGCTGCCGGGAGCCGGTCGCCCGGCGGATCACGTCGAGGTCCTTGGCGGCGCTGACGGTGTCCATGTGGGGCAGCAGATCCGGGTACTTCTCCCCGCATGCCTTCGCGAACGAGCGGGCCCGGTTCAGATTGGCCTTCTCGACACCGGCCGAACCCGGCAGCGAGTCGGGACGCAGTGGCTCGAAGTAGTTCGGTACGCAGTCCAGCGCGGGTTCGCTCCTTCCGACGCCCCGCGGGTCGAACCCGATCACGTCGTACTGCGCGGCAACCCGCTTCGGCAGCGAGGAAGCGACGAACCCTGCCATCGAGAGGCCGCTGCCGCCGGGGCCGCCCGGGTTGACGAGCAGAGGTCCCTGGAAGGTCTTCGCGGTGTGCGGGACGCGGGACAGGGCGAGGGTGATCCGCCGACCCGACGGGTCGTCATGATCGAGCGGTGTACTGACCGATGAGCACTGCAGGCTCGGGTACGACTCGGTGCCGCAGTCGGTCCATCTGAGCTGGGCCGCGGCGCGATGCGCGCCGGAGTCGGCAGTCGCCGGGGGCGGTACGGCGGTCACCAGACCGGCGACCGTCGCACCGACGGCGAACAGAATTCCTGGACGTTTCGTCATATGGCCTCCCGTGGTGGGGGAAACGCGGCTGCGCGTGGCGCAGCCCCCGCCGCATGCTCCCCACATTCGCGCCCGGAAGACCTGATCTGACGAGAGTTGACCCATTTGCCCTCGCTGGGTGCGCGAGGCCTCGCTCCGGCAGCTGCCTGCCCCGGGGCATCGCATGCTGTGCACCGGGCCCGAATGTCAGCGTCGCCAGGGAGTGTCTCCCCCTGCTCGGTACGTGACGACTTGGACCCGCTCCACCCACAGCGGACGGCCAACTCACACGCCGTGATCCCTGTGTCCAGCCGCACTTCCGTTTTCTCCCCTTCGTCCCGGCCCGGATTTTGAGCGGCGTCCCGGAGGTGGTTGGCTCAGCACACCCCCGAAAACCGAGTGCTGGAGGAACAGCCATGGCGCAGGTCGAGGCCACGACAGAGCGAGTCATCGCGGCGGACGCGGAGACGGTGTTCGACGCGCTGGCCGATTACGCGGAGACCCGCGGCAGGGTGCTGCCCGGACAGTTCAGCGAGTACGAGGTGCGTGAGGGCGGTGACGGCGAGGGAACCCTCGTCCACTGGAAGCTCCAGGCCACCAGCAAGCGGGTGCGCGACTGTCTGCTGGAGGTCACCGAGCCCACCGACGGCCGGCTCGTGGAGAAGGACCGCAACTCCTCGATGGTCACCACCTGGACCGTCACCCCGGCCGGTGAGGGCAGGTCGAAGGCGGTCGTGTCCACCGTCTGGAACGGCGCCGGCGGCATCGGCGGATTCTTCGAGCGGACCTTCGCTCCCAAGGGGCTCGGCCGGATCTACGACGAACTGCTGCAGAACCTCGCCGCCGAGGTCGAGAAGTAGCCCTGCGCTCCCTTGACCGGCCTCACCGGTTCGGGTGGTTTTCTCGGCCCGCCGGTTGTGCGCCGTAGCGGCTCTCACCGGGGGATTAAGCCCCCCGAGTGCGCCGCCAGCGCCCCCGTCGCGTTTGCCGTTGCTCGTTGCCCGGTGCGAGAAATGGGCGGCGCAGATGCGACGAGGGGAGCGGCACGTGGTGGGCGGGATCACTCTGTTGGAGGACGAGCCGGGCGGTACGGGGGCGGCCGAGGCGGCGACCACACTGCCGATTCCGCCATCCCCGCCGCTTCCCGCCGAGGAAGCCGCCTCCGCCCCGTCCCCTGTACCGGAGACCAGCCCCCGGCGCATCCGGCTGGTCTTCCTCGGACTGATGCTGACGCTGCTGCTCGCGGCCCTCGACCAGATGATCGTCGCCACCGCGCTGCCGAAGATCGTCGGTGAGCTGCACGGCCTGGAGAAGATGTCCTGGGCCGTCACCGCGTACCTCCTCGCCTCCACCATCGGACTGCCGGTCTACGGCAAGCTCGGCGACCTCTTCGGCCGCAAGGGCGTCTTCCAGTTCGCGATCGTCGTCTTCGTCATCGGCTCCGCGCTGGCCGGCTGGTCCCGCACCATGGACGAACTGATCGCCTTCCGTGCCGTCCAGGGCATCGGCGGCGGCGGACTCATGATCGGTGTCCAGGCGATCATCGCGGATGTCGTACCGCCTCGGGAACGCGGCCGGTTCATGGGGCTCATCGGGGCGGCCTTCGGCCTCGCCTCCGTCGCCGGTCCGCTGCTCGGCGGCTTCTTCACCGACCATGCCTCCTGGCGCTGGTGTTTCTACATCAACGTCCCGTTCGGCCTGATCACCCTCGCCGTCATCACCGTCGTACTGAAGCTCCCCCGGCCCACCGTCCGGCCCCGCCTCGACATCGTCGGTGCGCTGCTGCTCACGGTCGCCTCCACCTGTCTGGTGCTGCTGACCAGCTGGGGCGGTACGGAGTACGCCTGGGGATCGCGTACCATCCTCGGGCTCGCCGCCGGGGCCGTTGGAACGGCCCTGCTGTTCCTCGTCGTCGAGAAACGGGCAGCCGAACCGATCATCCCGCTGCGGCTGTTCCGCGACTCGATCTTCAACGTCACCGCGCTGGTCGGCGCGGTCGTCGGGGTCGCGCTGTTCGGTGCCGCCAGCTATCTGCCGACCTTCCTGCAGATGGTCGACGGTGCCACGGCGACGGAGTCCGGGCTGCTGATGCTCCCGATGATGGGCGGCATCGTCGTGGCGTCCGTCGTCTCCGGCCAGCTGATCTCCCGTACCGGCCGCTACCGCGCCCATCCCATTCTCGGCGGCGCCTTCTCGGTGGTCGGCATGTGGCTGCTCTCCCGGCTGGACACCGGCACCCCGCGCCTCGAATACAGCATCGCGCAGGCCGTGCTCGGCATCGGGATCGGTCTGGTCATGCCGGTACTGGTGCTCGCGGTGCAGAACTCCGTGCAGCCCTCCGACCTCGGCACCGCCACCAGTGCCAACAACTACTTCCGCCAGATCGGCGGCAGCGTCGGCGCCGCCGTCTTCGGGACACTCTTCGCCGGCCGGCTCGCCGATGCGCTCGCCGTCCGCCTGCCGTCCGGCGCCGACCTCCCCGACCCCGAATCGATCACCCCGCAGCTGGTCCATGCCATGGAGCCCGCGCTGCGCGACAGTTATATCCAGGCGTACGCCGACGCGATGCCGCGGATCTTCCTCTACCTCGTGCCGGTGCTCGCGCTCGGCCTGTTCCTCGCCTTCTTCCTCAAGGAGAAACCGCTGGTGTCCCACCACAGCCCCGAAACCGCCGCCGAGTCCGCACCACCGATCCCCGCCGCCCGTGCCGCCGCCGCGCCGCCGCCCGTGTATCTGTCGGGTGTGCCGGTGTGCGGCAGCGTCCAGCACCCCGACGGTACGAAGGTGCCGCGGGCCGCCCTCACCCTCATCGACGTCCAGGGGCAGCAGGTCGGGCGGGGCGCGAGCGGGGACGACGGGCGGTACGCGCTGAGCGTGCCCGGCGCCGGCTCGTACGTCCTCATCGCCGCGGCGGGCGGCCACCAGCCGCAGGCCGTCAGCGTCACTGTGGGCGAACGGCCCATCGAGCTCGATGTGGTGCTCGGCGGTGCCGGGCGTCTCGCGGGAACCGTCGTCACCGCCGACGGCATCCCGGTGCGGGACGCCGCCGTCACCCTCACCGATGTGCGCGGCGAAGTCGTCGCGTCCACCCGCAGCGGCCGCGAAGGCGGCTATGTGATCACGGAGTTGGTGGCCGGCGAGTACACCCTCGCCGCCAGCGCCCCCGCCTTCCGGCCGGCCGCGCTGCCGGTGAGCGTACAGGCCGCCAGGGAGACGCGGCAGGACATCGAGCTCGCCGGTGGTGCGGTGCTGCGTGGTGTTGTGCGGGCGAGCGGTGGCCGGCCCGTCGAGGACGCCCGGGTCACGCTCCTGGACGCGGCGGGCAATGTCGTCGACACGCTGACCACCGGGCCCGACGGCGCGTTCCGGTTCGTGGACCTGTCCACCGGCGAGTACACGGTGATCGCCGCCGGGTATCCGCCGGTGGCCACCGTCCTCCAGGTCGCGGGCGGCGGAAGGACCGAACGCGACCTCCAACTCGGGCACGAGGACTGACCGTTCCGCGGAACGGCGGGCCGGCCAGTGGCTTCGCCGGCCGGCCGGTGCACCGCGCGGGGCCGTTCCGTGCGCGGTCGGGTGCGCCGGGCGCACCACCCCCCGAGGCGATTCCGCCGATGCCCGGCGGACGCCCGACACGGGGCCTTACCGTGAAGTCACGTACCGCAGAACGTCGCGGTGGGGAAGGAGCCTTCCGCCCATGGATCTCGGTGTGTCGCCGCAGAGGACACCACAGCCGCGCGGAGCTGCGGCGGGCCATGTGCCGCTGGCCGTGGTGGTGGTCGACGCGGACGGGCTCGTCTCGCACTGGTCGACCGGTGCGAGACGGCTCTTCGGCCTCGGCAGACACCGGGCGGTCGGCTGCCCGGCCGGTGAACTCCTCCCGGTGTCGGGGGCGTTGCGGCAGCCGGGCGGGATCGAGGACGACGGGGGCCGCAGCGAATTCGGCCCCGATCCCGACGATTCGCCCAGTGGGGCCGTCGCCTGCCCGGTGGCGGGCCGGGCCCGGGTCGGCGAACCCGGGGACGGCAGGATCGACGTCCTGTGGTGGGCCTACCCGCTGGTCGGTCCGGGTACCGGGCGGTTGCTCGTGCTTGCCGCGGACGCCGGACGGCTCCGTGACGGTGACCGGCGCGAGGGCCCGGACACCGGGACGATCGTCCCCGGTTTCGCGCTGCACACCGACTTCCCCGGCTACCGGGAGCTGGCCGACCGGCTGCCCGGGATCCTGCCCGGCATGAGCGTCCACGAGGCGACCGGAATCGTCTCCCAGGTACGGGAACTCGGCTACCCCGTACTGGAGTTCAGTCACTGCGACCAGGTCCCGGCCATCCCCGACCGGGGAGCGCCGCGACACGCCTCCCGCCGCCCGGCCGCGACCCCGCGGAGCGAGGACACGGATCGCATGCCCCGCTCGCCGTCCCCCGCCCGGAACTCGACCTCGAGTACGCGGCGGTCCGCGAGCGGCTGGAATTCCTCAACGAGGTGAGCGGCCGCATCGGCGCCTCCCTCGACCTGGAACACACCATCCGTGAGGTCACCAGCGCCGCCTTACCTCGCTTCACCGACTTCGCCGGTACGCATCTGCCCGCCGGTGCTCCTGTCGGTGTCGGCGGCGTCGCCTTCCGCGTCGACCCGCGCGCCCGCTGGTTCGTCCTGGCCACCGCACCCGTGGGGGACTGGCGGCGAGGGCCCTTCGTACGGACCGGCCGCGCCCGTCCTCAGGTCCCGCCGTCATGCCGGAGCAGCGCCATCAGTTCCCGCGCGCCCGGGCTCATGGCCCGGGCCGCCGGGAGCACCACCACACTCTCGTAGAACGGCTGCCGGGGCCCTTCGAGCTCCACCGCCACCAGCCCGCGGGCTTCGGGTTTGCGGGAGAAGTGGTGCGGGACCAGTGCGATCCCCAGCCCCTCGTGCACCAGTTCCAGCAGACTGTGCACGTCATTCACCTCCAGCCCCACCGTGCGCCGCGCCCCTGCCTCGGTGAACGCCCCGTCCGCCGCCCGGCGCGGTCCCCAGTCCGGATGGAAGTCGATGAAGGACTCGCCGGGCAGCTCACCCCACGCGACGTGGTCCGCCGACGCGAACCGGTGCCCCGGGGCGCAGAGGACGACCATCGGCTCGCGCGCCAGCGGGATGAGCTCGCCCCGCCATGCGTCGGGATCGACGGTCGCGGCGAAGGCCACGTCGAGCCGCCCGCCGGCCACCCCGTCGACCAGGCTCGTGGTGCCCTCCTGACGGAGCCGGATCTCCATGAGCGGGTGCTTGCGGTGAAAGGCCGCCAGCAGCCGCGGCAGACCCACCCCGGCCACGCACTGTTCGACGCCCACCGACAATGTGCCGCGCAGCAGCCCCCGAACCGCGTCGACGGCATCCCTCGCCGCGCGTGCCCCCGCCAGCGTGCGCTCGGCCTCCACCAGCAGGGCGCGGCCGGCTTCGGTCAGCCGCACGCTGCGTGTGGTGCGGCTGAAGAGCGGGGTCCGGAGCTCCTGCTCCAGGGCCCGGACGGAGGCGGACAGCCCGGACTGCGACACGGCCAGGCGCTCGGCGGCACGAGTGAAGTGCTGTTCCTCGGCGACGGCGACGAAGTGTTCCAGCTGGCGGAGTTCCATGATTGAGCAACGTAGTCGCTGAATCCCAGCAGAATCTTCTGTTGGACTGCTGGATCGTTGTGGGCGAACCTGGACCCCGCGCACCGCCCCGTCCCCCCTGACCTCCCGTGGAGTCCGCATGTACCTCCCGTCCGCCGACCGTTACCAGGCCATGCCCTACCGGCGCACCGGCCGCAGCGGACTGCTGCTGCCCGCGCTCTCCCTCGGCCTGTGGCACAACTTCGGCGGAGACCGGACGCCGGAGACCCAGGGGCAGATCCTGCGCCGGGCCTTCGATCTCGGCATCACCCACTTCGACCTCGCCAACAACTACGGACCGCCGCCCGGCGCCGCCGAGACCACGATGGGGCGCGCGCTGAGGTCGGACTTCGCCCGGCTCCGCGACGAGCTCGTCATCTCGACCAAGGCGGGCTACCTGATGTGGGACGGCCCGTACGGGGAGTGGGGGTCCAGGAAGAGTCTGCTCGCGTCGCTGGACCGGAGCCTCGCCAGGCTCGGCCTCGAATACGTCGACATCTTCTACTCCCACCGTCCGGACCCCGGTACGCCGCTCGAAGAGACGATGAGGGCGCTCGACTCGGCGGTACGGCAGGGCAAGGCGCTCTACGTCGGTATCTCCAACTACTCGCCGGAGCAGACCCGGGAGGCCGCCCGGATCCTCAAGGAGCTGGGCACCCCGCTCCTCATCCACCAGCCGCGCTACTCGATGCTGGACCGCCGGGTCGAGGACGGCCTGCTGACGGCGCTGGACGAGCTGGGCACCGGCTCGATCGCCTACTCGCCGCTGGAGCAGGGCATCCTCTCCGACCGCTATCTGCACGGCATCCCGGCAGGCTCGCGCGCGGCGGGCGACAGCCCCTTCCTGACGCCCGATTCGGTCACTTTGGAGCTGGTGGAACGGTTGCGGGCGCTCGACGAGGTGGCTTCCGCGCGCGGGCAGTCCCTGGCACAGATGGCGCTCGCGTGGGTGCTGCGCGGCGGCCGGATCACCTCCGCCGTGGTCGGGGCGAGCAGCGTCGCCCAGCTGGAGAACAGCGTCGAGGCGGTGCGGAATCTGGCGTTCGGCGAGGAGGAGCTGGTCCGGATCGAAGAGATCCTCCAGGGCCCGGACGCCGGCTGAGCCGTCCGGCGCCCCCGCCATCCAGGGCGCCGTCGGGTCCGGTGCATTCAGGGGGTTTCCCTCCGGCCGGCGTAGCGGTGGGCCCAGGGCAGGGCCTCTTCCAGGGCCGCCGACACACCGAGGAGGAGGTCCTCGCGGCCCCATCCGGCCGTGAGCGAGACCCCGAGCGGCAGGCCCTCGGAACTCCAGCCCAGCGGAAGGCTGATGGCCGGGAACCCGGTGGCGTTCCCGATGACGGTGTTGCCCGTGAAGGCGGTCATCGCGGCCAGCTCCGCCGCCGGATCGGCGTCGTCGCGGAGCTGGCCGATGAGCGTCGGCGGGGTCGTCACGGTCGGGGTGATGACGATGTCGGCGTCCGCGTAGTCGAGGGTCCAGGCCCGCGCGCGGGCCTGGACCACACCGATCGAGGCGGCCAGCTCGCCCGAGGTCAACTGCTGTGACCGGGCCCGGAGATGGCGGACGATCGGGCGCAGGGCCGCCTCGTCGAACGCCGTGGTCCTGGAGCCGACCAGCGCGGTGAACATCACCTGGAAGCCCTCGGTGAGCTCGGGGTCCGGCTTCTGGTCCCGGGTGAAGACGATATGGCCGAGTCCGGCCAGCGTGCGGGCGGTGAGTTCGGCGGCGGCGGCGACCTCGGCGTCCACCGGCGCTCCCGAGACCGAGCCCTGCGCGAGCGCCACCCGCAGCCGGGGGAGGGTGCCTCTATGTCGTTCGTCAATCCCGCGCTGTCGGTTTTGGGGGTGTGGGTCCCGTTCATGGGGCGAGGGTGACGGTGGGTGTTCGGGACTC
>NZ_JBIBVN010000047.1:0-53293 GCF_043080425.1 Streptomyces sp. NPDC015032 | reverse complement strand
ACCACCCCCCAGGTCATCCGTTCGACAGGGGGCAACAGTCATGCCGGGCCCGGAGGCCAGCGGCCCTCTTGCAGGACCGCGAAAAACATAACGGGTCAGTTGGCGGTCCAGCCGCCGTCCATGGAGAGCGAGGTGCCGGTGATGTGTCCGGTACGCGGCCCGCAGAGCCACAGCACGGCCTCGGCGACCTCTTCGGGTTCGATCAGGCGCTTGATCGCGCTGCGTTCCAGCATGACCCGGCCCACCACCTCCTCCTCGGAGATGCCGTGGGTACGGGCCTGGTCCACGATCTGGTTCTCGACCAGAGGGGTGCGTACGTACCCGGGGTTGACGCAGTTGCTCGTCACCCCGTGCTCCGCCGCTTCGAGCGCGACCACCTTGCTGAGTCCCTCCAGTGCGTGCTTGGCCGTCACATAGGCCGATTTGTAGGGGCTGGCCCGCAGGCCGTGCACGGACGAGATGTTGACCACGCGCCCCCAGCCGCGTTCGTACATGCCCGGCAGGGTCCGGCGCAAGATGCGGAACGGAGCCTCCACCATGACCCGCTGGATCAGTGCGAAGCGGTCCGGCGGGAATTCGTGCACCGGGGCGACGTGCTGGAGCCCGGCGTTGTTGACCACGATGTCCGCGTCGGCGGGCAGCGCGTCCACCGCGTCGGGGTCGGAGAGATCGACCACCCGGGCCGTCCCGCCGATCGCCCGCGCCAGCTCCTCGGCGGCGTCGGCGGCCTTGTCCACGACGTGGACCCTGGCTCCCGCGGCGGCCAGGGCCTGCGCGCAGGCCCGCCCGATACCGCTCGCCGCCCCCGTCACCAGGGCGGTGCGCCCGGCGAGGAGCGGGTCCGTGGACGACGGCGACGGACCGGCGGCGAGCGGCGGGACGGTGGCCGGGGCGGTGTGCGGGGCGGACCCGTGGTCCGGGCTCTGAGGAGTCTCCATGGTCGTCACCGTAAGGAGGCCGGAGCCCGCGTCACACGGGGCCGGTGCACACACCGCCGTAGGTCGGCATGGTGGCGGCGTACATGGTGCAGGTCCGCGCCGGGGACCGTCAGCGGGCCGTGTCCGCCGCCGCCCGCTGCTCCGTGGTCGGCTCCAGGTCCGCCGCGGCCGAGCTGAGAGAGTCACCGGCGGGATATTTCGTGATTGCCGACACCGGTTGTACGAACGGGTGAGCCTCTCTCGAACTGAGAGAACCACATGAATCACGTCGATTCGGCGGACCGCATACTCCGGGAAGCCAAAGCCGAATACCGAAATGGCCGTTTCACAGGTGAAATAAACCGCGCCCGCCGAGATCCGGGTGTCTGATATTCGGCCGGTTCTGCTTTTATTCACGGTGGAGTGCGGAGCGTGCATGACACCCTTGGGCGGTGCTGCTCATGGATCACGAACATCGCATCGAATTGCGTCCGCTGCGCTACCAGTTTCCGGCAGTCATCGGCGACCGGTACGACGACAACTGGCTGGTCGTCGAGGGCAGAGTGTCCACCTCCGGGGCCAGTTGGTCCTTCACCGACCCGTGCCTGCTGACCGAAGAGGCACGCCAGATCTCTCCGTGGCTGCGCGCCGCGGGTGGGGAGACACTCACGGGCACCCTGCCGGACCTCTCGTTCCTGGAGCCCGTTCTGTCGTTCAGTCATGCCGCGGGGCGCCCCGGCGCCGGGGCGGTCCGGGTACACCTCCGCTACGAGGCGGCGCCCGCGCGGCGCGACGGCGGTGACGGCCCGGACGAGTACGTGATCGAGATCAGGGCCACCGGCGAGGAGCTGCGCCGGGCGGCGGACGAATGGGACCACTGTCTGGCCCCGTTCCCACCCCGCTGACCCGGCCGGTCCCGCACCCCTGCGGACCGCACTTGGGAGCCGCGGTCTTCCGGGGTGCGGCGGTCCGGCATTTCAGGACTTGTGGGACCAGCCGATCATGGAGTTGTGGACCGCGGCGGAGCGGAAGGCGGCACGGTTGTGCTGGGCATCGCCCCGTGCCCGCTGCTCCAGGAGAAGGCCGTCGGCGTTCTCCGTACGGGAACTTCCGCGCCGAAGCAGAACGACAATCAGACATGTGGCCGCCGACGCCAGGAGGCCGAACATCACCAGAATTTCCACCATGACAGACGCCCCCTCGCATCGGTCACCGCAGAAAAACGCTTCCTGCGGTGACCCGATCGTATCCGGGCTCCGGGCGGCGTTCACTGCCTGAATCCGGCAGCGCAGGCCGCTCCGGGCCTTCCGGGGCAGGGCAGTCGCGGGGCACGTCCGCCCAAGGGCCGTCCCCGGCTATTCCTCCGGGGGGAAGACCGCCTCCCCCGAACCGGTCAGCGTGATCGTGATCGCCTCGACCGGGCAGCCCTCGGCAGCGGCCAGGACCTGCTCGTTGGCGTCGGTCTCCGGCGCCGACGGACGGGACTGCCGGGCGGAGTCCAGCGCGAAGCCGCCCGGCGCGTGGTTCACGCACATCCCGGAGCCGATGCAGACCCCGCGGTCGACCTCGACGGACCAGCGGTCCCCCATCACGCCCCCTCGTATCCGGCCGGCAGATGGATCATCTTGTGCTCGAAGTACTCGGCGTATCCCTCGGGCCCGAACTCCCGTCCCAGACCGGAGTTCTTGTAGCCGCCGAAGGGGCCGAGCATGTCGAGGCTGAAGGTGTTCACGCTGTATGTGCCGGTCCTGACCCGGCGGGCGACGTCGATGCCGCGCTCCGTGTCGGCGGTCCAGACGCTGCCGCTGAGGCCGTATTCGGAGTCGTTGGCGATCCGTACGGCCTCGTCCTCGTCGTCGTACGGGAGGAGGCAGATGACGGGGCCGAAGATCTCCTCGCGGGCGATGCGCATGGAGTTGTCGACATCACCGAAGAGGGTCGGCTCGACGTACCAGCCCCGCTCCTGGGAGACCGGACGACCGCCGCCGGCAAGGAGTTTGGCGCCCTCGTCCTGGCCGATCCGGATGTAGTCCAAGGAGCGCTGCTGCTGTCGCCGTGCGACGAGCGGGCCGAGTTCGGTGGCGGGATCGAGCGGGTCGCCGACCTTCAGCGCACCCGCGGCGGCGGCGAACGCCTCGGCCGTCTCGTCGTAGCGGGAGCGGGGGGCAAGGATGCGGGTCTGCGCGACGCACGCCTGACCGTTGATCATCCAGGCGAAGGGGACGATGCCCGCGACGGCCGCGTTCAGGTCGGCGTCCGGCAGGATCACGGCGGCGGACTTGCCGCCCAGCTCCAGCGTGACCCGGGTGAGGTTGCGGGAGGCGACCTCCATCACCCGGCGCCCCGCGGCCACGGACCCGGTGAACGACACCTTGTCGACGCCGGGATGCCCGACCAGGTACTCGCTGACCGCACGGTCGGCCGGAAGGATCGACAGCACCCCCTCCGGCAGCCCGGCCTCGGCGGCGATCTCGGCCAGGACGTAGGCGTCCAGCGGAGTTTCGGGCGAGACCTTGAGCACGGCGGAGCAGCCGGCCAGCAGCGCGGGCGCGAGCTTCGCGGCGGCGGTGAACTGCGGAACGTTCCACGGCACCACGGCCGCGACCACCCCGGCCGGCTCCCGCCGCACCAGCAGCGGCCCGAGAACCCCGTCCCGCCGCTCCTCGTACGAGAAGGAGCGGGCGACGGTGATCGCCGCGTCCCACACCATCATCGCGGCGAGCGACTGCACCATGACACCGGACGTGTACGGGGTGCCGTTCTCCGAGCTGATGATCCGGGCGATCTCCTCGTACCGCGCGGCGAACGCGTCCTTGATCCGGGTGATCACCGCGATCCGCTCGTCCACGGTCATCCGCGGCCAGGGCCCCTCGTCGAACGCCCGCCGGGCAGCGGCGACGGCCCGGTCCACGTCCCCCTCGCAGGCGTGCGGCACCCGGCCGATGACGTGCTCGGTGTGGGGCGAGACGACCTCGATGACATCCCGGCCCAGCGGGTCGACCAACTCCCCGCCGATGAACAGTTTTCCGTGTTCGACAAGCTCGGTCATGGCTGCTGCCTCCCGCGACCCGGAACGTTTCCCGACTCCCCAACTGACTCAGTGTCAGAACTGATACCAGTTCCAGTTCCAGGAGTCCACGGCCGCGACAACACCCGCGCGGGCTTCCGCCGCGTGCCGCACGGGTAGGGACGAGGACGAATCCGTCCGCACACATCCCAGAACCCCGGACGCAACCGAGAACCCCAGGACACCGGGAAAGCCCCGAAGCCCTGGAAGCCCAGGAAGGACATCACGTGCACACCCCATCCCGCACCGAACCGCATCGCCGGTCCGCCCCCCGGCCACACAGCTCCGAACACCCACTCGTGGGCGCCTGGCTGCTCAGCACCGTCGCCATCGTGGACGGTTCCGGTCACACACTCGAACACCCCCTGGGGCCGCACCCGACCGGGCTGCTCGCCTACACCGCCGACGGCCACGTGTCCGTGAGCATGCTGAACCCGGAGCTGGAGTCCGAGCCGGCGCCGGGTACGGCCGGGCCGGTCGACACCGCGACCCTGTTCAGGACCTCTCCCTATCTGGGATACGCGGGCACCTACGAGGTGGCGGGCGACCGGGTCGTCCACCATCTGAAGGTGGCGTCGTTGCGCCCCTGGGTCGGCGCCACGCAGGAGCGCCGATGGGAGATAGCGGGGGACCGATTAACGCTGCACCCCCCGACGGAGGGGACCGGCCAGAACGCACGCACCCCGCGACTGGTGTGGCACCGGCCCGCCGCGGACGCGGTGTGAGCAGCGGCGGATCCGCGCCGGCCGGCCCTCCGGTCCCGCACCCCGGTCACGCGCGCTGACCCATGAACCGTGGCCAGCGTGCCGCGTGAACGGCGCACGCGGGCCATGGCCGGGACGGCGGGACGGGAGGCGCCCGTGCCGCACCTCAGCTTGGCGTTTCGACACTGAACGCCAAGCTGAGAGCCTGTCGACGCCGAGCAGATGGCCGACCGGGGCTACTACTGGAACAAGTTCTCGTTACAGTGGGTGCGGTGCACCGCACACCCGTGCGTCCGGTACACCGGCCATGCCTCGGAGAGAGAGGGCAGCCCATGACGCAGGTGACCGACCACGGCGGGGGCGTGCACAGCATCAAGGTCCCCATCCCGGACAATCCGCTCGGCCACACCCTGGTGCACGTCCTCGACACCGATCGCGGGCCGGTCCTGATCGACACGGGCTGGGACGATCCGGAGGCGTGGGACACGCTCACCGCCGGGCTCGCCGCCGTCGGTACGGGGATCGGTGACATCCACGGCGTGGTCGTCACCCACCATCATCCCGACCACCACGGCCTCTCCGGGCAGGTGCGCGAGGCATCCGGGGCCTGGATCGCCATGCATGCGGCGGACGCCGCGATCGTGCGCCGGACCCGTGAGTCCCGGCCGGGCACCTGGCTGTCGTATCTCGCGGCGAAGCTCACCGCGGTCGGTGCGCCCGAGGAGCATCTCGCGCCGTTGCGGGCCGCCGCGGCCGAGCGGGGCCGGGCACGCCTCCTGCCCGGACAGCGGGCCGCGCTGCCGGACCGGGAGATCGTTCCGGGGGAGCTCCTCGGTCTGGCGGGGCGCGCGCTGCGGGCCATCTGGACACCGGGGCACACGCCCGGCCATGTCTGTCTGCATCTGGAGGAGCGGCATCCGGGGAATCTGCCCGGCCGGGGCCGGCTCTTCTCCGGGGATCATCTGCTGCCGGGGATCAGCCCGCACATCGGCCTGTACGGGGACCCGGACGACGCCGCGGTCACCGATCCTCTCGGCGACTACCTCGACTCGCTGGAGCGCATCGGCAGGCTCGGGGCCGCGGAGGTGCTGCCCGCCCATCAGTACGCGTTCGCGGACGCCGCGGGGCGCGTACGGGAACTCCTGGCCCATCACGAGGAGCGGCTGACCGGGCTGCTCGGGCTGCTGGTCACCGCCCTGACCCCGTGGGAGCTGGCCGAGCGGATGGAGTGGAACCGGCCGTGGGACCGGATCCCGCACGGCTCGCGGAACATCGCCGTCTCGGAGGCCGAGGCGCATCTGCGGCGGCTGGTGAAGCTGGGGCGCGCGGAGGCCGTGGCGGGGAGCGACCCGGTGACGTACATCGCGGTGTGACCACCCCACGACGGGGCCCGCTGCGGCCACCGGCCCGGAGCCCGGCCCTCCCCGCCCGGTACAGTGGGCGGGTCGTCATCATGCCCGTTCAGGGGGAAGCCGGTGCAAATCCGGCGCTGACCACGCAGCCGTGAGCCGTCGTCCGCGACGGTGAGCCGGAATGCCCTGTCCGCGGTCGTGACCGGCTCCCGCCACCGGGCCCCCGGTGGTCGGCACCGTCGAGGAATACGGGGCCGGAGCCTGGTGCCTGAGCGTGCCTGTGCCCTGATCCCCCGCAGGAGAGGCCCCGCCCGCCATGACCGTACGCCGCAGAGCAGCAACGCTCGCCGCCACCGCCACCGTGCTCTGTGCGGCCGCTGCCCCGGTCGCGGTCGCAGCGCCGTCCCCGTCGCCCTCGCCGTCCGCGGCACTGCCGTCGGGGCTGTACGGCACGAAGGACCCCACCTACGACGGTGTCTGGCGGCAGTCGCTCGCCTTCCTCGCCCAGCGGGTCGAGGGCGTCACGCCCGCCACGAAGTCGGTGGACTGGCTGATCTCCCAGCAGTGCTCCAACGGTGCCTACGCCGCGTACCGGCCCGACGTCTCCCAGCCGTGCACCGCGAAGACCGTGCTGGACACCAACGCCACCGCGGCGGCCGTCCAGGCGTTCGTCGAGGTGGACGGGCACCGGGACACCGTGAACAACTCGGTCCGCTGGCTGAAGTCCGTGCAGAACGAGGACGGCGGCTGGGGCTACGCCCCGGGCGCGCCCAGTGACGCCAACTCCACCTCGCTGGTGATCGGCGCCCTCGCCCGGCAGGGCCAGCGGCTCGGGGACATCACGACCCACGGCGGCAAGACCCCCTACGCCCCGCTGCTGAAGCTGTCGATCCCGTGCGGTGACAAGGACGGGGGCGCTTTCGCCTACCAGCCCGACAAGGCCGGGAAGCTCGCCGCCAACGCGGACGCCACCGCGGCCGCCGTGCTCGGCACGATGGGCAAGGCCCTGGCCGTCGGGAACAACCCCTCGGCCAAGGAGCCGACCTGCCACCCGGGGCCGGGGCTCACACCCGAGCAGGCCGCCCAGAACGGCGCCCACTACCTCGCGGACGCGCTCGCCACCAGCGGCCATCTCGACCTGCCGCCGATGCCCGGAGCCGACGACTCCACCCCGCAGCCCGACTTCGGCAACACCGCGGACGCGGTCGTCGCGCTGTCCGCCGCGGGCCACCAGGACAAGGCCGCCAAGGCCGTGACCTGGCTGAAGAAGAATTCCGGCGCCTGGGCCGAACAGAGCGGTCCCGCCGCCTACGCGCAGCTGATCCTGGCCGCCCACGCGACCGGCTCCGACGCCCGCGACTTCGGCGGCGTCAACCTGGTCGACCGGCTGAACGCGTCCGGTCCCGCACCCGCGGCCATCACGACGCCCGTCCCGTCCGCCGACACCGGGTACGTGGCCACGGAGAAGGACCAGGTCCACAGCGGCGACGACGTGATCGGCGGCGTGTGGTGGTACATCGGCATCGGTCTCGTCGTCGGCGCGGGCGCAGGCTTCCTGATCAGCGGTCGCCGGAAGAACCAGCAGCTGTGAGGCGGACGGGAAGAGCCACGGTCCTCCTGGTGGTCCTGGGGGCCGTCCTGACCGTGCTCGGCGCGGGGACGGCCCGGGCGGACGGGTACCGGTACTGGTCGTTCTGGGAGGGCTCCGGCACCGACTGGACGTACGCCACCGAGGGACCGTCCCTGGCCCGGCCGGACGACGGAGCGGTACAGGGCTTCCGTTTCTCCGTGAGCGAGGACTCGCAGGACTCGGCGAAGCCGCGCCGCTCCCCCGGGTTCGCGGAGATCTGCGCGGACACCCCGGCCGAGGACGGCAGCAAGCGGGTCGCGCTGGTCATCGACCCGGGCACGGCGGCGGACGCGCCGGCCGGGGAGACTCCTCCCGCGCCGCGTACCGCGTGCGCGCGGGTCGCCCCGGACGCGAGCACCGCGGAGGCACTCGCCTCGGTGGCCAAGCCGCTGCGTTACAACAGCGACGCGCTGCTCTGTGCCATATCCGGCTATCCGGGCTCGGGCTGCGGCGAACAGGTCTCGGGCACCGGGCACGGGACGCCGGCCGCCTCCGCGTCCGCGTCCCCGGCCGAGTCCGCGGCCGGCCCGGACGACTCCGGCGGCTCCGGCGGCGGTCCCTCCGCCGGGGCGCTCGTCGGGGTCGGCGCCGTTCTCCTCCTCGGCATCGCCGCAGTCGTGCAGGCCCGCCGCCGCCGCGGATGACGGCCTCGACCACCCGCCCGGTCCGGCCGCACCGCCCACTGCGCGCCCCCGGGGCGACCCGTGGCAACGCCCTGCCCGCCGGGGCCTGGTGGCTGTGGGCGCTCGGTCTGGCCACCGCCGCGTCCCGGACCACCAATCCGCTGCTGCTCGGGCTGCTGGTGGGGGTGGCGGGGTACGTGGTCGCGGCACGCCGCACGGACGCGCCGTGGGCCCGTTCGTACGGGGCGTTCGTCAAGATCGGGCTGTTCGTCGTCGGCGTGCGGCTGGTCTTCTCCGTCTTCCTCGGTTCGCCGGTCCCCGGTACGCATCCGGTGTTCACGCTCCCCGAAGTGCCGCTGCCCGACTGGGCGAAGGGGGTCCGGATCGGCGGCCGGGTGACCGCCGAGCAACTGCTCTTCGCGCTGTACGACGGGGCGAAGCTGGCCGCCCTGCTGATCTGCCTCGGCGCGGCGAACTCGCTCGCCAACCCGGCCCGGCTGCTGAAGTCGCTGCCCGGGGCCCTGTACGAGGCGGGGGTCGCCGTCGTCGTCGCGATGACGTTCGCGCCGAACATGGTCGCCGATGTGGCGCGGCTGCGCACCGCCCGGCGGCTGCGGGGCCGTCCGACCGGTGGCGTCAAGGCGGTCCTCCAGATCGGGCTGCCGGTCCTGGAAGGCGCGTTGGAGCGGTCGGTCGCGGTCGCGGCCTCGATGGACGCGCGCGGGTACGGGCGCAGCGCGCAGGTCCCGCCCGCGGTCCGCCGCACCACGAACGTCCTCACGCTCGGCGGGCTGCTCGGGGTGTGCGCGGGAACGTACGGGCTGCTGGCCGCGCAGGGCGCGGTGTACGGCCTGCCGCTGCTGATCACCGGCCTCGTCGCCGCGATGGCCGGGCTGCGGCTCGGCGGGGCCCGCTCGGTCCGTACCCGCTACCGGCCCGACCGCTGGGGCGCGCGGGCCTGGCTGGTGGCCGGTTCGGGGATCGCCGTGGCCGTGGCGATGATCTGGGCGGGCGGCGTCGACGCGGAGGCGCTGCACCCCGGAGTCGTACCGCTGACCGCGCCGGTGCTTCCGCTGTGGCCCGCGGCCTCGGTGTTGATCGGGCTGCTGCCCGCGGTGGTGGCGCCGATGCCGCCCCCGGTGGGCGCCCCTCATTCCAAGGAGAGCCAGTGATCCGGTTCGAGCAGGTCTCGGTGGAGTACGAGGGGACCGGGCACCCCACCCTCGCCGGTGTCGATCTGACCGTTCCCGAGGGCGAACTGGTGCTGCTCGTCGGCCCGTCGGGGGTCGGCAAGTCGACGTTGCTGGGCGCCGTCTCCGGTCTCGTGCCGCACTTCACCGGCGGCACGCTGCGCGGCCGGGTCACGGTCGACGGGCGCGACACCCGTACCCACAAACCACGCGAACTCGCCGACCTGGTCGGCACGGTGGGCCAGGACCCGCTGTCCCACTTCGTCACCGACACGGTCGAGGACGAGCTGGCGTACGGGATGGAGTCGCTGGGACTCGCCCCCGACGTGATGCGGCGGCGGGTCGAGGAGACGCTCGACCTGCTGGGTCTGGCCGGGCTGCGCGACCGGCCGATCGCCACGCTCTCCGGCGGTCAGCAGCAGCGGGTCGCAATCGGCTCGGTCCTCACCCCGCACCCGAAGGTCCTGGTCCTCGACGAGCCGACGTCCGCGCTGGACCCGGCGGCGGCCGAGGAGGTCCTCGCCGTACTGCAGCGGCTGGTGCACGACCTGGGCACGACGGTCCTGATGGCGGAGCACCGGCTGGAGCGGGTGGTGCAGTACGCGGACCAGGTCGTCCTGCTGCCGTCGCCGGGCGCCGCACCGGTCATGGGGGCGCCCGCGGACATCATGGCCGTCTCCCCGGTCCACCCGCCGGTCGTGGCGCTGGGCCGGCTGGCGGGCTGGGAACCGCTCCCGCTCTCGGTCCGCGACGCCCGGCGCCGGGCGTCGGATCTGCGCGAGCGACTGACCCGGGCACAGCCGTCCGGGCCGTCGCCCCGGGCGGGCGTGCGGGCCGGGACGACCGGCGCCACCGGTACGGTGGGTGCCGGTGCGGTGGGTGCCGCCGATGCGGTCGTGGCACCGCTGCCCGCCGCCCCGGCGGCACGGCGCGGGGTGCTCGCCCGGCTGCTGGGCCGCGGCGCACCCACCGCCACCGCCGTTCCCGGAACCGTCGTCGACGCCCCGGCGCGGGTCGAGCGGCTCGGCGTGCGGCGTGGGCGCATCGAGGCGCTGCGCCGGGTGACGCTCGCCGTAGCCGCCGGCGAGACCGTCGCTCTCATGGGCCGCAACGGGGCGGGCAAATCCACCCTGCTGGCCACGCTCGTCGGCATGGTCGAGCCCACCGCGGGCACCGTCCTCGTCGGGGGCCGGACCCCGCACCGTACGCCGCCGCGCGAGATGGTGCGCCGGGTCGGGCTCGTACCGCAGGAACCACGCGATCTGCTGTACGCGGACACGGTCGCCGCCGAGTGCGCCGCGGCCGACGCCGACGCGGGTGCCGCCGCGGGCAGCTGCCGGGCCCTGGTCTCCGAGCTGCTGCCCGGTGTACCGGACGACACCCATCCCCGTGATCTCTCCGAGGGCCAGCGCCTCGCGCTCGCCCTGGCCGTCGTACTGACCGCGAGGCCCCCGCTGCTGCTCCTGGACGAGCCGACCCGCGGACTGGACTACGCGGCGAAGGCCCGGCTGGTCGGGGTGCTCCGCGGCCTCGCGGCGGAGGGCCACGCGATCGTCCTGGCCACGCACGACGTGGAGCTCGCCGCCGAGCTGGCCCACCGGGTGGTGATACTCGCCGACGGGGAGGCCGTCGCGGACGGGGAGACCCGGCAGGTGGTGGTCTCCTCCCCTTCCTTCGCCCCGCAGACCGCGAAGATCCTCGCCCCGCAGGAGTGGCTGACCGTGGCGCAGGTGCGCGGCGCCCTGGGAGACCCGTCATGAGCGGGCCCCGGGTACGGCCGGTACGGCTCGGGCCGCGCGCGATCGCCGCGCTCGTCCTCGTCAGTGCGATCGGCGTCGTCGCGTTCGGCTGGCCGCTGCTGGCCGGTGCGGACTCCGGTCTGGCGCACTCCCAGGACGCGCCGTGGCTGTTCGCCGCGCTGCTGCCGTTGCTGGTCGGTGTGGTGGTCGCCATGATCGCGGACTCCGGCCTGGACGCGAAGGCGGTGGCGATGCTGGGGGTGCTGGCGGCGGTCGGCGCGGCGCTGCGCCCGCTGGGCGCGGGTACGGCGGGGCTGGAACCGATGTTCTTCCTGATGGTGCTGAGCGGCCGGGTGCTCGGGCCCGGCTTCGGCTTCGTGCTCGGCTCGGTGACGATGTTCGCGTCCGCGCTGCTCACCGGTGGAGTGGGTCCGTGGATGCCGTTCCAGATGCTGTCGATGGGCTGGTTCACGATGGGCGCGGGCCTGCTGCCGGGCCCGGACCGGCTGCGCGGCCGGGCCGAGCTGCTGATGCTCGCGGGGTACGGGTTCGTGGCGGCGTTCGCGTACGGCACGGTGATGAACCTGTACGGCTGGACGATCGTGCCCGGCCTCGGCTCGGGGATCTCCTTCCAACCGGGCGACCCGCTGCCGGAGAATCTGCTCCGCTTCCTCGCCTACTGCGCGGCCACATCGCTCGGCTGGGACCTGGGCCGGGCCGTGCTCACCCTGGTGCTGACCCTCACCATCGGCGCGACGCTGCTGAAGGCGCTGCGCCGGGCCACGCGGCGCGCCGCCTTCGAGGCCCGGGTCACCTTCGACGCCTCCGGCGAGTGAGGAGCCCCGCAGGCCCTTCGTCCTCCACTACGCGGGGCAGTGGCCCCCGCGCCACGTACCGGCGCCTCCGCGCCACCCCGCACCAGTTCCGGCAGGCCGACCACTGGTACTGAGCCGGCGCCCCCCTGAGCTCGCCGAAGGCCCCGGCGCTCGGGGCCTTCGCCGCGTTCGGAAACGGTCAGCACCGGTCACCACCGATCGCCCAAGAAATGACCACCTTCCTATAACTTGGCCAACTAAATTACTCGTTGGTCCATCTAGGCGCATTTCACTCGGCTATCCGTGCCCAGCAGCCCCCGAAGCGTTGTCACCTACGTGGAACCTCGCGAATTCTGGGATCGAAACACCATCCTGGCGGAAGCTTTTTGCGCCAGTGACGAACGCATGCGCTGTGCACAGGCGTTGCTGGACGAGGCGCGGGCGGAGCGGAGCAGGGCGCTCGCGGCCTTCGCCGTCACGGTCGGCGACGACGGCTCGATCGCGGATCTGATGGGCCTGAACGAACGCGAGGTGCGATTAGCGCGACGCACGGTGGGCCGCACCGATGCGCGGTCCCTCGCCGAGAAGATCCTGAACCAGACCACGCAAGCGGCGCGGGAAGGGGTGGCCGAGCCCCCTCCCGCGCCGGAGGTCCCCGTGCCGCATCCGCGCGAGGAGATGCTCGTCGCACCGCTCGCCGCGCCCCCGGATACGCCACCGGTCCCGCCCCCTCCCCCGTCTCCCCCGCTCCCGCCGGCCGAGATGGACGTCACCGTCGCCTGGTCGCCCAGCATGGACTCCGTACTGCTGTGGAGCTGGGAGTCCGGACTCGACGTACAGACGGTCGCCGCCGAACTCGGCCTGGACGTACGGGCACTGCTGACGCGCGTGCAGGAGCTCGCCAACGACGGACGGCTCACGCTCTCGCCCTCGGTCGCCGAGGTGAGCCGGTCCGGTCGGCACCGCCGTCAGTACGAGGAGGGGTACGCCTCGCTGTTCGGCCCCATGCCCGCCTTTCCCTCCCCCGCGCCGTACTGAGCGGTGGGTCCGTCCGTCGGGGCGGCTGCCGGGCCCCGGCCGGCCCGGCCCTCGGCGGCACCGGGCTCAGCGCCGCGCGGCGACCGTGTCGAACCAGCGCACGATCTGCGGTCCCGACTTCATGTACGTGGCGTTGTGGCCGGTCGATCCCTGGTCGACCACCTGGGCCACGGCACCGTGCGCGGCCAGATCGGCGGCGCAGTCACGGGAGTTGGCGATCGGCACGTCGGTGTCGCCGGACGAGGAGTAGAGGCGCACCGGGACGTCGGGCTTCCAGGCGCAGTTGCCGTCCTGGGCGCGCACCGCCGCCAGCAGGGCGCCGGTGGGGTGCTGGACCTGCCGGTAGTAGTCGTCGGTGAGCAGTTCCTTCAGCGTCGCGGGGAGCGCCGGGATGATCTGTTCCTCGGTGTGGTTGGTGTCGAAGAGGTCGTCGACAACTCCCGCGTACGGCTCGCGGAAGGCTTCGGAAGGGTCCTTGTAGAGCGGGTGCAGCCTGTTCTGCGCGGTGAGGAAGTAGGTCATGTAGAAGACGCCGCTGGTGTCGTTGATCCGGCCGTCGAAGAGGCCGGGCGTCTCCGCGTGTTCGATGTCGTACGGCCCCGAGACGGGGGCGAGAGCGCGGAGCCTGAAGTGCCGGTCGGCGCCGCCGTCGATGGCCCTGGCCAGGGCCATCGCCACCTGGCCGCCCTGGGAGAAGCCGCTCGCGTACACCTCGCCGGTGAGCGGCCGGCCCAGGCGCAGCGCGGCCGTGCGGGAGGCTCGCAGCATGTCGACGGAGGCGGTGACGGAGGATTTCGTGTCCATGTACGGGTGGCGGCCCGGGCCCTTGCCGAGGCCCAGGTAGTCGGGGGCGGCGACGGCGCGGCCGGCCGAGGCGTGGAGGTAGGGGGCGAAGCGGCCGAAGTCCTCGCCGACGGAGGGGGCGTAGTCCCGGTGCACCATGGTGCCGTGCGTGTCGGAGACCAGGTCCAGCCGGTGCGGGCCGCCCTTGGGGAGGACGAGGAGTCCGGTGGCGGTGGTGGGGGTGCCCTGCGGGGTGATGGTGCGGTAGGTGAGGCGGTAGGCGCGCAGGCCGTGCCGGACGGTGGCGGTGTCCATCCCTCCGGAGGCGAGGAAGCGGGCGACGTCGGCGCGGCCGAGGTCGGCCACGGGGGCGATGTCCACGAGGGCGCCCCTGCCGTGCGCGGCGGCCGGGCGGGACGGGGCGGCTGCGCCGGGGGCCTGTTGGGCGACGGCCGGCGCGGTGCCGAGCACGGCGAGAACCACCACGGCGGCGGCCGCCGCTCTTCGGCGGGCGGCGCGGCGGTGTCGGCGCGCCTTCCACGTGGCGTCGCTGACAAGGCTGTTGCTGCCCGTACGGCTGTTGTTGTCCGTACGGCTGTTGTTGTCCATACGGCTGTTGTTGTCCATGGACAAGACGCTAGGCAACCGCGCCCGGCGCCGGTATCGGCGTGGACCCCCGACCGGGGGTACACCTGACAACACCCCGGTCGGCGGGTTTCCCGACGATGCCGTGTCACAGCCGCTGGATGATGGTCCCGGTCGCCAGCGCACCGCCCGCGCACATCGTGATCAGTGCCAACTCCTTGTCCTGGCGTTCCAGTTCGTGTAAAGCGGTGGTGATCAACCGGGCGCCGGTGGCGCCCACCGGGTGGCCGAGCGCGATGGCCCCGCCGTTGACGTTGACCTTTTCGAGGTCCTGCCCGAAGACCTGGGCCCAGCTCAGCACCACCGAGGCGAAGGCCTCGTTGATCTCGACGATGTCGATGTCCTTGAGCGACATCCCGGCCTTGCCGAGCACCGCGCGGGTCGCGTCGATCGGTCCGTCGAGGTGGAAGTGCGGGTCGGCGCCGACCAGCGCCTGCGCGACGATCCGGGCGCGCGGCCTGAGCTTGAGCGCCCGCGCCATCCGCTTGGACGCCCACATGATCGCGCAGGCGCCGTCGGATATCTGCGAGGAGTTGCCCGCGGTGTGGACCGCGGTGGGCATGACCGGCTTGAGCCGGCCGAGCCCCTCCATCGTGGAGTCCCGCAGCCCCTCGTCCCGGTCGACCAGACGCCACATGCCCTGCCCGGCCGCCTGTTCCTCCTCGGTGGTCGGCACCTGGACCGCGTACGTCTCCCGCTTGAACCGCTCCTCGGCCCAGGCCACGGCCGCCCGCTCCTGCGAGATCAGCCCGAGCGAGTCGACGTTCTCCCGGGTCAGGCCGCGGTTGCGGGCGATGCGCTCGGCGGCCTCGAACTGGTTGGGCAGGTCCACGTTCCACTCGTCGGGCCAGGGCTTGCCCGGCCCGTGCTTGGATCCGCTGCCCAGCGGCACCCGCGACATGGCCTCGACACCGCAGCTGATTCCGATGTCGATCACTCCGGCCGCGACCATGTTGGCCACCATGTGGGATGCCTGCTGCGAGGACCCGCACTGGCAGTCCACGGTGGTGGCGGCGGTCTCGTAGGGAAGTCCCACGGCGAGCCAGGCGTTGCGGGCCGGGTTCATCGACTGCTCGCCGGCATGGGTGACCGTGCCGCCGACGATCTGTTCGACGCAGTCGGCGTGGATGCCGGTGCGGGCGAGGAGCTCTCGGTAGGTCTCGCCCAGCAGATAGGCGGGGTGCAGATTGGCGAGCGCGCCTCCGCGCTTGCCGATGGGGGTGCGTACGGCTTCGACGATGACGGGTTCCGCGGCCATGAGCTCGTCCTCTCCTCGCGCCTCCGCGGGGCGTCCCGGCGCCCACGGAAGGGAACTAGTACGCGTTCTAGTTCTGCGAGCAGTCTTATGAGGCTTACCCCCGGTACGCAAGGGTCTTGCACACACCTTGCGTCCGCTTCATGCCTGCCTCACCCACTCTTCACGCAACAGATCGGGCCACTCCTCTTGCCAGTTGTAGAACTCGTTACTACCTTTCGGGCAACTTCTGATGGGTCGTCACACATCGTTCGGGCGGCTCTCGGACCGACCTGGAGTTGCCGATGTCCTGCCCCCATCTGCCCGAAGGGTTCGACTTCACCGACCCCGACCTGCTCCAAGCCCGCATTCCGCACCCGGAGTTCGCACAGATGCGGCAGACCGCACCGGTCTGGTGGTGCGCCCAGCCGGCCGGTATCTCCGGCTTCGACGACGAGGGCTACTGGGTCGTCACCCGGCACGCGGACGTCAAGTACGTCTCCACCCACCCGGAACTGTTCTCCTCGAACACCAACACCGCGGTCATCCGCTTCAACGAGTCGATCAGCCGCGACCAGATCGACGTCCAGAAGCTGATCATGCTGAACATGGACCCGCCCGAGCACACCCGGGTCCGCCAGATCGTCCAACGGGGTTTCACGCCACGGGCGATCCGCTCCCTGGAGCAGGCCCTGCGCAGCCGCGCCCGCTCGATCGTCGAGACGGCGATGGCCTCGGCCGACGACGACGGCTCCTTCGACTTCGTCACGAACATCGCCGTCGAACTGCCGCTCCAGGCCATCGCCGAACTCATCGGCGTACCGCAGGAGGACCGGTCCAGGATCTTCGACTGGTCCAACAAGATGGCCGCGTACGACGATCCCGAGTACGCGATCACCGAGGAGGCCGGCACCGAGGCGGCCATGGAGATCGTCTCGTACTCGATGAACCTGGCGGCCGCCCGCAAGGAGTGCCCGGCCAAGGACATCGTCTCCCAGCTGGTCGCCGCGGAGGGCCAGGGGAACCTCTCCTCCGACGAGTTCGGCTTCTTCGTGATCCTGCTCGCCGTCGCCGGCAACGAGACCACCCGCAACGCCATCAGCCACGGAATGCATGCCTTCCTCACCCACCCCGACCAGTGGGAGCTCTACAAGAACGAACGGCCGGAGACGACCGCCGAGGAGATCGTCCGCTGGGCCACTCCCGTGGTCTCCTTCCAGCGGACCGCCACCCAGGACGTCGAACTGGGCGGGCAGCAGATCAAGAAGGGCGACCGGGTCGGGCTGTTCTACTCCTCGGCCAACAACGACCCCGAGGTCTTCGAGAACCCGGAGGCGTTCGACATCGCCCGCGATCCCAACCCGCATCTCGGCTTCGGGGGCGGCGGTCCGCACTTCTGCCTCGGCAAGTCCCTCGCGGTGATGGAGATCAACCTGATCTTCAACGCGGTCGCGGATGTGATGCCGGACCTGCGGCTGGTCGGCGATCCTCGGCGACTGCGCTCGGCGTGGCTCAACGGGATCAAGCAGCTTCAGGTCGCCAGTGCGGCCGCGAGCGCCACGACCGCCGGGAGCTGACCGCTGCCGGGAGCTCCGGACGGCGGGGCCTTCCCCCTCAGAGCCTGTCGGGTGACCTCCGACCGGGCGGCCACGCCCCGGCCCCCGCCGTCCGTACCGGCAGCCCCTGTCCCGTGCGAGCCCCCGCGCGGGACACGCACCCCCGCGCGAGGATCATGGCGGGCATGCACGCCCTGCTCTCCGCCTTCGCGCCCATCTGGATGCTCACCGCCATCGGGTACGCGGTCGGCCGCAGCGGTCTCCTCGGCGAACAGGCGGAAGCCGTGCTCGGCCGGTGCTGGCCGTCGTGCTCTGTTCCACGCTGCCGACCGCTCAGAACGCCTTCATCTACGCCCAGCAGTACGGACTCGACACCCGTGTGGTCCGCAACTCCGTCGTGGCCTCGACGGTGGTGTCCATGGCCACGCTCTCCCTCGCCTCCTGGGCGCTGGGGGCAACTCCCTGAACCGTTCGAGTGGCGGCCCCGGGCCGATGGGCGGATGCTGGTCGGGCGGCGATCCATACCGAAGGGGTACGGGGGACGACTCGTCGTCCCCCGTACCCCTTCGGCCCGCGCGGATGTGCGCCGGTCCCGCACAGGCAGGCAGCACCCACTGCTGCGCGGCCTCCACGGTTTGCAGGTACGGATCAGCAGCTGCGCACCGCCCACGGCGCCGTCCTCGGCATGCAGGCAGCGGACCTGCCGCCCCGTCGAACGCTCTCCCCCATCGCTGTCCCGCCCCGGGCCGAACGCCCGCCGACGCGCCCGCTCCTACGCGCCGCCCGATCTGCTGCCCACCGCGTCGCCGGTCGTCCTCGGCGACGGCACCGGCACCGGCAGGTCGTCCTGCGGTTTCGCCGCCGCCGGCACGGCCGGCGCCCGCAGCTTCCGGGGCCCCGCCAGTACGTAGGTCAGCCCGAAGCCGAGGGCGACGACGAGCGCGCCGCCCACCGCGTCCAGCACCCAGTGGTTGGCCGTGGCGATGATCGCGGAGACCGTGAACAGCGGGTGCAGCAGCCCCAGCGCCTTCATCCACAGCTTCGGGGCCAGCATGACGATGACCACACCGCACCAGAGCGACCAGCCGAAGTGCAGCGAAGGCATCGCCGCGTACTGGTTCGTCATCGAGGTCAGCGATCCGTAGTCCGGCTTCGCGAAGTCCTGGACGCCATGGATCGTGTCGATGAAACCGAGCCCCGGCATCAGCCGGGGCGGGGCCAGCGGGTACAGCCAGAAGCCGACCAGCGCGAGAAACGTGGCGAAGCCGATGGAACTGCGGACCCAGCGGTAGTCCGCGGGGCGTCGTACGTACAGCACGCCGAGGATCGCCAGCGGCACGATGAAGTGGAACGTCGAGTAGTAGTAGTCGAAGAAGCCCCTCAGCCAGCCGACCCCGACGACCGCGTGGTTGACCCAGTGCTCGATGTCGATGTGCAGCCACTGTTCGAGGGAATGGATCTGGCGGCCGTGCTCTTCGGCGGTGGCACGGCCCGCCGTCGCCGCGAGCCTGACCTGCGCGTACGCGGAGTACACGACCCGGATCAGGAGCAGTTCCAGCAGCAGGTTGGGCCGGCTGAGCACCCGCCGCCAGAACGGCAGCAGGGGGACGCGGCTCCAGCGGGCCGGGGCCGGGGCCGCGTGGTCCGTGGGGATCGGCTGCTGCCAGTACGGGGAGGTGCGCAGCAGGAACGGTGCGGCGCAGGCCGCGCCGAGCGCCGCGATCAGCAGCACGTTGTCGCGCAGCGGGAAGACCACCGCCTTGTTCGGCAGCAGCATCTTCCCCGGCAGCGTGCTCACGAGCACCACGACCGTCGGCCACACCAGCCGGTCGGAGGCCCGCTTGCCCACCCGGCCGACCACGGCGAGCAGCACCCACAGCAGCTGGTGCTGCCAGGCGGTCGGCGAGACGGCGACGGCGACGCAGCCGGTCACGGCGACGGCGAGCAGCAGCTGCCCGTCGCGCGCGTACCGCACGGCGCGGCGCAGTCCGAGCCAGCAGACGGCAGCCGCCAGCACCACGAACAGCACTCTTTCGAGCGGGCCCGCCAGACCGAACCGGAGCAGCGCGCCGTGCAGGGACTGGTTGGCCAGACTGTCCGGGCTGTCACCGAGCCCGGCGCCCGCGACATGGTGCACCCAGTAGGTCCACGAGTCGCTCGGCATCGCGGCCCAGGCCAGTGCGGTGCAGGCGGCGAACGCGGCACCGCCGGTCACCGCGGCCTGCCGGCGGCCGGTGAACCAGAGCAGGACCGCGAAGAGCAGCACGGCCGGCTGGAGCGCGGCCGCGAGCCCGATCAGCAGTCCCGAGGCGCGTTCCCCGCGAACGGCGAAACAGGCCAGCAGCACCAGCAGGACCGGCAGGATGCTGGTCTGCCCCAGGTGGAACGCGTTGCGGACCGGCAGGGACAGCATCAGCAGGCTGATCGCGACAGGGGCGGCCAGCAGTGAGGTGCGGCGGCTGACGGGGCCCGGCAGCGCGCGGGCGGCGACGATGCCCAGGGCGACGACGAGCAGCAACGAACCGAAGGTCCAGACGACGCCCAGGCTCTGTTCCGCGGTCCGGGTCAGCGGCTTCAGCACCAGCCCGGCGAACGGGGTACCGGTGAAGCGGTCGTTGTCGTACAGCGAGCCCGTCACATGCAGGACACCGTTCTCACCGATCCAGGTCTCCAAATCGGTGAGCCGTTCCCCCGGTGGCTGACGCAGCACCACCGCCATCTGCCGTACGGCCAGTGCGGCCACAACCAGCCAGAGCAGAGCCCGGGCAGCCCCGGTCCTCGCCTCCGTCGCCGCATCTTCGCGCACACTGTGCTCCGCATTCGCCACGCTGCGCCGCCCCTCCCGCCGTTTCCGTGCCCGTCCCTCGACCTGGGCGTGCTGTGAAACCTTCGCATTGCGCTATGAGGTAGACACAATCAACCCCCTCTTCGCCTGACTGTCATCCTCCTTTTTCCGAAAGAATGACCGAAACGCCGCAGGCTCGCCTCGACGCCGCAGCAGCTCGGCCTGTACGTCCTGGCGGCGCACCGGATGGAGCCGCGCGGCGCGATCGGCGGCGATGCGCCGCAGGTGACGTACGCGGGCAGGAGCGCCGCCTGCGGACAATCCGTTCGCACCTCTGATCATGCTCAGGCCAGAATGACGGCATGACCTGGACCGCGGCCGCCGAGCCCTTCGACTCCCCCGATGCCGCGCTGCTGCGTCGCGACTACTACGACGAGGTCGCCAGTCGCTACTGGGGCCGGCCGGCCACCGCCGAGGAGATCGACGAGGGGCTCACCGACGACGGTGCCGACCGGCTCGTCCCGCCCACCGGCCGGTTCCTCGTCGGCCGGTTCGGCGGGAAGCCGGCGGCCTGCGCCGGGTTCCTGCTGGTGGACGCGGGGCTGGCGGAGCTGACCCGGGTGTTCGTACGCCCGGAATACCGCGGCACGGGCGGCGGCGGGCTGCTGCTGGCGGCCGTCGAGAGCGCGGCGCGCGCCGTCGGCGTACGAACCATCAGGCTCGACACCCGCAGCGATCTGGTCGAGGCACGGGGGCTGTATGCCAAGCACGGGTACCGGGAGGTCCCGGCGTTCCACCGCCGGCAGTTCGCGGAACACTGGTTCGCCAAGGAGCTGTAAGGGGCTGAGGGGCTCCGGAAATCACCGGAGCCCCGGCGGGGTCCCCGGGGGGCGGAGTTCCGGTGGGGTCCCCGGGGGCGGAGTTCCGGTGGGGTCCCCGGGGGCCGGAGCTCCGGCGGGGTCCCCGGGGGCCGGAGCTCCGGCGGGGTCCCCGGGGCCCGGAGCTCCCGGGGCTGTTCGCAGGGCGGCTCACGCGGGTCCGGCCGCGTGGTTCCGCCTCGGCTCGGGGCTGCGCGGCCGTTCCTTGCTCGATCCGCTCGTCTCGGCGGTCAGCTCCGCCACGAGCCTGACCAGATCGGTCGGCCGCTCCGGCCCCCACCAGTCGCCCAGCAGTTCCGCCATCGACTGTTCCCGGGCCTCCGCCAGCTTCACCACCACTTCCGCACCGGCCTCGGTGAGCACCAGCTGTACCCCTTCGCGCCGGACCAGTCCGCGCTCCTCCAGCTGACGCGCCGCCGCGGTGATCACCCGCACCGGCACCGGGGCGTCGTCGGCGAGCCGGGCGGGTTCGACCGTCCCGTGCCGCCTGATCCGCAGCAGCATCCAGCTCGCCGCGGGCAGCAGGTCGTATCCCGCCCGCTCGGTGATCTCCTCGTAGATCTCGCGGCGGCCCTCACGGGTGGCGAGCACCGAGAGAGCCCGGGCGCATTCGTCGTACGAGGACCGCTCGACCGGGTTCGTCGCCAGGGTCTCGGTGGGTTCCGGGGCGGTCACCGAGCCGCGCAGCCTGTCCTCCTTGAGGAACCAGGCGAAGGCGAAGGCGACCAGGACGACGGGTGCCGCGTACAGGAACACATCGGTGATCGAGGTCGAGTACGCGTGGAGCACCGGGGGCCGCAGCGCGGGCGGCAGCCGGCCGATGGCCCGCGGGTCGGCGGCCAGCCCCCCGGCACCGGCCCCGGGCGGCAGGGTGCGGCCGGCCAGCGCCGCGGCCAGCTTGTCGGTGAGCCGGTTGGTGAAGATCGTGCCGAAGACGGCGACGCCGAACGAGGCCCCGATGGAGCGGAAGAAGGTGGCTCCGGAGGTGGCGACACCGAGGTCCTCGTACGTGACGGCGTTCTGCACGACCAGCACCAGGACCTGCATCACCAGGCCGAGCCCGGCACCGAAGACGAAGAAGTAGACGCTCATCTCCGCCGTACTGCTGGTCTCCGTGAGCCGGTGCAGGAGCAGCAGTCCGATGGTGGTGATGCCGGTGCCCGCGACCGGGAAGACCTTCCAGCGGCCGGTGCGGCTGACGATCTGTCCGGACGCGGTCGAGGTGAGGAGCAGACCGGCCACCATGGGAAGCATGTGCACACCGGACCAGGTCGGCGTGATGTTGTGCACCACCTGCAGGAAGGTCGGCAGATAGGTCATCGCGCCGAACATCGCGAACCCCACCACGAAGCTGATGACGGAGACGAGGGTGAAGGTCCTTGTCCGGAACAGCTCCAGCGGGATGACGGGCTCATCGGCACGGCGCTCCACCTGTACGAAGGCGATCAGCAGCAGCACGCTCAGCACGGCGAGACCGATGCTCTGCGCCGAGCCCCAGGCCCAGGTGGTGCCGCCGAGCGAGGCGACGAGGACGAGGCAGGTGGCGACGGAGGCGATGAGGAAGGTGCCGAGATAGTCGATGGTGTGCTTCGTGCGGTGGACCGGGATGTGCAGCGCGGCGGCGATCACGAGGAGCGCCACGACGCCGACCGGCAGGTTGACGTAGAAGACCCAGCGCCAGCTGAGGTGCTCGGTGAAGAGACCGCCCAGGAGCGGTCCGAGGACGCTCGTCGCACCGAAGACCGCGCCGAACAGGCCCTGGTACTTGCCTCGTTCGCGCGGCGCGACGAGGTCACCGACGATCGCCATCGACAACACCATGAGGCCGCCGCCGCCGAGGCCCTGAAGGGCGCGGAAGCCGATGAGCTGCACCATGTTCTGGGCGACGCCGCAGAGCGCCGAGCCGATGAGGAAGATGACGATGGCGCTCTGGAAGAGCTTCTTGCGCCCGTACTGGTCGCCGAGCTTGCCCCAGAGCGGGGTCGCGGCGGTCGATGCCAGCAGATAGGCCGTGACCACCCAGGAGAGGTGTTCCAGCCCGCCGAGGTCGCTGACGATGGTCGGCAGCGCGGTGGAGACGATGGTCTGGTCGAGTGCGGCGAGCAGCATGCCGAGGAGCAGCGCACCGATGGCCACCATGACCGACCGCGTGGAACGGTCCCCACCGAGGGCGGGGGCCGGGGGGCTCAGGTGCTGGGCCATAGAACATCTCCTCGGGTCCACTACGTCCCCATCCTGGCCGTTCCCTGCCGTTATGGCCTGCCGAACGGGACCGGTAGAGGCCGAACGGGCTCTGCGCACGGCGGGCCGCTGCCCGTCGGCCTCGCCGCCGTCGGCCGCTTCCCGTCGGCCCGGGAGCACTGAGCACCGTCGGCCGCTTCCCGTCGGCCCGGGAGCACTGAGCACGGAGGCGGGCCACCGCCGCCGTGCGATGCTGGTGCACATGACCCTGGAGGACCTGGTACGGCTGCGCCGCGCCCGGGACGCGATGGACCGCGACTACGCGCGGCCGCTGGACGTTCCGGCACTGGCCGGCATCGCCCTGATGTCCCCCGGGCACTTCTCCCGCAGCTTCCGCGCCGCCTTCGGCGAGACGCCGTACGGCTATCTGATGACCCGCCGCGTCGAGCGGGCGAAGGCGCTGCTGCGCAGGGGCGACCTGAGCGTGACGGAGGTCTGCTTCGCGGTCGGATGCACCTCGCTCGGGTCGTTCAGTTCACGCTTCAGCGAGTTGGTCGGCGAGAGCCCCAGCGCCTACCGGGCCCGCCGCCACGAGGCGGGCGCAGAGATCCCGGCGTGCGTCGCCAAGATCCTGACGCGACCGGTCAGGAATGGAGAAGCGCGATCCGCCGCCGCCTCGTAGCGTCGAGGCATGAACATCAAGCTCTCGCAGTGCTTCATCGCAGTCGACGACCATGACAAAGCGCTCACCTTCTACCGCGACGTCCTCGGCCTGGAGGTCCGCAACGACGTCGCCTTCGAGGGGATGCGCTGGGTGACCGTCGGCTCACCCGCTCAGCCGGACGTGGAGATCGTCCTCGAACCGCCGCTCGCCAACCCCAATGCCTCTCCGGCCGACAAGCAGGCGATGGCGGAACTGCTGGCCAAGGGCATGCTGCGGGGCGTGATCTTCTCCACCGACGACTGCGACGACACCTTCGAACGCATCCGGGCGGGCGGCGGGGAGGTGCTGCAGGAGCCGATCGACCAGCCGTACGGCGTCCGCGACTGCGCCTTCCGCGATCCGGCCGGCAACATGCTCCGCTTCACCCAGCCCCGCGAACGGTAGGGACCGTCTGCGGGGGGAGGCGTCCGCCGGACGGGCATCGCCCCCGGCGGGCGCCGCCCGTCCCGGGACAGCGGCGCTCTGTCGCGACCGCGCCGACGAAGAAGAACCGGCCGTTACGCTCGAAGCCGGCCGGATACAGCCAGGCGACACCGACGGGGACCGCGCAGGCGGCCCGTCCGACAGATGGAGACACGATGAGCAAGCCCTCGGGGACGGACCCGCAGTCGCCTGCGCCGCACGCTGCCAACAGCCACGATCTGATCCGTGTGCACGGCGCGCGCGAGAACAACCTCAAGGACGTCAGCATCGGTATCCCGAAGCGTCGGCTGACGGTGTTCACCGGTGTCTCCGGCTCGGGCAAGAGCTCGCTGGTGTTCGACACGATCGCCGCGGAGTCGCAGCGGCTGATCAATGAGACGTACAGCTCCTTCGTGCAGGGCTTCATGCCGACGCCGGCGCGGCCCGAGGTCGATGTCCTCGACGGGCTGACGGCCGCGATCATCGTCGACCAGCAGCGGATGGGGGCCGATCCCCGCTCCACGGTCGGCACCGCCACCGACGCCAACGCGATGCTGCGCATCCTCTTCAGCCGCCTCGGGCAGCCGCACATAGGCCCGCCCGGCGCGTACGCCTTCAACGTCCCGTCGGTCCGGGCGAGCGGTGCGATCACCGTCGAGCGCGGTGCCAAGAAGGCGGTGAAGGCCACCTTCTCCCGCACCGGCGGCATGTGTACGCGTTGCGAAGGCCGGGGCACGGTCTCCGACATCGACCTCACCCAGCTCTACGACGACTCCAAGTCGATCGCCGAGGGAGCGTTCACCATCCCCGGCTGGAAGTCCGACAGCTTCTGGACCGTGCGGGTCTACGCCGAGTCGGGCTTCCTCGACCCGGACAAGCCGATCCGCAAGTTCACCAAGAAGGAGATGCAGGACTTCCTCTACCGGGAGCCGACCAAGGTGAAGGTCGAGGGCGTCAACCTCACCTACGAGGGGCTGATCCCCAAGCTCCAGAAGTCGATGCTCTCCAAGGACAAGGAGGCGATGCAGCCGCACATCCGGGCGTTCGTGGAGCGGGCGGTCACCTTCACCACCTGCCCGGACTGCGACGGAACCCGGCTCAGCGAGGGGGCCCGGTCGTCGAAGGTCGAGGGGATCAGCATCGCCGACGCCTGCGCGATGCAGATCAGCGACCTGGCCGAGTGGATCCGTCGCCTCGACGATCCTTCCCCAAGCTCTTCGAGCAGGGGATACCCCATGGTGGCGCCGCTTCTCACCGCGCTGCGGCAGAGCCTCGACTCGTTCGTGGAGATCGGCCTCGGCTATCTCTCGCTCGACCGGCCGTCGGGCACGCTGTCGGGCGGCGAGGCGCAGCGCGTCAAGATGATCCGCCACCTCGGCTCCTCGCTCACCGATGTCACCTACGTCTTCGACGAGCCCACCATCGGCCTGCACCCGCATGACATCCAGCGGATGAACAGCCTGCTGCTCCGGCTGCGGGACAAGGGCAACACGGTGCTCGTCGTGGAGCACAAGCCGGAGACGATCGCGATCGCCGACCATGTCGTCGACCTCGGCCCCGGCGCCGGTGCGGCGGGCGGCACCGTGTGCTTCGAGGGCACCGTCGAGGGGCTGCGGGCCGGCGGCACCATCACCGGCCGCCATTTCGACGACCGGGCCGTCCTCAAGGAGACGGTGCGCAAGCCCACCGGCACGCTGGAGATCCGGGGCGCGACGACGCACAACCTGCGGGGCGTCGACGTCGACATCCCGCTCGGGGTGCTGGCCGTCGTCACCGGCGTCGCCGGCTCCGGCAAGAGCTCGCTCGTGCACGGGTCGCTGCCCCGGCAGGTGGGGGCCGGGGGTGTGGTGTCGGTCGACCAGGGCGCGATCCGCGGCTCGCGACGGAGCAACCCGGCGACGTACACCGGACTGCTCGACCCGATCCGCAGGGCGTTCGCCAAGGCCAACGGTGTGAAGCCGGCCCTGTTCAGCGCCAACTCCGAGGGCGCCTGCCCCACGTGCAACGGCGTCGGCGTCATCTACACCGACCTGGCGGTGATGGCCGCAGTCGCCACCACCTGTGAGGAGTGCGAGGGGAAGCGGTTCCAGGCATCGGTGCTGGAGTACCACCTCGGGGGGCGCGACATCAGCGAGGTGCTCGCGATGCCGGTGACCGAGGCCGAGGAGTTCTTCGGCGCCGGCGAGGCGCACACGCCGGCCGCGCACCGCATCCTCGGCCGCCTCTGCGACGTCGGGCTCGGCTACCTCGGCCTCGGCCAGCCGCTCACCACGCTGTCCGGCGGCGAGCGGCAACGGCTCAAGCTGGCCACCCACATGGCCGAGAAGGGCGGTGACCAGCTCGTCTACGTACTCGACGAACCGACCACCGGCCTCCACCTCGCCGATGTCGAACAGCTCCTCGGGCTGCTCGACCGGCTCGTCGACTCCGGCAAGTCGGTCATCGTCATCGAGCACCACCAAGCGGTCATGGCGCACGCCGACTGGATCATCGACCTCGGCCCCGGCGCCGGCCACGACGGCGGCCGGATCGTCTTCGAGGGCACACCCGCCGACCTCGTCGCCGCCCGCTCCACCCTCACCGGCGAGCACCTCGCGGCCTACGTCGGCACCTGACCGAGGCCCTCACGGACGGAGCGGGGCGAGTGGGCGGTGCGGCCCTCGCGAATGGTGCGGGACGAGTGGGCGGTGCCGCCCTCACGGGCGGCGCGGTGCGGACGGCGGCGCGACCGCTCACCGGGCACGCCGCCGCGAACTCACTTGCCCCGCCTCACCTGTTGAGGAACTCCGCACACCGGAAGGGACCCAGCACGGCGCCCTCGGACGGTCGCAGAGTGACCTCGACGTCGTCGGTCCTGACCTTCGGGTCGAGTACGGACTGGGTGCGTGCCAGCGTGCACACCAGCTGCCCCGTGCCCAGATCGTGCCCCGTTTCCCCATAGGGGCCGTCGATGCGCACCGTGACACGGGTGCCCGCCCCGGTGGCCCCGTACCCGCCGAGCCGGACGAGCGAGGTCAGGCCGTCGCGCTGGTACGCGCGCGACGGGTCCTGGCCGAGCAGCTTCAGCGCCCCGTTGAGATCCTTGACCTCCTTGTCGGGCACGGGCACTCCGCGCAGCCCGTCGGCGGACACGTAGTACAGCCGTATCCCGCGCGTCAGCCCGGACGCGGGCTCGCCCGCGCCTATCACTCCGGTCGGCTGGACGCCGCAGCCCATGAGGGCGATCATCCCGAGCGCGACGACCACGCCCTGCTGCCGGACCTTCATTCCGTGCCCTCCCCTGTACGTCGCAGGGGCAGCCGCAGCGTGAACACCGCGCCGCGCCGTGGCCCATCGGCCACATCGGCCACATCGGCCACGTCGGCCACGTCGGCCACGTCGGCCACATCGACCGTGCCGCCGTGCAGCCGTGCGTTCTCCAGCGCGATCGCCGTGCCGAGGCCGCTGCCCTGCCCGCTGTCGTCGGCCGCGCCACGCGTGCGGGCCGAGTCCGCCTTGTAGAACCGGTCGAAGACGCGCTCCCGGGCCTCCGGCGGCAGCCCGGGGCCGTGGTCGGCGACCTCCAGCGTCACCCACTCCCCGTCCGCCGCGAGGACCGTCCCGAGGGTCACGACGACCGGCGGGGCTCCGTGCCGCAGCGCGTTGCCCACCAGGTTCGCGACGATCACATCGACGCGGCGCCGGTCGACCACCGCCCTTACACCGTCAGGGAGGTGCGTCCGCACCCGGTCCGTCCAGCCGCGCAGCGCCAGCGACGCCCGTACGGTGTCGGCGAGGTCCGTCTCGGCCGCGTTCAGCCGTACCGCCTTGGCGTCGAAGCGGGAGATCTCCATCAGGTCCTCGACCAGCCGGGACAGCCGGGCCGTCTCCGCGCCGACGGTACGGGCCGCCCGCGCCGCGTCCGGCGGCAGCTGGTCGGCGTCCTCCTCCAGAACGGTCGCCACCATCGTCATCGCCGCGAGCGGCGTGCGCAGTTCGTGCGACACGTCCGCCACAAAGCGGCGTGCCTTCGCCTCCTGCTCGCGCAGTTCCGCGTCGGAAGCCTGGAGCGCGTCGGCGGACTCGTTGAACGTCCGTGCCAGGTCGGCGAGTTCGTCGTGTCCGGTGACGGCGACCCGGCTGCCGAGGTCGCCGGCCGCGAGCTCGCGGGTGGCCCGGCCCAGCTTCCGTACCGGCCGAAGGACCGTCCCCGCGGCCAGCAGCGCCAGCACGGCGGCCAGCAGCACCACCGGCACGATGCCCGCCCGTACGGAGTCCAGCAGAGCGGCGGTGTCATCGCGCTCGGCCCGCAGGTCGGTGATCGCGAAGACCTCCAGGCCGGAGGTGCGGCGGTCCCCGTCGGCGTACGTCACGGGCATACCGACCACCAGATAGGGCTCCCCCCGCCACTGCACCCGCTGGAACATGGCGTCGTCGCCGGCCGCCACGGCGGCGCGCAGCCCGACGGTGATCCGGCCCTCCGTCTCGGCGAGCGGGTCGGAGACCGCGACGAGGTCCTGGTAGCGGGCGACCACGATGCGGGCGCCGATGCCGTCCGAGACCTTGGCCGCGAACCGGGACAGCGACTGGTGGTCGGGCGGTACGTCGAAGTCGGCGGCGACCGCGGTGACCCGCTCCCGGAGGTCGTTCACGGCGGAGTTCTGGGTGCGCTGGAGGACGGCGGTGCGGGCGTCCCGGTAGGCGAGGGCGGTCGCGGTCACCGCGCTGATGAGGGCGACGACGACGACAGTGACGACGAGCCGGGTGCGCAGCCCGCCGACGAGCCGCCAGGAGCGCCTCTTCGGGGCGGCGCCGCGCCCGTCCTTGTCCGTACGGTTCACAGCGGCCCGAAGCGGTAGCCGAAGCCCCGCACCGTCTGTACGTACCGCGGCTTGGCCGGTATGTCCTCGATCTTGGCCCGCAGCCGGCCGACCGCCGCGTCCACCAGCCGGGAGTCGCCCAGGAAGTTGTGGTCCCAGACGGATTCGAGGAGATGCTCACGGCTGAGGACACGGCCGGGAGCGGCCGACAGCTCCAGCAGCAGCCGCATTTCGGTGGGCGGCAGCGGGACCGGGGTGCCGTTCCTGGTGATGGTCAGTCCGGCGCGGTCGATCACCAGCCCGGCGAGACCGGCGTCCGGACCCTGTCGTGCGGACGGTTCCGCGCGCCGCAGCGCGGCCCGGATGCGTGCCTCCAGGACGGGCGCGGTGACCGGCTTGACGACATAGTCGTCGGCGCCCGCCTCCAGGCCGGTCACGATGTCCGAGTCGTCGCCGCGCGCGGTCAGCATGATGACCGGCAGGGTCGCCGAACGGGCGCGGATACGGCGGCACACCTCGAAGCCGTCGATACCCGGCAGCATCAGGTCGAGTACGGCCAACTCGACCCGCGCGCCCCGCTCCCCGGCCAGCAGGGCGAGGGCCTGTTCGCCGGTGGCGGCGGTGTCCACGCCGTACCCGTGTCGGCGCAGCACGAGCTCCATTCCGTCCCGTACGGACGCGTCGTCCTCGATGAGCAGTACATGCGGCATGGGGCCGATTATGAGCATGCCGGGGCCGTTCCCGCCTGCTCCGTAGGGGTGCGGACCCGCAGGCCGGAGGCATTGTTACGTTCCCATCATGTGGCCATGGACGGGTCATGATCTGCGGCGGCGAACGTGAGGCGCATGAAACTCCTCATCAGGACGAACCCCCGAGCCACCACCCGGCTGCGCCTGGCCGCCTTTGTGGCCGTGCCCGTGCTCGCCCTCTCCGTCGCCTGCGGCGGCGGGGACGACAGTGCCGGCGGGACGAAGAAGGACGACGCGATCGCCGACGTACCGCAAGCGCCCGCCGAGAGCGCCAAGAAGGACGGGAAGAGCCCGGGCGGCCAGGCCGCGGGCAAGAGCGAGTTCTACGACGCCCAGATGAAGTACGTCCAGTGCATGCGCGCCAAGGGCGGCTACAAGGACTTCCCCGACCCCAGGCTCAGCGGGCACCTCGACTGGGACAAGATCAACGAGATCGGCGCCCGGCCCGGCGCCAACGCAGGTATCAAGGGCGGCAAGGGCGGCGTCTGCGTCGACGAGTTGCAGGCCGCCATGGCGGCCGAGCCCAAGCGGGACCAGCAGAAGGACTACGAGTCGATGCTCGCGCACGCCAAATGCATGCGGGACAACGGCGTCTCCAAGTTCACCAATCCGACCATGAGCGGTGGCATCGCCCAGCCGGGCGGTGACCCCAACCCGGCGTCCACGTCCATCGACTCGAACTCGCCGGCGTACAAGCAGGCCCGCGAGGCGTGCAGGACGAAGCTGCTCGACGGCCTGGACGGCATGCAGTGAAGCGCCGCACCACCCACCTCGCGCTCGGCGCGGTGGCCGTCGCCGCGGCCGTCACCGGGGGCGTCCTGTTCCTCGGAAACGGCCGCGGCGATGCGGGCGCCTCCGGCCGGGACGGCGACCTGCCACCCGCCACCGCGACCGTCCGGCGCACCGACCTCGTGCAGTCCAAGACGGTCGACGGCAAGCTCGACTTCGCCCAGCGCCGCACGGTCAAGTCCGCCGTCGAGGGCACCGTCACGGTGGCCGCTTCCGAAGGGAAGACACTGACCCTGGGACAGGCCCTGTACGAACTGAACGACAAGCCCGTCACCCTTCTCTACGGACCGGTCCCGATGTTCCGCGAGATGAAGGTGGGCGACCGGGGCAGCGACGTACTCGAACTGGAGCGCGGTCTGCGCGACTTGGGGTACGGGGCGCACCTGTACGTCGACACGCGGTACGACACGGACACCGAGGCCGCCGTCAAGCGGTGGCAGAAGTCCCTGAACCGTGAAACCACCGGCAGGGTCGGCCGGGGCGACGTCGTCTTCCAGCCCGGCCCGGTCAAGGTGGTCTCCGCCGACGCGGCGCTCGCCGACCAGGTGGGCCCGGACACGCCGGTCCTGACGGTCGGCTCCACCAAGCCCGTTGTACGGGCGCAACTCGACCAGACCGACGGCCCGCTGACCGCGCGCGGGACCAAGGTCGAGGTCACCCTGCCGAGCGGGAAGACCGTGGCCGGCGATGTCACCGGGACGGTACGCCCGGAGGGCTCCGCCGCCGAGGGCGGTGCCGACGCGCAGGACGGCATCATCGTCGAGGTCGCCCTGGACGGCGGGGTGAAGGCCGCGTCCGGCGAGGACACCAAGGTGTCGGCGAGCGTGAAGTTCGTCAGCGAGGCGCGCAAGGGGGTCCTCGTGGTCCCCGTCGAGGCGGTCGTCGCGCTGCGGGGCGTGAACGGTGGTTACGGCCTCCAGGTCGTCCGGGGCACCACCTCGACGATGGTGCGGGTGGAGACGGGCATGACCGCCGACGGGCTGATCGAGGTCAGCGGCCCGGACGTGCGCGAGGGCCTGAAGGTCGGAGTGGCGAAGTCATGACGTCCGCCCCGGTGATCGAACTGCGGGACGCCACCAAGTCCTACCCCGGCGGCGTCCACGCCCTGCGCGGAGTGAACCTCACCGTCGAGGAGGGTGAACTGCTCGCCGTCGTCGGCCCGTCCGGCTCCGGCAAGTCCACGATGCTCAACGTCATGGGCACCCTCGACAAGCCCACCACGGGCACCGTCCGGGTCGCCGGGTACGACGTGTCCGCACTCTCCGACTCCCGGCTCTCCGCACTGCGCGCCCGCCACATCGGCTTCGTGTTCCAGCACTTCCATCTGGCAGCGGGGCGCGACGCGGTGGACAACGTCGCCGACGGGCTGCTGTACGCGGGCGTACCGCTGAGGCAACGGCGGGCGCGGGCGCGGGAAGCGCTCGCCCAGGTGCGGCTGGACCACCGCTACTCGCACACGCCGAACGAGCTGTCCGGCGGCGAGAAACAGCGCGTGGCCATCGCCCGTGCCCTGGTGGGGGAGCCCCGGCTGCTGCTGGCGGACGAACCGACCGGGGCGCTGGACACCGCGTCCGGCGAGATCGTCATGGAGCTGCTGCACGAGCTGAACGCGTCCGGCACCACCATCTGTGTGATCACCCACGACAACGAGATCGCGGACTCGCTGCCGCGCCGGGTCCGCTTCAGGGACGGCGAGATCGTCTCGGACTCGCGTTCCGGCGCGCGCACCGACTCCCGTACGGAAGAGGCCGGTTCATGAGGAACGACCTCAGGCCGGCCCGCCTCTCCCCCCGCGATGTCCTCCGCGTCGGTGCGGTCGGCCTTCGCGCGCGCCGTGCGCGCGTGGTGCTCTCGGCGCTCGGCATCGCCATCGGCATCGCGACCATGGTCGCGGTCGTCGGCCTGTCCGAGTCGAGCCGCGCGGACCTGATGGCCCGGCTCGACCGCCTCGGCACCAACCTCCTCACCGCCGAGGCGGGCAAGGACGCCATGGGACAGGAGATCAAACTGCCCAAGAACGCGGTCGCGATGGTCGAACGCGTCGGCCCGGTGCTGCACGCCACGGCCACTGCCGATGTCGACGCGCGGATCCGCCGCAGCGACGTCGTCCCCGAGGAACGCACCGCAGGCGTCACTACGCAGGCGGCCCGTCTCGACCTGCTGTCCGCACTCGGCGGCGAGGTCGACAAAGGCGCCTGGCTCGACCCGGCCGGTGAACGCCTCCCGACCACGGTCCTCGGTGCGGTGGCGGCCGAGCGCCTGGGCATCACCCGCACCGGCGAGACGATCATGATGAACGACACCCGCGTGGTCGTCGTCGGCATACTCAAGCCGATCGAGCTGGTGCCCACCCTGGACCGGGTGGCCATGGTCGGATTCCCCGCCGCCGAACGCTACTTCGGCTTCGACGGCCACCCCACCACCATCTTCGAGCGTTCCACGGACGCCTCGGTGGAGGACGTGCGGGCAGTGCTGGCCCGCACCATCAGCCCGGGCGACGAGGCGGGCGTCAAGGTCTCGCGTCCTTCGGACGCGCTGGCCGCCAAGGCCGCCACCGACGAGGGCCTGACGACCCTGATGCTCGGTCTGGGCGCGGTGGCCCTGCTGGTCGGCGGGGTGGGCGTCGCCAACACCATGGTCATCTCCGTCCTGGAGCGCCGCCAGGAGATCGGCCTGCGCCGCTCACTGGGCGCGACCCGCAACGCGATCCGGCTCCAGTTCCTGACCGAGTCGCTGCTGCTGTCGGCGCTGGGCGGGGCAGCGGGCGCACTGCTGGGCGCGGCGGCGACGTACGGCTTCGCGCGGGTCCAGGGGTGGACGGCGGTGGTCCCGCCCTGGTCGCTGGCGGGCGGCCTGGCCGCCACCCTCCTGATCGGCGTGGTCGCGGGCCTCTATCCGGCGATCCGCGCCTCCCGCCTCCACCCGACGGTGGCTCTCAACGCGACGTGAGGCGGCGGCGTACGGGGCGCTCCCTGGGGGCAACGGCATACGGGCGCTCCCTGGGGGCAACGGCGTACGGGGGCACCTTCCGGGGCGGCGGCGTACGGGGCGTCTTCCCTGGACGGCGCCCCCGCCCCGTACGCCCCGGATTGGCATTCCCGGACAGGTTTTTGTATCGTGAAGGAACAAAGTAGCCTCCGCTCGCCACCCCCTGACCGGCGAGCGAGGCTGCTTGTTCTCTTTGCCGCGCCTTCCTGCCCTTCCCGCGTCCTCGCCTCCCCCGCGCCCTGGAGCCCGCCCATGCCGGCCACCGTTCTCACCGCCCGTGCACTTCTCCTCGACATGGACGGAACCCTCGTGAACTCCGACGCCGTCGTGGAACGCTGCTGGCGGCGCTGGGCACTGCGGGAGGGGCTGGACCCGGAGGCCGCGCTCAAGGTGGTTCACGGCCGGCAGGGGTACGCCACGATGGCGGTGCTCCTTCCGGACCGCCCGATGGAGCAGAACTACGCGGACAACCGGGTGATGCTCGCCGAGGAGACCGCCGACACCGACGGCGTCGTGCCGGTCGCCGGCGCACCCGCCTTCATGGACGCGATCGCCGCGCTCCCGCACGCCCTGGTCACCTCGGCCGACGAGGCGCTGGCCCGGACCCGGATGACCGCGTCCGGACTGCGGATGCCCGCCACCCGCGTCACCGCCGAGAGCGTCGGCGCCAGCAAGCCGGACCCCGAGGGCTTCCTCAAGGGAGCGGCCGAGCTGGGCTTCGCCCCGGCGGACTGCGTCGTCTTCGAGGACTCGGAGGCGGGCATCGCGGCGGGCCGGGCAGCGGGCATGCGCGTCGTGGGCGTCGGCCCGCGAGCCGCGGCGCTCTCCCCCGACGCACACGTCGAGGACCTGACGCGGCTCCGGGTGGAAGCAGCGACCGACGGAACGATCCGGCTGCACATCGGCGCGTAAGGGCCGCCCCGACGAGCCCGGCGTGATCCGGCCTCCCGGGCAATACGCCTAAGGGTCGCCTAAGGGCTGTCCCCCGGCTGCCGGCGGCCGGCATCGGGCCGTCGCTCCGGCGGCCCCGGGTCCCGGTGCAGCCGCCCCCGTGCCACCAGTTCGAGCACGACCGTCACCGCCACCGCCTGTACGGCCATCAACGCCACCAGCACGAACAGCTGCACGGCCCCCGCCTGGACCGGTGAGGCGCCGCCCAGCAACATGCCCACGAAGGCGCCCGGCAACGTGACGAGCCCCACCGTCCGCGTCTGGTCGAGCCCCGGCAACAGCGCGTCCGCCGCCGCCGGACGGGCGATCTCCAGTCTCGCGTCACGGTCGAGCAACCCGAGCGCCATCCCCGCCTCCACCTCCCCGCGCCGGGTCGTCAACTCGTCCAGCGCCCGCCGCCCGGCGAGCACGGTCGCGGTCAGCGCACCCCCGATGAGGATTCCGGCCACCGGGATCAGGGCGACGCCCCGGGCCCGGACGAGTCCGGTGAGCAGCAGCAGGGCGACCACCGGCCCGACCCCCGCCCCGATCGGCAGGGCCGCCCACCACCAGGTGCGGTTGCGGGTGACCCGGCGGCCCGCGGTCCATACCGCCACGGCGTACATCAGCGCGAGGAACGCGAGCAGCGGCGGCAGCGAGCGGACCACCCAGCCGATGAGCAGGGAAACCGCGGCGAGCTGAGCCGCGGCCCGCAGTCCGGCCAGCAGGATCTCGCGCGACCGGCCCAGCGAGGCCAGGGCGGCGACGGTGGCCGCCGCCGCGAGCAGCAGGGCGAGGACAACCCCGAGCGTGGTGTCGACCGGAAGCAGCACACCGCAACCCTACGGCCGGTCCGGCTCGGACCACAGGCACGAACCGAGCCACCGCACCGGCGAATTGCCGGTGCATCAGCACGTACGCCCGCGCAGATGCGGACGTACGCCCCCACACTCCGGCCCTGTCGGTCAGAACCCTTGATGTGACGTGCCCATGTCGCCACTCTGTTACCTGGCGCCCACCCCACGGAAACCTGGCGCCGCCACGATGGCCGGGCCCCACGGGTCACCCGTCCAATGTCCCCCCATGTCAAGGGAGTTCGCATGTCAGGTGTCTACGCGCGTCGCATCGCCGTCGTCGCCGCATCCGCCGCACTCGCCGCATCCACCGGACTGCTCACCGCCCCCACCGCCCAGGCGGCCATGCCCACCCCAGTCTCCGCGTCGACCGCCCGCACCTATCTGAGCGAGCTGACCGTCTCCGCGGAAGGCTCGTCGACCGGCTACAGCCGCGACAAGTTCCCGCACTGGATCACCCAGTCGGGCGCCTGCAACACCCGCGAGGTCGTCCTTGAGCGGGACGGCACGAATGTCACACAGGACTCCAACTGCGCGACTGTCAGCGGCAGTTGGTATTCGGAGTACGACGGCGCCACCTGGACCGCCGCCTCCGACCTGGACATCGACCACATGGTCCCGCTCGCCGAGGCCTGGCGGTCGGGCGCCAGCAGCTGGACCACCGCCCAGCGCCAGGCGTACGCGAACGACCTGACCCGGCCTCAGCTCATCGCGGTCACGGACAACGTCAACCAGGCCAAGGGCGACAAGGACCCGGCCAAGTGGCTGCCCCCGCGCACCGCCTACCAGTGCACGTACGCCCGCGCCTGGGTCCATGTGAAGCACTACTACGACCTGACCGTCGACTCGGCCGAGAAGAGCGCCCTGCAGTCCGTCCTCAACAACTGCTGAACCCTCCGCACCCCCTCCCCGCCGTTCCGCACCCCACGGAGCCGTGCACCCCGCACGGCTCCGTACGCGCATTCCGGGACGGCGCGGCGAGGGCGTGGCGGGGCGCGTTTTCGGCCGAGTCCGGCCGCCGGCGAGGAGGACCCGCGCCGGCGGCAGGCCCGGAGAACGGCGGCGGGCGGCGCTCGACGCCGATGAGGCGCAGCGGGCACGCGGGGCGCCCCTCACCCGGCCCCGGGCCGCACATCTCCTCCCCCGGCCGGCACTCCGCCGCCGCCACTGCCACCGCCGCCCGCCTCCGGCACGGAGCGGTGACACACGGCGCGGCGCCGCGGGAGGCCGACGGGTCCGCCCGCACCCTCGATCTGACCTGCGCACCCTGCCCACGCCCGCCCGACGCGGCGGCCACAACCGCACGACGCGGCCGCCGGGACCGCTCGGGGCCGGCTTCCGTCGCGACAATCAGCTCTTGACACCCACCTCCCTCGTGGCCGGAAACCTGCGCTGCCATTGGTTCAGGCCAGAGCGGCGAAGGAAGGTGCGCAGCTCGGGGCGGTGCCGGGCCGATCCCCGACCGACAATCGCGGGACGGTTTTCGGACAGTGGACAGGATGTTTGAACTTGCAAGCATTGGTGAGGTTTCCCTAATCTGGGGCACTCAATCGGTTCACGTCCCCACCAGACCGAAGGAGCCCTCCCCTCATGCACGCACGCTTGAATCACGCTCAGCCCTACGCTCTCGGCCTGTTCCGGATCGTCGTAGGTCTGCTCTTCGCCTGCCACGGCGCCGCCTCGCTCTTCGGCGTCCTCGGTGGCGCGATGGGCGGCGGCTCCATACCCGCCGGCACCTGGCCCGGCTGGTACGCGGCGGTCATCCAGCTCATCGGCGGCAGCCTGGTGATGCTCGGCCTGGGCACCCGTGCCGCAGCCCTGATCTCCTCCGGCTCCATGGCGTACGCGTACTTCAAGGTCCACCAGCCCGAGGCGCTCTTCCCGCTGCAGAACGGCGGTGAGCCCTCGGCCGTCTTCTGCTGGGCGTTCCTCCTGCTGGTCTTCACCGGCCCCGGCGCACTGGCCCTGGACCGGCTGTTCAGCCGGGGCGGCGCGGAGCGCGGCGAGGACCGCGCACGTGAGCAGGCACCGGCCGTGACGGTCTGACGGCCCGACGGCCTCAACGGCCCGGCCTGCACGGACCGGCCCTTCCGCTCACGGGCCGGCCCGTGCGGGCCGTTCCTCACAGCGGGCCGTTCCTCACATACGAACGGAACCCTGTCTTCCCATTTCCGGGCGTACGTGAGCTTCCCAACATCGTCCGTATTTATGGATCACCCGATCAGTGTCGGGCGTACGCTGTACAGCTGGCCCTGCCGCTCCTGCCGCTCCCCTGCGACGTCGCGGCGTTGTTCCGGATCGGGGAGTAGTAGGTGCTTGAGAGTGTGGGTGCGCTGGCCGGCAGCTCATGGATCTACGCCGTGGTCGCCCTCTCGGTGCTCCTGGACGTCTTCCTGCCCGTGCTGCCCAGCGGAGTCCTGGTGATCACCGCCGCCACGGCAGTCGCCGCCGGTTCGACGACCGTCGCGGGCGCGGCCTCCGCGACGAGCGCCGCCGAGCAGGTGTCCGAGGCACCCTCGCTCATCGCGCTGGTCCTGTGCGCGGCCGCCGCGTCGGTTGCCGGCGACCTGGTCGCCTATCGGCTGGCCTGGCGCGGCGGTGAACGTCTGGACCGGGCCATCGCCCGCTCCCGCCGTCTCACCTCGGCACAGGAACGCCTCGGCGCCGCCCTCGCCCGGGGTGGCGGCATCCTCGTCATCATTGCCCGCTTCGCCCCGGCCGGCCGCTCGGTCGTCTCGCTGGGCGCGGGCGCCGCGCATCGCAAGGTGAAGGAATTCCTGCCCTGGTCGGCCCTGGCGGGCGTGGCCTGGGCCGGCTACAGCGTGAGCCTCGGCTACTTCGGTGGCCAGTGGCTCGGCGCGACCTGGGTGGCCACGGCCGTCTCGGTCCTCGCCCTGTTCGTGGCGGGTGCCCTCGCCGCGTACGTCATGCGCCGCCCGGCCGCCGCGGCGGCCGCACAGGCGGCGGCGCACGCGACGGTCACTACGGCGTCCTGACGGCGCCCCGTATCTCCAGACCGTCCAGCAGTCCGGCGGTCGCCTCGGCTATCTCGTCGACGGCCCGGTCGAACACCTCCTGATTGTGCGCGGCCGGGGCACGGAAGCCGGACACCTTGCGTACGAACTGCAGGGCGGCGGCCCGGATCTCCTCCTCAGTGGCCTCTTCGGGGAGGGCGGGCGGGCGAAGGGTCTTGATGCTGCGGCACATGCCCCCAGTGTGACCCGAGCCACTGACAACGGCCGAGGCGATCTTCTGGCGACGGCCTCACCCGCGCCCCACCACACCCCACATCGCCACGCATCACGTCGCCCCATGCATCTCACGGCACCTCACGGCGCCCCATGGCACCCCATGCCCCCTCACCGCTCACCGCTCACCGCTCACCGCTCACCGCTCACCGCTCACCACCTCACCGCTCAGTGCTCCGTTCAACGGCGGGGATCTCGTACGCACCGTCGAGGATCTCCGGCCCCGGTTCATAGAGCCTGAGCACCACCCGGAACTCCCCGTCCGGCACGGGCAGCCGGTTCGCGTCCGCGACCGGGCCGGCCGGCCGCTCCCTCCCGAGGTGAATCGTCAGCGAACCGTCCGCGTCGTGCACGAGGCCCGCGGTGCGGTCGCCGATCGAATACCGCGCGGCCCGGTTCTCGACCGTGCGGTGGTCCCGCGTGCCGTACGTGGTCAGGGACCAGAACGCCCCGACCGGCGGCTGCCGCTCGAAGCGCAGCACATACGCGTGGGCACCGTTCAGGCGCGCACCGTCGGCGTCGCGGCAAGTGCGGGCGTACACCGCCTCGTAGCCATGACTCCCCCACAGCGCGTTCCGTGCCGCCACCGCCCTGGCCAGGTAGGAGGCCTCCCGGTCCGCGATCCGCCACTGCGGGGAGTCGATGGTCCCGACGCCGTGCCGGTCGAGGGCGTAGTCGAAGAGATGCGGATCCATCTCCCAGCCGCCGTCCACCGCCGAGGGCCCGCCCGCCCCCTCCACCCGCGCCCTGCCCCGTGCCAGGCCCTCGGTCAGTGCGTGTACGAGGCCGGGCTCGGCGGACACGTACGGCGACGGCCCCTCCTCCAGCAGCCCCAACGGCTGGAACCGGTCCTGATACGCCTGGTCGGCCGTGGACGGCGGGAAGTCGGCCATCCACACCCTGAGCCGTTCGAAGAACCTCAGCGACTCCGGCACATCGGGATCGGGCGCCGGCAGACCCGTACGGTGGAGACCCGGCTCGACGTGCGCGAGGGCGAGCTGCGCCTGAAGCGCGCGGACCCGCCCCATGTCGTCGGGACCGTCGCAGGCGCCACGGCCGATGACGGAGACGACGGAGGTCGGCGCGTCGATCACCCCCCGCACCCCGTCGGGCACACTGTCCGCCCAGCCCGGCGGTACGACGAGCCAGTCACCGGCCTCCGTACCGGTGGCACGGTGACCGACGTACGCGAAGTTGTTGGTCCAGGCGTCCACGAACTGCAGCACGTAGTACGCGCCGTCCGTATCGGGGACATGGAGGAGGACCGGGCCGCCGGAAAGGTCGAGGTGGGCGAGGGAGTGGACCGTGTCGTCGTCCCCGACCGACGCGAAGCGCGCGTCGGGGGGCTCCGGCCGGCCGGAATACGCGAAGTGGTTGAAGGGGGCGGGCGGCAGCGAGCCGGAGCCCGTCTGCATCAAGTCCTCGGCCGCCGACAGGCCATGGACCAGCGGGCTGCCGTAGACGTACGCCTCGGCGGCAAGAGCGACGTGTTCTTCCGTGTTCTCGTCCGACACCGCAGTCCTCTCCCTCACACGCCTGCTCACTTGCTCACTCACGGCGGAGGCGCGATGAGGGCCCGGCACGGACCGCGACTCCGTCCGCGAGGGCCCGGTCGAGTCCGTACGCCCCTACGCCCGTACGGCCCGTGCGCCCGTACGCCGATGCGCCTCAGATGACGGCCTTCGAAGGCTCCGTGCACAGGGCCCAGATCACGAACCCGTCGATGGCGACGGAAACGATCGCCCAGATCGGCTGATACGGGAGCCAGACGAAGTTGACGATCAGGCTGATCGCGGCGATCACCACACCCGTGGCACGGGCCCAGGCCGCACCTTTGAGGACGCCCCAGCCGACGCATCCGAGCACGATGCCGAGAAGGAGGTGGATCCATCCCCATGAGCTCACATCGAACTTGAACGTGTAGTTCCTGACATGCGCGTAGACGTCGTCGGAGGCGAGGCCGGAGATGCCCTTGACGACGCCGAGGACACCGTCGACGAGAAGCAGCACGCCGGCGAACATGATCCCGCCGGCCGCCCAGGGGTTGAGGTCCCCCGGGGCGGCGGGACGGGCCGGGCCGGGCGTGGACGCTGTGTGTGCCATGGGAACTTCCTGACCGGAGCGGGACTGCACGACAGAACCGACCCTGCGCGGGACCTTCCCGGGCAACCACCCGGACGCGCCCATACGGGTGGCGCGCCGAAGAACAGCCGCGCCCGGACCACGGTGCCGGAAACCACGGCACCTTCGCGACCCTGCACGTCGTCCCGCCCGGGAACTTCCCCGGACGACGCCCTGCCTTCCCCGGACGATCCGGCACCGGACCGCACCCGGTTCCCCGAGGCGCTGCGCGCCCGGCCGCCGGGGTGATCGCCCGGCGACACGACGATGATGCGGCCGCGACGGGCCGAATCTAGACTGACGGACGCCCGAAAAGTCATAAATGAGGGAGAGTTCAGCATGGCCAAGCGAGGAAACAAGCGTCGTGGCCGCAAGAAGAAGAAGGCCAATCACGGCAAGCGTCCCAACGCCTGAACCGGCCGAGCGCCGAGTCCGCCACGGTCGACGGGGCACATCATCTGCGGTGCGCCCCACCCCGTGAAGCAGTCGACGCGTCGCACGCCGGTGCCTTCGCGACGCACACCGACGGCTTCGCAACACCTACCGATCGCTCAGCAGCACATGCCGACGACTTCACAGCACGCGCCGATGGCTTCGAGGGGCTGGCGCGAACAGACCCCGGCCTCCTGAAAGAGATCTCACAGGGGTGTGGACTGCTGTTGGTGTGCTGCGTTGAAGTGAGTTGTGGTGAGCAGGAGTGGGTCCTGACGGTGGGTTTCGTGGGGTGGGAACGGGGGTTCTGGGGTCGAATGGGTGACCTTGGCGGCTGGTGCTCGTTGGGCTGGGTGGCGGGTGTCCGGCCTTGAGGGAGGGGGGGTTGTGGTGAGTGGTGTGCGGGAGTTGGCGGCGCCGTTCGTGGTGGCCGGGCCGTGCGGGGTGGCGGTCCGGGACCGTCTCAAGCACCTCACGCCCCGGGACGAGGAGGTTCTGCGTGCGGTCGGTGAGCACCAGGGCCGTCTGGCTTCCCGCGATCTGAAGGCCCGTTGTGCGGGTGGACTGGAGCACAGTGCGCAGACCTGGGCGTCACGCAAGCGGGACCTGACAGGGGTGTCGTCGTCGCGGATCGCCGGTGCGATCACCAAGGCCACGCATGATCAGTGGGCGCTGGCGCGGCGTTGCCAGGCGGCGCACGTCCAGACGCTGGAGGCCGGGATCGGGACGCTGCGGCACCGCCTGTCCCTCCCTATCGGCGCGCCGGGAACGAAGCGGGCCCCGGGTGGTTACCGGTCCAGGGGTGAGTGGTTCCACAAGTCCCGCCGTCTCGCGGCGCTGGAAGCCCGGCATGGTGCTGCGGTCCGTGACCGGCAGGCCGGACGCGTCCGGGTCGTGCGGGGCGGCAAACGCCTCCTCTACACCCGCCACCACCTCACCCAGGCCCGGCTGACCGAGGAGCAGTGGCGGGAGCGCTGGGAGGCGGAGCGCTGGTTTCTTGCCGCGGACGGTGAGTCGGGCAAACGGTTCGGGAACGAGACGATCCGCGTCACCCCGGACGGCGAGATCAGCATCAAGCTGCCCGCCCCGCTCTCCCACCTCGCCAACGCCAAACACGGCCGGTACACCCTCGCCTCGACCGTAAGGTTTGCGCACCGGGGCGTGGAGTGGACCGACCGCATCACCGCGAACCGGGCCGTCGCCTACCGCATCCACCTCGACACCGGCCGTGGCCGCTGGTACCTCACCGCGTCCTGGCAACGCCCCGCCGTCCAGACGATCCCGCTGGCCACCGCCCGCGCCCGGGGCATGGTCGGCGTCGACACCAACGCCGACCACTTCGCCGCCTACCACCTCGACCCACACGGCAACCCCACCGGCGAGCCCCGGCGCTTCTTCTACGACCTGTCCGGCACCGCTACTCACCGCGATGCCCAGATCCGCCACGCCCTGACCCAGCTCCTGCACTGGGCCAAGCAAACCGGTGCGGGCGCGATCGCCATCGAGGACCTCGACTTCACCGCCGAGAAGACCCGGGAGAAGCACGGCCGCAGGAAACGGTTCAGGCAGCTGATCTCCGGCATCCCGACCGGCAAGCTCAGGGCCCGGCTGGTCTCCATGGCCGCCGGACAGGGCCTGAGCATCGTCGCGGTCGACCCCGCCTACACCAGCATGTGGGGGGCCCAGCACTGGCAGAAACCACTGACCACCCCCAAACGAAAGATGTCCCGTCACGATGCCGCCGGCATCGCGATCGGACGACGCGCCCTCGGACACCCGGTCCGGCGTCGGACGGCACCGCCCCCACACGACCGGAGAGATCGTGCGGGGCATCGGACCACCCAGGCCAGGCCAGGCACCCGAGGACGTGAGGGAACCCGCCCACCCGCCACGGACCACGCCCCCAAAGACGTGCTGCCGAACGGGACGAAAAAGCGGCAACCCAGCGCATCCAACACCGTTCGGGACGCGCCCAGCACACATGACTGGGTCCAGGACCCACTCATGCACACTGGCTAGGAACGGTGACTTTCGGCAGTGCCCGGACCGTCCCGGGCTGCGTACCGTCGTCCGGATGGACAGAGCGATGATCAGCGGTGCGGCCCGGCGGGCCATCGGCCCGGGGACTCTTCTGACCGTTGCCGCGGCGGTCTGTGTCGGGTTGAGTGCCGTCAGCATGTGGTGGGCCCTGCCCGCGGCCGCGGCGGCCTTTTTCGCCGGCCGGGAGCCGGGAAGGACCGGTCCCACGGTCCTCGTGCTCGTGGCTGTCGTCGCGGGCGGGGTGGTGGCGGTGGCCCTGGTGCCCTCCTGGCTGCTGATGGCGGGGCGGTACGTCGCCGTGGTGGCGATGGCCGCGATGCTGCCCTGGTTCGCCGGACGCTTCTGGCGCCAGTACCAGGAGCTCGTCCGGGCGGGCTGGGAGCGGGCCGGCCGGCTGGAGCGCGAACAGCAGCTCGTCGCCGCGCAGGCACGGTCCCGGGAGCGGGCCCGGATCGCCCAGGACATGCACGACGTCCTCGGGCACGACCTCAGTCTCATCGCCCTGTCGGCGGGCGCCCTGAAGCTCGCCCCCGGACTCGACGAGGCCCACAGGGCCGCGGCCGGGGAGATCCGGACCCGGGCGGCCGCCTCGGTGGAGCGGCTCGGCGAGGTGATCGGCATCCTGCGCGAGGAAGCGGACGACGAGCCGCCGCGTACGCCCGGCACGGGCATTCCCCGGCTGGTCGACGAGGCCGCGGCCGCCGGTCTCGCCGTCGAACTGCGGATCGACGGCGACGGCGACGCCCTGCCCCGGCCGGCGGCACGCGCCGCCCACCGGGTCGTCCAGGAGTCCCTGACCAATGCGGCCAAGCACGCGCCGCACGCGCGGGTGACCGTAGGGGTGACACACGCGGCCGAGGAGACGACGGTCCGGGTGCGGAACGGGCCCTCGCCCGCGCGGGGCGGCCCGGAGGGCGTACCGGGCACGGGGCGGGGACTGATCGGGCTCGATGAGCGGGTGCGGCTGGCGGGCGGCACGTTCGAGTACGGACCGTACGCGGGCGGCTTCGCGGTCACCGCGCGGATTCCGCACACCCCAACCGCCCTCCGTCCGGTCACCGCGCCGCGGACGGCAGTCCCGGCACTGCCCCCGGAACACCGGCACGCCCGCAGCCTGGCCCGCCGGGCACTGGCGACCGCGATCGTGCTGCCCCCGGTGGCATGGGCGATGCTGAGTGCCGCTCTCATGGGCTGGGACATCTACTCGGCCCAGCAGTCCGTACTCGACCCGGGCGACTACGCCCGGGTGCGGGTGGGACAGGATCAGAACGCGGTGCGACGGCTGCTGCCCGAGCGCCAGACCACCCAGCGGCCGGTGGCCGGGGAACCGAAGGGACAAGGCACCACGTGCGAGTACTACGCGATGTCGGCGGACCGTTTCGACGACCGGTCCGGGGACGCCTACCAGCTCTGTTTCCGCGACGGCAGGCTGATGTCCAAGGAGGCCCTGACCCCACAGGTGCGCCGTGTTGTGGAGGAACGGTGAGCAGCCGGTGATCCGGGTACTGATCGCCGACGACGAACCGATGATCCGCAAGGGCGTGTGCTCGGTTCTGTCCACCGACCCGGGCATCGACGTGGTCGCCGAGGCCGCCGACGGGCACGACGCCGTCGAACTGGTCCGCCGCCATCGCCCGGCCGTCGCCGTGCTCGACATCCGGATGCCGGGGATGAACGGCATCGAGGCGGCGGCCGAGATCCGGCGCACCGTGCCGGAGACCGGGGTCGTGATGCTGACGACCTTCGGCGAGGACGACTACATCCTCCAGGCGCTCGGCGGCGGCGCCGCCGGCTTCCTGATCAAGTCGGGCGAGCCCGAGGAGCTGATCGCGGGGGTCCGCGCGGTGGCCGACGGCGCCGCCTATCTGTCACCGAAGGTCGCGGCGCGGGTCGTCGCCCATCTCTCGGCGACGGGCGCGGGCGCCGTGGCCGGTCGCCGTACCGCCGCCCGAGAACGGGTCCGCGGGCTGACCGGCCGGGAACGCGACGTGCTCTCCTTCCTCGGCAGCGGGCTGTCCAACGGACAGATCGCCCGGCGGCTCCATGTGGTGGAAGGGACGGTCAAGGCGCATGTGAGTTCCATCCTGGCCCGGCTGGGCGTGGACAATCGCGCCGCCGCGGCGGTCGTCGCCCACGAGGCCGGAATCGTCGCGCCTGCGCAGCCGCCCCGCGATCGCTGACGCCGCCGTCCGGGCGAGCGGCAGGAAGGCGAGCAGCACGGCTGTGACCACCGAGCCCCCGAGGACCGCACCGGCCAGCACGTCGTGCGGGTAGTGCACCCCTACGAGGACGCGCAGCAGTGCGGCCGCCCCGGCCAGCGGCAGGGTGACCGCGGCGAGGCGGGGCCGCAGCACGGCCAGGCCCACCCCGAGGCCCGCGGCCAGGGTGGCGTGGTTGCTCGGGAAGGACCAGTCGCCGAGGGCCGGGCACTCGGCGACGGTCTCCGCGGCACTGTGCAGAGCCCGGCAGGGCCGCTCCTCGTCCACCACCAGCTTCACCGCCTCGCTGACGGCGTACGCCACCACGGTGCCGACGCCGGCGAGCACTGTACCGGCGGAGAGCCGGGTGTCCCCGTGCCGTACACCGCTCCACCAGACCCACACCAGCAGCAGCCCGAGAGCCACCAGGGTGCCCTCGGTGGCCGCCTCCAGCAGCGGCCCCATCCAGGACGGGCCGTCGGCCACCGCCCCGGTCAGCGAACGATAGGCGGACGCGGAGGCACCCCCCGTCACCTCCACGGCTTCGTCCTTGCCCAATCCGCCGGGTGCGAGCCCCACGACAGCGGCCGCACCCGCCCCCAGGACGGCGCAGGCGAGCAGCGGCCGCCCGTTCCGGGTCCTGTTTCTTCCGGTTCCGGTTCCGTTTTCTCGTTTCATGAGAAGCGAACCTAGGAGCGGGGAGAGCGGGAGGCCCGGGCCGAACGACAGGGACCTCCCCTGACGATCGTCGGGGTAGCGGTGCCCGCGGGAGCGGCTGTCACCCCGGCCCCACCGCCCGTCATCCGGGCCGCCGCCGACGGCGCATCCGAAGAGCCCGCCGCCAGCAGCCGGACGAAAAGGGCGAGTTGCGTGTGCGTAACCGGCAGGGCGTACACGTTGCCGGCCGCACGGCCGAGTCCGGCGATCGTGGCAGGGGTATGGAACTCCTGCGAGCCAGTCGTCGATCCGGAACGGCCGGCGTGCACGCGGACATCGACGAAGGGCACGAAGTACACGGTCGCGGCGGCGGGTTCGACGTGACGTGGTCCGTACTTCCGGGTGGAGAAGGTGAAGTCGGCCGACGGAGTCACCAACAGGCTTGAGGGCACGTCCCGGTACGTCGCGTACACCTCAGGGTGAAAGGAAGAACCACATGGCAAAGCCCCTGACTGCCGCGCAGGTCACATCCGCCTTGCGGGCGGAAGGCGTGCGCATCGTCGAAGTCGGCAACTGGCGTACACACAACCGGAACTCGAAGGGGCCGTGGGGTCCGGTCCACGGGTCGATCGTGCACCACACGGTCACGAAGGGCACCGCGTCCACGGTTGCCATGGTCCGTGACGGGTACGCAGACCTGCCGGGCCCCCTGTGCCACGGGATGATCGCGAAGGACGGCCGGGTGCACATGGTCGGCTGGGGCCGCGCCAACCACGCCGGCGGTGGCGACCCGCGTGTGCTGGAGCAGGTCATCGCAGAGTCCTACGGCACCCGCCCGACCCCGCCCACGAAGGGCAACGCGAACGGAATCGACGGCAACGCGCGCTTCTACGGCTGGGAGTGCGAGAACCTCGGTGACGGCAAGGACCCCTGGCCCAAGGCGCAGTACCAGGCGATCGTCCGCGTCCAGGCCGCGCTGTGCCGGGCTCATGGATGGTCGGCGAAAAGCGTGATCGGCCACCTGGAGTGGAGCGCGGACAAGGTCGACCCCCGCGGCTTCACCATGGCCGGACTCCGCTCCGATGTGGCCGAGCGGCTGAAGCACCCCGCGAGCTGGAACCCGAATGAGGAGGACCCCATGGCAGGTATCACCAAGAAGGACATCTTCGACGCCGTCTGGAAGACGGACGCGATCGCCGGCCCGGCGGACGCGGCGGACCACAAGACGAACCCGACCTGGCAGGCGCAGTCGATCCTGAAGGACATGCAGGTCCGCATCCGGTCCATGGACAAGCGGCTGGCCGCCCAGACTGCCGCGATCACGGCCCTCGCCGGACAGCTCGGCAAGGGCGCGGACACCGCGACCGTCGTGGCCGCGGTCGAGACCGCGATCGACCGGGCCGTATCGGAGGAGAACGCCGGCACCGTGGAGACGTGAGGGCGTCGGTCAGCACGTCCGGGGCCGGGGCCGGTCCGGGGCCGGGTGCTCAGTGCGTCCGCACCGTGGAGACGTGAGGGCGCGCGCCGGCACACCTGCGGCCGACGGGGTCACCGGCCCCTCTCCTCGGAGTCGAGGTCGACCCCGGGGTGGGTGAACCGGACCGGCTTGCCCAGCTCGCGGGCGTAGGCGATTTCCGCGCGGGTGGAGTCGCCGATGTAGTCCCCGACCACGAGCACCTCGTCGGCGAGCCGGATCTTCGCCCGGTGCAGGTCGTCGAGCCGGGCCTTGAGCGGCCCGGCCAGCTCCTCGGTCGCCCACAGCGAGTGCGGTTCCTTCATGTTGCAGCCGGGCTTCACGACGATGTGGCCGGCGGCGGTGAGTTCACGGTCGGCGTCGCCCATGGCGTCCATGAACCTGGTGGAGCCGCAGATCACGACGATCGGCGGGATACCGAGGCGGGCCTTCGCGTCGGCGAGCCTCTCTTCCGGGGTGGACAACTGCGAGGACATGTGGATCTCCTGAGGCTGGTGTGTCCGGTTTCAGGCGGCGCGGTGGTAGTCGGGAAGGGGCTGTACGACTGCGTCTGCTCCGCAGAGAACCGCGGCGACCGTTGGTGTCCGCTGCCGTTCATGTCAGGCGCGGATGCCGGCCTGCCCCTCGATGCTTATGGTCGCTCGTATTGCTCGTTCGGGTGCGTATCTCGTGCAGGTTCCAGCCCGGATGTCCAGGCTTGACCTCACGATATGTCTCCTCGTGAAGGTGAAAGAACATGCCGACATACGTCACCTTGCTGAGCTGGACCGATCAAGGGCTCCGAAACTACAAGGACACCGCAGAGCGCGCGGAGGCCTTCGAATCAGCACTACAGAAGCTCGGGGCGAAGCTCCTGAGCATCTACTGGACCGTCGGTCCGTACGACCTCGTGGCCATCGTCGAGGCGCCCGACGACGAAACCGCCACGGCAGCACTCCTGCAGCTCGGTGAGGTGGGCAACGTCCGTTCCACGACTCTGCGGGCTTTCGGCCCACACGAGATGGAGCGCATCGTCGCCAAGGCGGCCGGCTGACGACCCACGTCATCCAGGGCACCCAGCGCGAGGCCGTCAGTCGCCTGGACCGCATGCTCGAACAGCGTCCCGACCGTGAGTGACCACGCCCCTGACTGACCGCGCCCATGACTGACCGCGCCCGTTGCTGCCGTCCGGCGGTCAGCCCGCCCCCTTGTGGATACCGCATGCACCGGTGACACCGCACGGGCGACAAGCCGCCGGCCCCTACGACACCACGAGTTCAACCTCAGTAGTACGGGTCCGGGCGGCCGGGCCGCGGCCGTCGTCGGACCGCCGCTTGTGACAGGACCGGAACAGACGCCCCGGCCGGGGCTCCATTACGCTGACGCTCGAACCAGCACGGGCCTCGATGGAGCGCCAGGTTCCGTACGGTGGGGGCGCGTTGTGCCGTGTCCTCGTACGAGGCAGCTGCCCGCGTGGCGCAGGCACGACCAGCTACCAGCTAGGGGTGACAGTCGGCATGTCCCAACCGGACCATGGCCCGCGCGCGGTTCCGCACCTGGCCGGCGCCCCGGGGTGGCCGACCGATCCACCGCCGGTCCGCCCGCTGGGATCCGGCGATCCGGTCACCGCGGGCCCGTACCGGCTGGAGGGCCTGCTCGGTTCGGGCGGCATGGGCCGGGTCTACCTGGCGCGCACCCCGGCCGGCAGCGCGGTGGCGGTCAAGGTCGTGCACCGCGAGTACGCGGCCGACGCGTCGTTCCGTAAGCGGTTCGAGCAGGAGGTGTCCGCGGCCCGGCGGGTGCAGGGCCTCTACACCGTGCCGGTCGTCGACGCGGATCTGGGCACCGACGAACCGTGGCTGGCTACGGCGTACGTCCCCGGGCCGGCCCTGCACGACGCGGTGGCCGCGCGGGGGCCGCTGGCGGTGGAGGCGGTGCTGGCGCTGACGGCGCAGGTGGCCGAGGCACTGCAGTCCATCCACGCGGCCGGGGTGATCCACCGCGATCTGAAGCCCTCCAACATCCTCCTCAGCGCCGACGGCCCCAAGGTCATCGACTTCGGGATCGCCCGGGCCGCGGACGTCACATCGGTGACGAGTACGGGCATGCTGGCCGGGACGCCCGGCTATATGGCGCCCGAATACATCAGGGGCGAGAGCCTCACCGGGGCCGTCGACATCTTCGCGCTCGGCGCCATCGCCGCGTACGCTGCCACAGCGCGACCCGCGTTCGGCGGCACCGGGCACAGTGTGCTGTACCGCATCCTCGAACAGGCGCCGGATCTCGACGGCTGCCCCGAGCCCGTTCGGACCGTGGCCGCCCGCTGCCTGGCGAAGGATCCGGCGGAACGGCCGGGCCTGGCCGAGATCATCCGCCTGTGCCGTACCGACGGCCCCGACCGGCCGGACCCCGCCGTACCGCCGCAGCGGACCGTCGTCGACCCTGCACCGGACTTCCACAACGCCGCCACCGCGCCCGCGGCGCCGCAGGCGCGGAATCCCGGGTCCAGGCAGGGGGGTTCGGCGCAGCCCGCACCGCTCACGGAAACACCGGCGATGTCGGTGCCCGCGCTGGTGGGCGGCATCGGGGTGCTGGCCGTGGTCACCGTACTGGTCGCCGTGCTGCTGCCCGGCAACTCCTCCGACCGCGACACACCCACCGAGTTGAAACCGGCTGCCACGCTCGGGGGTTACCCCCGGGGCAAGGGGCCGGAAGGCGTGGCGTTCAGTCCCGACGGCGCCACCCTCGCAACGGGTGCCGGGGACGGCACGGTGAGGCTGTGGGACGTGGCCGGGCGCAAGGTGCGCGCGCGGCTCGGCCCGCGGACGGCGCCCGGCGGCACCCCGGGGGCGGTGACCACGGTCGCCTTCAGTCCCGACGGCCGGCTGCTCGCCGCCGGAACGGCCGGGAACGTCGTCACGCTGTGGGACGTTGCCGGGCGGCGGCAAGTCGCCTCCATCACCACGACCGACGAGGATTCGGACTCCCTCGACAGTGTGGCGTTCAGTCCCGACGGCCGGCTTCTGGCCACCGCGAGCGAGGGCGGTGCGCAGCTCTGGCACGCAAGGACCGGCTCGGATCTGGGCAAACGGGTCGCCGTTCTCGACGACGACATGTGGGCGCGGCAGGTGGCCTTCAGCCGGGACGGCAGGACTGTGGCCACCGTGGGCTACTCCCACGATCAGGGTTCCAGTTCCGAGTGGACCGTGCAGCTCTGGGACGTGGCCCGGCACAAGGCGCGCAAGGAGCTCTTCCGCGCCGAGGAAATCTACGGCGTCTCGTACAGCGCCGACGGCAAAACCATCGCCACCGCCGCCGAGAACCGACGGGTCGAGCTGTGGAACGCGTCCGACGGCCGTGCCACGGGCAGCGTTGACGAGACGACCAGCGTGCCGGTCCAGAGCGTGGAGTACAGCCCTCGCGGCTCCACCCTCGCCGTGTTCGACGGCGATGTGGTCCGGCTCTGGGACATGGCCGAGAACAAGCTGACGTACCGGCTGGTCGGCAACAACTGGAACGTCCGGACCCTGGCGTTCAGCCCCGACGGCACGCAGGTCGCCACGACGAGCTCCGACGGTGTCGTGTACCTGTGGAAGACCCCGGCGTCCTGACCGGATCCGCACCGGCCGGGCGCCGTTCACCCTCGGGGGCGGCGCCCCCATCCCGCGTAGCCGCCGTCCACGCGAATCGTGTCGATCCCGCTGATGTCCTCGTCGCGCCACAGTCCGTCGAGGCGGTCACGTACCCATAACGCCGTCGTGCCCACCGGGTTGCTCGCCCGGGCGATCTGCACAGTCAGGGACGGAACTTGCTCACCGGAACGGGGGCGAAGCGACAACAGGCACCTCGACAACGAGATCAGCGTCGGTCTTCGAAACAGCCCTGTTGCCTGGGAGTTGCGAGGCTCGGTGCTCGATGACCAGACCAGGCGGGCAGAGGCGTCGTGCGGTGCTCCAGCGGAGGAAGGGGATGGAACGGGAGCGCAGGGTCGACTCGCAACGGTCGCACGATCGAGCCGAGGAACCTCAGCCGTTCGTTCGAGCGCATCACAGGGGATGCAGGGCTCCCCCGCAGCAGCTCGCTGCGGGGGAGTTCTGGCTGGTGGGCGCGGACGGTTTCGAACCGCCGACATCTGCTTTGTAAGCCTGGCACCCGCAGCTGACCCGTCATGGCAGCTCAGCCCCTCTGCCCGCTGGGACGGCTGTCACGAGCTATGGACGCCGCAGCGATCTTCCAGTGACCGTGGTTGACCGCTCGATCTGGCACGCATCTGGCACGCGTCCGCCGACTCCCTCATTGGCCGCGAGCAACTGCACCTTCCGGCAGCTCTGTGACACGCCGGGCGGTCACCAGGTAGCCCGCGAAGCTCACGTCCGGCCTGGCCTTCGCCCACCCGTCCGCCTTCTCAACCGGTACCAGTACGGTCGTGCCCGGAACGGGGTAGTTCACCTTGTCCGTGGCGCCCGGGGGTACCCCGTAACGGCAGTGCACCTCGACGATCGACACCACCTCCACCGAGGTGGGCGCGTGCCCCTCCCCCTGGCCGTGATGCTCCTCGCAAAAGTCGATCTCAGCCGCACGTTCGCTACCGACGACGTCGGCGTAGTCCTCCGGATCGACCTCCAGCAGGGTCCACGAGACAACATCTCCTGGCGCGAAGCTCTCTCCGCAGCACTGCATCTGCCAGTCATCGACCCAAATCGTCAGCGTCATGCGGTCATTGTCCGCCGAGCGACCCACGCTCTCCAACCTGCCCGAGACCACCCCGTTGCCCGTCCTCGTACGCACCGCGAAGCTCCGCTGGCGCATCGAGAACGACTACCGCGAGATGAAACAGGCCCTGGGCCTGGCCCACTTCGAAGGCCGCACCTGGCCAGGCTGGCACCACCACGTCACCCTCGTCTCGGTTGCCCACGCCTTCTGCACCCTTCAGCGACTGACCCGATCCCCAAAAGAGACGGCGTCGGCCTGAGCCTCTACCAAGTCGTCCGCGATCTGCAGATACTCATCGCGACCTGGACCGGCGCCTGCCCCACCTGTCACCGCGACATGCCAGACCCCGCACCAACATGACCAAGCCCTACTAGTGTTCTGAGTCGGGAATTCTGTTCAGATGTATAAGCTTGCTGTATGGCACGGACGGGGCGGCCGAAGGCCGAGTTGACACTGTCGGACGAGGAACGGGCCGCACTCGAGGAGTGGGTGCGGCGACGTTCCACGCCACAGGCATGGGCATTGCGGTGTCGGATCATCCTGGCCTGTGCCGAGGGCGCCTCGAATAAGGATGTGGCTGCTCAACTCGGTCCCACACCCCATGCAGTGGGCCGCTGGCGGGCCCGGTTCGTGCAGTACCGGATCGCCGGTCTGGGTGACATGCCGCGTCCGGGCGGCCCCAGGACCGTGACGGACGAGCAGGTCGCCGCGGTAGTCACCAAGACGCTGGAATCCACTCCGAAGAACGCAACGCACTGGATCGACGCGGTCGATGGCGAAAGAGATGGGCCTCTCCCAGTCGTCGGTGTCACGGATCTGGCGGGCGTTCGGCCTGCAGCCGCACCGCTCGGAGACCTTCAAGCTGTCGACCGATCCGTACTTCGTCGACAAGGTCCACGATGTCGTCGGCCTTTACCTGGACCCGCCCGAGCGGGCCCTGGTGTTCTGCGTCGATGAGAAGTCGCGTGCGCCACGAGGCGCTGATGGATCCGTGCGGGAGGAAGGACCCGCCGCCGGTTATCGCAGTGACCGGTCGAAGCTGGAGGCAGGCTGAGCCCC
>NZ_JBIBVN010000046.1:0-53599 GCF_043080425.1 Streptomyces sp. NPDC015032 | reverse complement strand
GCGGACCTTCCCGGACTTGACCGCTTCGTGCAGCGCCTCGAGGGTTTCCTCGATCGGGGTGTCGTAGTCCCAGCGGTGGATCTGGTACAGGTCGACGTAGTCGGTTCCCAGTCGCTTCAGGGAGGCGTCGAGCTCGGCGAAGATCGCCTTGCGGGACAGCCCGGCGCCGTTCGGGCCGGGGCGCATCCGCATCCAGACCTTGGTGGAGAGAACGACCTCCTCGCGCCGGGTGAAGTCCTTGACCGCCTGGCCGACGATCTCCTCGCTGCTTCCGGCGCTGTACCCATTGGCCGTGTCGAGGAAGTTGACGCCGCCCTCGAGGGCCTGCTTGATGATGTCCCGGCTGGCATCCGCGCCCAGCGACCAGGGCTCGCCGCCCCGGCCCGGCTCGCCGAAGCTCATGCAGCCGAGGGTGATGGCGGAGACTTCCAGTCCGGTCGTTCCGAGTTTGATGTATCGCATGCTTCCGAAACCTAGGATTTGGAGTGCGCTCCAACGCAATACGTCTCGGTCCGGAATTCGGAGGCGTGGGGCCTGTGCGCCCTGTCAGGTTTCGACCGTTTCGGCCAGACGTACCAGAGAACCCAGTGGTAACGAGTAACAAACCGTCAATTCTCGGCCGAGCGCATGGGGCACTACTCAGCCCCCCCGACGGCAAACCACCCTCGCGGGTCCGTCGCCACGACCGATCACCGCTCGATCACTAAGAGATTCCGCTGGTCCGGGCGGCGGTATCGCGGCGCTCGCGACGGCGCCCCTACCCGCGGCATCTTCTAAGTCAAAGATAGCTTTAGTTTGACGCAAACGTTTGTCGCAAAACTAAAGTAGTCTTTGAGTTTTGTTCAGCGCACCCACCAGGCTTGCGAGCCGCTTCTGACCGTCGAGGACATAGTGCACCGGGCGCCCTCATGCTGAGGCACGGTGTCCAGCCTCGCGATCTCATGTCCGCTAGCTGTAGTGACCGGGCACGTTGATTGAGAACAGGGGACCTGATCGGCAATCACGATGCGGGGGTTGAGTGTCTGTCAGCCAGGTCCCTGGCGAGCTGACTGATGCGTGCGCGGGCCGTCTCAGGGGCGAGCACCTCGATGTGGTCGCCGAACTGAAGAAGCTGACGCACCGACTCGATGTCGGGGTAGCGCACGACGACGACGCACGAGCCTTTTTCCGCGTCGGAGACATGGTGGATGCGGGTGCCGAGGATGCGCCGCGCCAGGTCGAGACCCTTTTCCGGCAGGCGGATGGTCACGCTCACGCGATCTTGCCCCTCGGTGCGTTTCTTCAACACGGCCCATCTGGTGCGAAGGCTTTCGCCTGGTTGGAGCACGGCTGGTGCGTCTAGCTGTTCGAAGGCCGACAGTCGTTCCAGAGCGAGCAGCCGGCTGTCGCCCTGGTCATCGGCGACGAGATACCAGCGACCTGATTTCGCCACGATCCCGTACGGGTCGACCACCCGTGTCGAGGCCTGGCTCTCGGCGCTGCGCCGGTACAGGATTCGAAGGCGTCGCCGGTGTCGCAGGGTCGAGGCCAGAGCCGATACTTCGACCGCTGCCTCGGGGGCAGCAAACCACGCGGTGCTGTCGACAAGCACCAGGTCAGCCAGCCGCAGCGGGCTCGGCGACTCAGGTGCTGCAGCCTGGCGGGCGGCGATCTTGCGCTCGGCCGACTCCCACACCGCAGTTAGACCCATTCGCTCACGTAGTGCGCTGTCCAAGCCGGCCACAGATAGGGCCTCCAGTTCTGGTGGTTCCAGATGGGATGCGTTGAGCCGTGCACTGGGGAGCAGGACGATCCCGCCGTTCCGCCCACGTTCGGCATAGACGGGCACGCCCGCTGTCGATAGCGCCTCGACGTCCCGCAGCACAGTCCGCCGGGACACCTCAAGACGCGCGGCGAGCTCCGTGGTAGTGAGCCGCTGACGGGTCTGCAGGAGCAGCAGGAGATGCAGGAGCCTTGAAGCCTTCATGCTTACCCATGTTCTCAGAAAAGGTGACAGGTTCCGTCGCGATTGGTTGATCCACTGGGTGCTGGACCGAGTAATCAACGAGTTGAGGAGCACTCCATGCCCACACCGAACCTGTTCCTGATCGGCGTCCGCGACGCCGAGGCCGCCACCGCCTTCTACAGCGACCTGTTCGAGATCGAACCGACCTTCACCAGTCCCCACTACGTAGCCTTCGAAGCTGCCCCCGGTGTCCTGTTCGCACTGTGGACGGGCTACAGCGAGCACGCGGTCCCGAGCCTCCCTCGTACGACAGAGATCGGACTCATGGTGCCGGGGCCATCGGAGGCGATTGACGAGATCTTCACGAGGTGGGCCTCGAAGGGGGTCCACGTTGTGCAGAAGCCGCATGATGCTGTCTTCGGCCGCACGTTCGTGATTACGGACCCTGACGGCAACCTCATCCGAGTCTCCCCGGTCGACTGACCTGCACTATCCCTCCCCGCATATCTCCAAGCTGAAGGGCCGGCCACACACCATGGCCGGCCTTTCAGCCTGTCTAGGAGCTCAGAAATGTCGCATTCGAACGCGGCCCTCACCCCGCGCCACCGGCTGAAAGTCGCTCGACTCGTCGCTGACGACGGCTGGCCAGTCAGCGAAGTCGCGGCCCGCTTCCAGGTGTCCTGGCCGACCGTGAAGCGCTGGGTCGATCGCTACCTCGCAGGCGAGTCCATGCAGGACCGATCCTCACGACCGCGGAGCTCTCCGGCCAAGACACCCAAGACCGTGACGAAGAGGTGCGTCAGCCTGCGACTACGTCTGCGGGAAGGGCCGGTCCAGCTCGCTGCGAGACTCAATATCGCCCCGTCGACAGTGCATCGAATCCTGCGATCGGCCCGCCTGAACCGACTCGCCTACGTCGACCGTGAGACCGGTGAGCCCGTCCGCCGGTATGAGCACGACCATCCGGGATCACTGGTGCACGTGGACGTGAAGAAGCTCGGGAACATCCCCGACGGTGGCGGCTGGCGCTACGTCGGCCGCCACCAAGGCGAGAAGCACCGCGCCGCGACGCAGAGTAAGTCACGCAACGCCTACGGCGGCCCGAAGGTCGGATACGCATTCGTGCACACCGTCATCGACGACCACTCCCGCGTCGCCTACACCGAGGTCCACGACGACGAAACAGCCGTCACCGCCGTCGGCTTCCTGCACCGGGCTGTCGACTGGTTCGCTGACCGTGGCGTCACCATTGAGAGGGTCCTGTCGGACAACGGCGGCGCGTACCGCTCGTACCTGTGGCGCGACAACTGCGAAGCGCTTTCGATCACCTCGAAGTTCACGCGCCCTTACCGCCCGCAGACGAACGGGAAGGTCGAGCGCTTCCACCGCACCATGGCCGATGGCTGGGCCTACGCCCGCTGCTACACCAGCGAGCAAGAACGACGCGACGCACTGGCCGGTTGGCTCCACCAGTACAACCACCACCGGCCCCACACCGCGTGCGGCAACCAGCCGCCATTCTCACGATTGATCAACGTGCCCGGTCAGTACAGCTAGCCAGCTTGGCCGTGGTGCGCCACATGAGCAGGCTGCCGATGGGGTAGTTGCGGCGCACTGAGTCGAGCAGATACAGGACCTGCTGCGGGGTCCAGACGAACGCCCGCTGGAATTTCGGTAAAACGATGTCCCCGTTCAGGACCCGTGAGGCGAGTGAGGTGATCGGTGCAATCGTCGGCTCGGGCGCACGCACCTGCGCCGGTGATGTACCCATCGTGATACCCCCTGATCGCCTTACCTGCACGGCTGGAACAGCTATGGGAACGATCGTAGGGGGCACCACTGACTATCCGGCGGGCGTGTGCTCTGGCGGAGCCCGCGTACCACGGGGGGAACGGAAAGGGGCCCGGGACGACCAGCGGTCGCCCCGAGCCCCCACCGTCGCAGGGCTTCCTGTGACGTCAGCGGAGCCCGTGAGCGGAGCCCGTCAGTGGAGCCCGTCCACAAAGCTCTGCCAGGCGTCCGCCCCGATGGTCAGGACAGGGCCGTCGGGGTTCTTGCTGTCGCGGACGGGGACGGCGCAGGGGAGGCCGTCGGCCACCTCGACGCAATCCCCGCCGGTGTTGCCGCTGTAACTGGACTTGCGCCAGGCCGCACCGCCGGTGACGGTGCACTCGACGCATTCGCCGCCGGTGTTTCCGCTGTAGCTGGACTTACGCCACCGCGCGTTCTTCAGCTCGGGACCGGTCTCCATAACGCTCCTCCATAACGCGGGTGATCAGGGCCGCGGAGTCCTCGACGGAGAGGGCGGCGGCTTGCAGGCGAGCGTAACGGAGCGAGGCCTCCCTGACCGTGTCGGGGTTGGCCGTCATGTGGCCGGAGATGACGTCCTCCGTGTAGACGAGGTCGGGGTCGTCATCGAAGCGCAGGGTGTTGAACGACCCCGCGAGGCTCGCGTGTTCACCGGCTGCGAAGGGCAGCACCTGGATCTGCATCCAGCGGTGGTCGGCGACGTCCAACAGCCGCTGGAGTTGCTTCCGCATCACCTCGTGACCCCCGATCGGCCGGTGCAGTACGGCCTCGTCGAGAACGGCCCAGGCGAGCGGCGGCCGTTCCCGCTCCAGGATCCGCTGACGCTCCATCCTGGCCGCCACCAGGTTTTCGAGGTCGTCCGGCATACCGGTGGCCAGGACGGCCCGCGCATACTCCTCCGTCTGCAACAGCCCGTACACCAACTGCGCCTGGTACGTGGAGATGTACGCGGCGCAGGACTCCATCTCGGCGTACGGCTGGAACCAGGTGGGCAGCTGGCTGCGCAGGACCAGTCCGATCAGCCGCGAGAACACCCCGTCCGTGCCGAGTGCCGCGTCCACCCGCTCGGAGAAGTCGCGCGTGGGGACCTTCTTCGTGGTTTCGATCTGGCCGATCAGGGAGCCGGTGCAGAAGATGATGTCGCCGAGCTGGCCCTGCTTGAGGTTGACGGCCTCTCTCTGGCGGCGCAGCTCCCAGCCGTAGTAGTCCAACGGGGAAGCACTGGGGTCGAGCGTCTGGATGTTGGGCACGGCGGGCACCTCCGGCGTTCAACGCCTCACGGCGTTCAGTTCGGTACGTAGCCGAGCGTAATCATGTCGGCGCACTCTGGTGACATGAATCACGTAATTGAGCCGCAGGCCGACGATCTGCAGGCCGACGATCTGCCGGAGGCGACCTACCGCGCCGATCTCGCGATGGGCGAGCACTCGGCCCGGCATCTGCGTCGCATCCTGCGGCTCTACCTCACCGTCTGGGATCTCCTCGACGTGGCCGACGCGGCCGAGTTGGCGCTCACCGAGCTGATCGCCAATGTCGTACGGCATGTCCCCGGCCGCCGCTGTCAGACGTTCATCTTCCGGCTCCCGGCCGGGGGCGTGCGCGTCGAGGTCGCGGACGGCTGCCCCGAACTGCCCCGGGCGGTCATGGGAGATGCAGATGCACTCGACGAGGGCGGGAGGGGGCTGGTCCTGGTGGACGCCGTCACCGACCGCTGGGGCGCGGAACCGCGCCGCGACGGCCGTGGGAAGACGGTGTGGTTCGAGTGCCGGGCCACGAAGGCGGCCGACGGGTGACGGCTCTCAGCGGCCGGAACGGAGCTCCGCGAGCACCGCGTCCGTGAACGGCGGCCACGCCTCCACGGCCCACGGTCCGAAGGCCCGGTCGGTCAGCGCGATGCAGGCCGCGCCCGCGACCGGGTCGATCCACAGGAACGTGCCGGACTGGCCGAAGTGCCCGAAGGTCGCGGGGGACGAGGAACTGCCCGTCCAGTGCGGCGACTTGTGGTCCCGGATCTCGAAGCCGAGCCCCCAGTCGTTGGGGTTCTGGTGGCCGTAGCCGGGCAGTACGCCCTTCAGGCCGGGGTGGACGACGGTCTGCGCGGCCAGCACCGTACGCGGGTCGAGCAGCCGCGGCGCCTGTATCTCCGCCGCGAACCGTATGAGGTCGTCGACGGTCGAGACACCGTCCTTGGCGGGCGAGCCGTCCACCGCCGTCGCCGTCATCCCGAGCGGCTCCAGCACCGCCTGGCGTATGTACTCCGGGAACGGGATGTCGGTGGCCTTGGCTATGTGGTCGCCGAGGACCTCGAAGCCCGCGTTGGAGTAGAGCCGCCGGGTGCCGGGGGCGGCCGTCGTCCGGTGCTCGTCGAAGGCGAGCCCGCTGGTGTGCGCGAGCAGATGCCGGACGGTGGAACCCTCAGGCCCTGCTGGCTCGTCGAGCTCGACCGCGCCCTCCTCGTACGCCACCAGCGCCGCGTAGGCCGCGATCGGCTTGGTGACGGAGGCGAGCGGGAAACGGTGCGCGGCCGGGCCGTGCGTACCGACGACCGTGCCGTCCGCTCGTACGACGGCAGCCGCCGCGGTGGGGACGGGCCAGTTGTCGATCATCGCCAGGCTGTGCATGCGTACGAGCGTAACGGGCGGGGTCGTCGGACCCTCGGCCGACCGGGTCACCCGATCCGCGCGGGGTCGGCAGTACACGCGGCCGACCGCGACCTGCCGGACGGGGAAAAGCCTTCGACCGACCAGCGCCGGTCCGGCACCCTCCCCAGCATGACCACGTCGCCCTTCGTTCCCGGACTGGAACTCTCCCACCGCTTCTACCTCGAAGCCGTACAGCCTTTGCTGGACGAGGCCGCCCCGGGGGTCACGCACTCCGCCGCCCGCCTCGGCAGCGGCTCCGAAGTCCTCGGATTCGACACCGCCCGCTCCGCCGACCACGAGTGGGGACCCCGCCTGCAGATCTTCCTGCTCCCGCAGGACGTCACACGCCACGGCGCGAGGATCACGGGACTGCTCTCCGAACGCTTGCCGAAGACCTTCCGCGGCTACCCCACGCACTTCGCCTCCACCGGCGAAGCAGGCATCCGGGTCATGCAGACCACTGACGGGCCGGTCCACCACCGAGTCGAAGTCACGGACCCAGGCACCTGGTTCACCGCGCAGCTGGGGTTCGACCCGCGTACCGGGATCAACCTGGCGGACTGGCTGGCCACCCCCACTCAGCGCCTCGCCGAGGTCACCGCCGGAGCCGTCTTCCACGACGGACTCGGGCAACTCGCACCGGCCCGCGCCGGCCTCGACTGGTACCCCCACGACCTCTGGCTCCACCTGCTCGCCTGCCAGTGGCAGCGCGTCGCCCAGGAGGAAGCCTTCGTCGGCCGCTGCGGCGAAGTGGGCGACGAACTCGGCTCCGCCGTCGTCGCCGCTCGCCTGGTACGCGATCTGATGCGGCTCTGCCTGCTCATGGAGCGTCGCTACCCGCCCTACAGCAAATGGCTCGGCAGCGCCTTCGCCCTGACCACCCAGGCACCCGCCCTCACCCCGGTCCTCACCGCGGCCCTCGCCGCCACCGACTGGCACACCCGCGAGCACCACCTGGCCCGCGCCTACGAGGTCGTTGCGGCCGCACACAACCAGCTCGGTCTCACCGACCCCGTCGACCCCGCCACGCGGCCCTACCACGCCAGACCATTCAAGGTCCTGCACGCCGAACGCTTCTCAGCGGCGCTGAGTGCCTGTATCACCGACCCCGGCATCAGCTCCCTGCCGACGATCGGCGCCGTCGATCAGTTCGTCGACAGCACGGATGTCCTCAGCCGTCCGGAACTGACACGCGCCGCCACCAGCGGTCTGCTCTCCCGTCCCGAGTAGCGGCAACGCCGGCCTCAGCCACTCACCACACCGAGCAGGACCCGGACCGTCTCCGCCATCGTCTCCCGGCCCCGGGCGACGTAGGGGCGGGGGTCGGTCAGGTCGGGGCGCTCCGCCAGCGTCTCGCGGACCGCGCCGGTGAACGCGACGTTGAGAGCGGTACCGATGTTGATCTTCACGATGCCCGCCTGAACGGCTTGTCGCAGATCGTCGTCGCCGACGCCCGACGAACCGTGCAGCACCAGAGGTACGGGCACGGCCTCCCGCAGGCGTTCGATGAGCGCGTGGTCCAGGGCCGCGGAGCGTTCGGTCATCGCGTGGCTGCTGCCGACGGCGACGGCCAGGGCGTCCACGCCGGTGTCCGCGACATAGCGCGCCGCCTCCTGCGGGTCGGTGCGCACCCCGGCCGCGTGGGCGCTCGCGGGAGCGTCGGGCTTGCCGCCCACATAGCCGAGTTCGGCCTCCAGCCACAGGCCCGCGCCGTGGGCCCACTGGGCCGCGGCGCGGGTGGCGGCGAGGTTCTCGGCGTACGGCTGCGCCCCGGCGTCGAACATCGCGGAGGAGAACCCCGCGTCGGCCGCCGTGCGCAGCAGCCGCATGTCCGTCACGTGGTCCATGTGCAGTGCGACGTCGACGTCACAGGCCTTGCCGACCTCGGCCGCGGCCCGCGCGATCGGCTCGACCCGGCCGCCGTGGAACCGTACGGCGTTCTCGCTGATCTGCAGGATCACCCCCGGGGCGCCCGCGGCGGCCGCGCCGGCGGTGATCGCCTCGGCGTGCTCCAGCGTGATCACATTGAACGCCGCGACGGCCCGGCCTGCGGCGGCGGCCTTCGAGACGAGTTCGCGCGTGGGAACCAGGGGCATAAAGGTGTCCCCTCGCTTTCATGTCGGGTCGGTGGGTACGGATCGGAGTCGGCCCGTACCGCTACGTGGTTCGGCCGGTACGGATATGTGGGCGATCAGGACTTCTGCGGGGCCGGACTCACGTCCGCGCCGTCGTCCGCCGCGCCCGGGGCCACGGAGTTCTCGCCGCTCTTCTCGTCGCTGTAGACCATCAGGGTCGAGCCCGCGAGGGCCAGCACGATACCGAGGGCGCCCCACACGTTCGGGAGCGTCCGGTAGACCGCCAGGGACAGCACGATGGTCAGCACCGGGGCCAGCGCGTTGGTGATGGGGGCGACGACCGTGGCCTTGCCCCGGCTGAACGCCATGACCAGGAACAACGCGCCGACCGCGTTGAGGACCTGCGTCACCGCGGTGAGTGCCGGCGCCTGCCACGGAGCGTCGGACGGGAAATCGCCCATCATCACGAACGCCACCGGAACCAGCAGCAGTCCGCTGATGGTCATCCAGCCGAAGGTCGTCGCGTCGTTGACCCCGACCACCGCGGCCTTGCGCATGCAGAACGCCTGCACGCCCCAGGCAACACAGATCAGGATGGCCATCGGCAGCCACGGGCCGTGCGAGTTCGAGTCGTCCTTGCCGCTGGGAATGCTGAGCAGCACGATCGCCGCCAGCGCCGCGACGACACCCACGAGGGCGAGCCGGTTGATCCGCTCCCGCAGCAGCGCCATCGCCATGAGGACGGTGACCACCGGGGAGAGCGACACCAGGGGGAAGATCAGGTACGCCGGGCCGTTGGCGAGCGCGTGGAACAGCAGGAGTTGGCCGCCGGCGCCGGTCAGTCCCGCGATCAGTCCGTACACGGCGGCGGTCGGCCGGCGGTCGAACGTGTTGCCGCGCATCGCGAAGTACGCGGGTATGAGCATCGTGAAGGCCCAGATGATGTAGATCATCTCGTTGGGGTAGCCGTACCTGCTGTTCGGCTCGCTGGAGAAGGCGCCCCACACACCCCAGAACAGGACCAGCAGCGACGCGTACAGGATCCAGCTCTTCGTGCCTCTGTTCATCGGTCTTCCCCTCCTGAGGCAGTGATCCCGGAGGCCATGCGCAGCGCGTCGAGCGCGGGCTGGTCGAGCGGGGTTCCGGCGGTTTTCGCCGCGTACAGGGCGGCACCTACGACAGGCTCGTACAGAGGGTGTCGCAGTTCGTAGTGGGTGAAACGGCTCTTCAGTCCGGTGGCGAACGCCTCCAGAACCGCGGCCGCGCCGAAGGTGCCGCCCGAGTAGGAGACCGGTACGGTCTCGTCCGGGCCGAACTCCAGCCGCTCGCGGGTGACTTCGACGAGCAGGGCGAGTTCCCGGCCGGCCTCGGCGAGGATCGCCGAGGCGGCCTCGTCGCCCAGACCGGCCGCCTCGGCCACCGAGCGGCTGAGCGCGGCGATCCGGCCGCGGTCGCCCTGCCACTGGTTGTGGACGACGTCGATCACGTCGAGGTCGGACGCGAGATCCAGGTGGCATCGGAACACCTCGGCCAGGGGGCCCTCGGGGAGCCGTCCGTCGCCCATCCGCGAGAAGGCGTTGAGGCCGCGGACCGCGATCCAGTGCGCCGATCCCTCATCGCCGAACATCTCGCTCCAGCCACCGACGCGCACGCCCCGGCCCAGCCGCTCGCCGTAGGTCATGGAGCCGGTGCCGCTGATGACGTTGATGCCGTCGACCGCGCCCAGTGAACCGGCCCAGCCGCAGACCATGTCGTTGTCGCAGGCGTAGCGGTCGTGTCCGAGCACGGCTCGCGGGGTCGCGTTCAGGACGGGCAGATCGCGGGCCGCCTCCCCGTAACCGGGCAAGCCGAAAAAGGCGTACTCGATGTCGGCGGGGGTCAGCTCGGCCGCCGCACAGACAGCGTCGACGCCTTCCCTCAGCACCCGCTCGACGAGCTCGATGCCGTGGGAGAAGTAGTACGAACTTGCCGCCTGCGCTCGCGCCACGACTTGCCCGCCCCGGTCGACCAGGCAGAATGCGGTTTTCGTACCGCCGCCGTCGACACCTAGGAACATCGTTGTACCTCCGTCCGGCGCCCTGGATCCGCGCCGTTGATGCCTTTGATCAGTTGTGCAAGGAGTGCAGTGTCACGCCCTGCACGACGCGGTTGATCTCACCTGAGGGGAACGGGTTGTCGGCCCGCAGGCCCCGGGCCTGGGAGGCGCGCAGGGCGATGAGCTGGGCGTACACCACAGCGGACAGCGCCAGGGCGACGTCCTCGACGCCATCGAGGCCCGGCAGCGGCCAGGCGTCGTTGCCGTCCGCTTCCGCGTCGGGGCCCGCGGAGACTGTGACGACGCTGCCGGCGGGAAGATTTCCGCGCAGCTCCGCGGAGATGTCCTGGTCGTACTTGCGGGTGTAGGGGTCGTTCGACATGTACACCACGGCGACCGAACGGTCGTTGAGCACCGCCTTGGGACCGTGCCGGAATCCCAGCGAGGTCTCCGAGACGGCCATGAGCCTCCCACCGGTGAGTTCGAGCACCTTCAGCGCCGACTCCTCGGCGAGGCCCTTCAGCGGGCCGCTGCCCAGGAAGACGATGCGCTCGGGCGCGCGGGCCACGAGGGCGCCGACGGTGCGGTCCACGGCGTCGCTCTCGCAGATCGACTCGACCGCCTCGGCCAGGCGTTCGGCGACCCCGTCGTAGGCGCTGCCGCCGAGAGCGAGCAGTGCCGCGAGCGTCATGCACGTGAAGCTCGACGTCATGGCGAAACCGCGGTCGTTGGACGCGGCCGGCATCAGCAGCACGTGGGACTTCGGCAGCTCCGCGTGCTCGCGGGCCAGGCGGCCCTGCTCGTTGCAGGTGATCACGAGGTGGTGCACCTCGGAGAGGACCTGGTCGGCCAGGGCGGTGGCGGCCACGGACTCCGGGCTGTCACCCGAGCGCGCGAAGGAGACCAGCAGCGTGGGAACGTCCTCGGCGAGACAGCCGCGGGGGTCGGCGACGAGGTCCGTGGTGGGGACCGCGTCGACGCGGCGTCCCAGGCGCCGGGCCAGGGCGGGCTGGAGCACCTGGCCGGCGAACGCGGAGGTGCCGGCACCGGTGAGTACGACGCGCAGGTCACCGCGGGCGACGAGCGGACGCACGAAGGCGGCCAGCGACTCCCGGGAGGCCGCGACGATCCGGTCGACTTCCCGCCACAGGGCGGGCTGCTGGGCGATCTCGCGGACGGTGTGGGCGGCGCCGTCGTCCAGGGACAGGGCGCCGGAGGGCGTGGTCACACGTGCTCCATCAGGTGGGGGTGGGAGGCGCGGTCGTAGTCGCGCAGAACGTCGCGGACGTGGTCCACGGACAGGTCGCGCGGCCGGGCGGCGAGCTCGCCGTGGCGGACGCGGGCGTACTGGAGTGGGAGGTGGGCGTTGAGCAGCGGCAGGGGGATGTCCACGGCCGAGAGGTTGTCCATCAGCCGGGCCTGGGCCTTTTCGATCTCAGGGTCGGGCCAGTAGTAACGCATCCGGTCGCTGTAGCTGTAGCGGCGTGCGAGGCGCTGCTCGGCAGCGCTGCCCGGGTAGTAGCCCTCCCACTTGGCGGGCTCGGCGAGCATCCGCTCCTCGACGACCTCGGGAAGGCGTGACCGCTCGGCGGCCGGGACCAGCTCGTCCTCGATCGCGGCGAGGGCGAACAGCGCCTCGCGCAGGGCGAAGGTCAGCCCGGGGCCCACCTTGAGGACCGCCCAGTGGTCCTCGACCAGCGCGGTGAGCGCCTCGGCGGTCTGGTAGTCGGTCGAGTGGGCCTCGTAGACCATGGTGGGCTCGTCGTCGAGGACCTTGCGCAGCTCCTCGGTCAGCTCGCGCCGGTAGTCGACGACCTGCACATGGTCGAACTCGACGGCCGGCTGGACCACGAGGGCCATGACGCGCGGCCAGACCTCGTCGATGCCGTGCTGGGCGAACGCCTTGCGGTGCTGCTCCAGAGTGGTGCGCGCCGCCTCGGGCGTGGTCGGGACGAGCGCGTCGAGCGTCTCGTGCGCGCCGCCGGGTGTGGGCACCTCGGTACCGATCACGTACCGGATCCGCTCGGCCCGCTCGGGGCCGGCCGTCTCCTCGGCCACCCGGATCAGCCGCGCGGCGCGTTCGGCGACCACGTCGTCGGTCAGCGGTACGGGGTCACCGGCGCAGGCGAAGCTGCAGTCCAGGTGGATCTTGGTGAAGTCCGCCGCCACGTAGGCGGCGACCAGGGCGTCGGCCCGCTCCATCGCCTCGTCGGGCGTCAGGGACTGCCACCGGTTCGGTCCGAGGTGGTCGCCGCCGAGAATCACGCGGTCCAGTGGCAGACCACTTTCGGCGGCGATGCCGTACACGAGGTCGCGGAAGTCCGCGGGCCGCATGCCCGTGTAACCGCCGTACTGGTCGACCTGGTTCGAGGTCGCCTCCACCAGTACATGACCGCCGGTCTCCCGGGCTTGCACCACGGCTGCCTCGATGACCAGCGGATGAGCCGAACACACCGAGGTGATGCCCTGCGACTGTCCGGCCTTCTGACGCCGGACCACCTCGCTCAATGGGCTCTGCATTGCCAACCCCTTACTCAACGTGTATCTCAAGCCAATGTGCCGTCATGGCCTGCGGCTCATTTTGGACAGTACTGGTCTTAATTAGGGTCGTCAATAGTCTTGTTCTGGTATGCATCTGGTATTGCGCAGCCGAACCGGCAGATCGGCGGCGATCGCCCAAGTTTGGTTGGCGATCGTCCCAGTCCGGTTGGTGATCGTTTAAGTCTGGTTGGTGATGGAGGCCCGGAACCGGTAGCGGTCCCCCCGGTAGACCTGGACGGTCAGTTCGATCGGGCGTGATTCCTGGTTCGACGTCAGCTGGGTCGCGACGAGCATCGGCATGGTCTCCCCGATCTCGAACAGCTCGATCTCCCGTGGCGTCGGGTGGCGGGCCTCGACCGAATAGTCGGCGATGCGGGGCAGCTGCGGCGGGTCGGCGGCGCGCAGGGTGGCGTAGAGCGAGGCCGTATTGAAGTCGGTCTCGGCCAGGGCAGGGCAGGCCGCCAACGGAAGCCGGTTGTGCTCGAGCACGACGAGCAGACCGTCGAGGAAGCGCAGTCGGTGGAGGTCGAAGAGGTCGGCGCCCGGAGCGATCCGGAGCTGCTCGGCCTCGGACACCGTGGCCGGGCGAACAGTGGCGGAGAGCACCTTGCCGGTCGTCGTCAAGCCGTTGACCTGCGCATAGTCGGCGAACCCCTGGATCTGCGGGGCCGCCGAGGCGGACGTCATCGTTGCCTCGGGGAGCAGACCGAGCTCGGCGACGAACCACCCGCGCGACGACGACGGCCGCACGATGCCCCGCGACTCCAATTGCGCGAGGGCCGCTCGCAGCGTCACGCGCGACACGGCGTACCGGTCGACCAGAGCCCGCTCGGAGGGCAGCCGGTCACCGGGGCGGGCGGCAGCGGCGCGCAGGTCGTCGAGCAACTGCGTGGCTGTGCGCTCGTACAACGGGAGGGCGTCGTCACCGAACAGGCCTCTGGGCATCGGCGTTCTCGTATTTGTCATACCAGAAGAATACCAATCTGATCGACGGCGCGAACTCTCGTCCAGGAAGCCCCCGTTGACATGCCACTCGAATACCGCTTACGTTCTCGAAGCAGGCCACCCGATGAGGAAGAAGTCGCCCGTGAGCGACCTTCCGTTTCGCCGTGCCCCGGGCACCCGCCGGTGATCGAGGCAGCGTTGTCGCAGCTCACCGAGGATGCCTGCCCGCTACCGCCGGAGGCGACCTCGCACTGGGGTACCCGTTCGGACGATTCGCCACCCCCCGACCCCAGCCGACCCACTGCGAAAACCGGTAGTAGACCAGGCATCGACCAGCCTTACGGACGGTTGCTTCGTCGCGAGCACGCGGCTCGACTTTGACGATCCACAACGCGGACAAAAGGCGGCTGCCCCAGTCGGGCACGCACGACCGAAAGAGAGTTCGACATGACGGACATGAACCGGCGAAGCGTACTGAAGGTGGCGCTGGGGGGTGCCGGCCTGGCCGCCTTCCCCGCCGTGGCCATGGGCGCCTCACCCGCGGCCGCCGCACCGAACTCGGATCCTGACCTCGTCGGAGTCGGCGACACCTCCATCACCCTGGAGTTCGACGACCAACTGCGCAGCCGGGTGGCGCTCAAAGGCGTCGGCCTCACCCGCTTCGACGCCGGCGAAGCCCTGCTGGCGGGCGGTAAGGCCATCGAGGCGTTCGCCTACCGCGGGCACCGGACCCGCGACACCCGGCACCCCCGCCACGGCGCGGGCGTCCGGGTGACGATCGAGGGCACGTCCAAGGAAGGCGTACAGAAGACGGTCGTGCTGACCTCCTTCGAGCGTCTTACCGGCATGATCGTGATGAAGGTGACCTACACCAACAGGTCCTCCACCGCGCTGAAGGTGACCGGGTGGCGCAACGGAGCCCACGAACTCCTGGAGACTCCCGGCGGCTTCTACACCTTCTCCGGTACCACGTACACGGACCGCCGCGACTGGGTGATGCCGGTGAAGGACGGCTATGTCCAGGAGAACTCGTTGGGGATGGACTCCTCCGACTACGGCGGCGGCACCCCGCTGGCGACCGTCTGGCGCCGGGGCGCGGGCCTCTCCGTCGGACATGTCGAGCCCGTGGCGACGGTCCTGCGCATGCCGGTCCGCAAGACGGACGCCGGAGCGAGCATCGCCATCCAGGACGACACCGCCCGCACCCTGAAGCCGGGCCGTCGGCTCAGCACCGACACCACGTTCCTGACCGCCCTCCCGGGCGACCACTTCGTGCCGCTCCAGCGGTACCGCGACTACATGAGCGACATCGGCCGGCGCGCCCCCAAGGTCCCCGCCTCGGCCTTCGAGCCCATCTGGTGTGCCTGGGGCTACGAGCGCGACTTCGCCACCGAGCAGGTCACCGGAGCGTTGCCGAAGGCGCACGAGGTCGGTCTGCGCTGGGCCGCACTCGACGACGGCTGGCAGACCAACGAGGGCGACTGGGACATCAACACGGCGAAGTTCCCGCGCGGCGAAACGGACATGCGGGCCTTCACCAAGGAGATACGGGACGCCGGTCTGCGGCCGCGCCTGTGGTGGGCCCCGCTGGCGGCGGACCCCGACAGCAACCTGTTCCGGGACCGGCCCGACATGCTGCTGCTGGACCGCGACGGCAACAAGCAGGACGTCACCTGGTGGGACGCCTACACCCTCTGTCCGGCCTACCAGCCGACGGTGGACTACTTCGTCGAGCAGGCGAAGAGGTTCATCGGCGACTGGGGTTACGAGGGGCTCAAGATCGACGGCCAGCACCTCAACAGCGTCGCGCCCTGCTACAACCCGAAGCACCGGCACGCCCGCCCCGAGGAATCCACCGAGGGCGTGGCCCTGTTCTGGAAGGCGATCCACGAAGCCGCGCACGAGGCGAACCCCGACGCCCTCGTCGAGCTCTGCCCCTGCGGTACCGCCTTCGCCTTCCACAACCTGCCCTACGTCGACCAGTACCCCAGCTCGGACCCGGAGTCCTCCTACCAGGTCCGGAGCAAGGGCAAGTCGATGAAGGCGCTGATGGGCGCGGGCAGCAGCTACGCCGGCGACCACGTCGAACTGAGCGACGGCGGGAACGACTTCGCGTCCTCTTACGGGGTCGGAGCCGTCCTGTCGACCAAGTTCACCCTCCCCGGAACCGGAGCCCCGGACAAGGCGACCGACCTCACCCCGGAGAAGGAGGTCCTCTGGCGCAAGTGGGTGTCCCTGTACGAGAAGAACATGCTGTCCACCGGCGAGTACCGCGGTGAGCTGTACGACATCGGCTTCGACAAGCCCGAGGCGCATGTCGTGGCCAAGAAGCGGACCCTCCATTACGCCTTCTACGCCGACCAGTGGGACGGGACGGTCGAGCTGCGCGGTCTGGGCCGCACGCGGTACCGCCTGACCGACCCGTTCACCGGCACGTCACTCGGAACTGCCACTGCTCAGCACAACACCGTGAAGCTGTCCTTCGAGCGGTTCCAGCTCATCGTGGCCGAGCCCATCGGCTGATCATCTCCCTCGGTGCCGTGCCGGCGGGCTGGGTGGTGCAGCTCAGCACGCTCACCGCCTATCAACTGATGGTCGCCGGCAACGCGATCGCCTTCCTCGTCGCCGCGGCGATCCTGTTCCATCTGCCGCCGGTCACGCCGGTCACGCCGGTCCCCGCCCCCCTCAACCGGGGACCGGTCCGTCGTCAGCCTGAAGAAGTTCCCACGGCCCGGCACCGGACCCGGGCCGACATCGCCCGTCCGCTCGGACGGCCCGAAACCCGTCACCGGCAGCACTTGCTTGGAGTGCACTCCAAGGTTCTAGCGTGGAGGGCATGACGGTGAAGGAGAGCACTTCCGCGAAGGTGGACGCCCGCGCCTCGGCTCCCCGGCCGCATCCGCGCGCCGACGGTCAGGACCGCTACACCATCAGTGAGGTCGTCGCCGTCACCGGGCTCACCGCGCACACCCTGCGCTGGTACGAGCGGATCGGGCTGATGCCGCACGTGGACCGGTCGCACACCGGTCAGCGCCGCTTCACCAACCGCGACCTGGACTGGCTGGCCTTCGTCGGCAAGCTGCGGCTGACCGGGATGTCGGTCGCCGACATGGTCCGGTACGCGGAGCTGCTGCGCGAGGGCGAGCACACCTTCGAGGAGCGGCAGGAGCTGCTGGAGTCGACCCGCCGCGACGTGAAGGCGCGGATCGCGGAGCTCCAGGACACCCTCGCCGTCCTCGACCACAAGATCGACTTCTATGCGAGTGCCCGACGGGCATCGGAAAGGCCCTGTGCCTGATGACTGACAACAAGATCGCCACGGTGGAGCTCGGCAACGGCGGCCCGCAGGTCGGTGTGCAGGGTCTCGGCTGCATGGGCATGAGCGAGTTCTACGGGGAGACCGACGAGTCCGCCGCGCGCGAGACGCTGGAGACGGCGCTGGCGGCGGGTGTCACCCTCTTCGACACCGCCGATGTGTACGGTCTCGGCGCCAACGAGGAGTTCCTCGCCCCGTTCGTCGGGGCACACCGGGACGAGATCACGCTCGCCACGAAGTTCGCCATAGAGCGCAAGGGCGACGACCCCCATTACCGGGGCGTGCGCAACGACCCCGCGTACATCCGCCAGGCCGTCGAGGACAGCCTGCGCCGGCTGAACACCGATGTCATCGACCTGTACTACATGCACCGCCGCGACCCCGCCGTGCCGCTGGCCGAGTCCGTCGGCGCGATGGCCGAGCTGGTGCGGCAGGGCAAGGTCAAGCAGCTCGGACTGAGCGAGGTCACCGGCGCGGAACTGCGCGAGGCGCACGCCGTGCACCCGATCGCCGCCCTCCAGTCCGAGTGGTCGCTCTTCAGCCGGGACGTCGAGCGCAGCGCCGTGCCCGCCGCGATCGAGCTCGGGGTGACCTGCGTGCCGTATTCGCCGCTCGGCCGGGGCTTTCTGACCGGGGCGTTCACGGACGCGGCCAAGGACCTGTCGAAGGGCGACTTCCGCCAGTACCAGCCGCGCTTCACGGGCGACAACGCGAAGGCGAACGCCGCTCTGCTGGAGCCCGTGCACGAGATCGCCGCGGCACACGGGGCGTCCGCCGCACAGGTGGCGCTCGCCTGGGTGCAGCAGCGGGCCCAGGTGCACGGCCTGACCGTGGTGCCGATCCCGGGCACCCGCAGGAGCAGCCGGCTGCTGGAGAACGTGGCCGCCACCCGGCTCACGCTGACGGACCAGGAGCTGGCGGTGCTGGAGCCGATCGCGGGGCAGGTGGCGGGGGACCGGTACCCGGACATGAGCAGCACGTCCGCCGCGCGCGAGTAGTCGTCTCCAGATCGGGTGCGGGGCCGGGACTCCCGGCCCCGCGCCCCTACGCCAGCCCCAGCGCGTACATCGCGAACCCGGCCGCCAGCAGCCCCGCCACCGCGCGGCGGGCGTTCGCCGCACGCGTGCCGGCCTGCCACGGTGCCTCGAACCGGCGCGCGTACCGGGCGATCAGCACCAGCAGCCCCGCGAAGACCGGCAGCCACGCCATCCGGGCCAGGATCCAGCCGACCGTGTCGGGCCCGGTCGTCAGCCCCGGCACCGTACCGGCGAACGACGCCGGGACCGCCGCGGCCAGCATCGCCGTCTGGTGCCAGCACAGAATCGTCATCGCGGACAGGTTGATCACGACGACCGGCGCCCACAGCAGCGGCCTGCGCAGCAGTCGGGCGATCCGGTCCCGCAACAGGATCGCCGCACCGCTCTGCGCGGCGGCCAGTGCCAGGACGAGCAGCGACGGCGGGTGCGAGTTCGTCCGCGCCTCGCCCGGGACGCCGACCATCGACGCCGGGTAGTGGAGGACGAGCAGCAGCGCGGCGAACAACACCGTCCCACCGATGAGCAACAGCCGGGCGCCCCGCCTGCCGATGCGGCCCTCGCCCCAGGAGACGCCGAGCTGGTACGCGAAGAGCCAGCCCGGAAGGATGTTCAACACGCTCAGCCAGGACGGCATGGCGTCGGCGAACGGCCCGTACCGCAGGAAGTCGACGACGGCGACCGAGCCCAGCAGCGGCACCGCGGCCCAGCCGCCCAGCTTCCGCGCGGCCCGGACGCAGTACGGGGTGAGCGCCGTGACCACCGTGTACACCCCGACGAACCAGAGCGGCTGGATCACCAGCGTCGACCCGGTCCGCAGGGTGTCACCGGGCACACCGAGCGCGCTCAGCACCGGAATCATCGCCGCCCAGACGGCCGTCACCCCGAGCACCGGCCTGCCCAGGCGGGCGACCCGGCCGCGCAGCCAGGCGCCGGTGGTGGACTTCCTGCGGCGGTACGAGAGCACCGAGGCGTACCCGCCGACCAGGAAGAAGATGCCCAGCATCTGAAGCACCCAGCTCAACGGGGCGAGCCCGCCGAACGTGGACAGCGGGCTGGCATTGTGCAGCGCGCCGTCGCCGTCGAGGCGGAAGCCGCCGAGCAGCCAGTGGCCGGTCGGGACGGCGAGCAGGGCGAGGGCGCGCAGGCCGTCGATGGCGCGGTCGCGATGGCCGGGCGTACGGGCGTCGATGCGCTCGGCGAGCGTGGCGAGGCTCATCGGGCCTCCCCCCGTGCGATCGAGGCGAAGGCGCGGAGCGAGTCCGTGCCGGGGGCGAAGTAGCCGGTGTGCCCGTGGGCCCCGCGGGCCGGCACCCGGCGGGCGCCGAACCCCGGACCCGTCGGATCGGGGCCGTGGCCCAGGCCCGCCACCTCCACGTTCGGTACGTCGTCGATCCAGTCCGTGGCGTCCTTGGCCGCCCAGACCCGGGCGGTGGTGTGCAGATCCGCGACGTCGTCGGCGCGCATCCCGGGCGAGCCGAGGACGACCAGGTCCGTGGCGCGCAGCCGGGATGCGGCGAGGCCGCACACGACGGAGCCGTAGCTGTGGCAGAACACGGCGGGCGCGGGCACGCCGTCGGCGGCCAGCCCGTCCGCCAACCGGGTCAGCCGGCCGGCGCCCGCCTCGGCGAGTGAGCCCGTCGCGGCGTCGATGCCGACGCCCACGGGCGTGGTGTACCCGGCCCAGGCGACGACGGCGCTGCCGCGTCCGGTCTCCGCGTACAGAGACTTCGCCATGCCCGCCGGAGTGCCGTACACATCGGTGGTGCGGTCGAAGGTCCCGGCGTCGATGTCCGAACCCGGCACCACGACCGCCACATGGCGCGCGGTGCTCAGATCCCCGAAGACCTCGGCGACCTGGCCGCGTCCGCGCGGGTCGAAGGCGAGGATCTGCCGGTGCCCCGGCCCGGTGAGATGGGCATACCTGGGGTCGTGACCGGCGCGCAGGGAGCGGGCGTTGGCCCGGTAGCGCAGTTCGACGGGCACCCCGTCCAGATTGCCGACGACGAGTGGATGCCGTACGACCAGGGTCTGCTGCTGTGCCGCCGTCAACCCCCGGAAGAAGCGGCTCACTTCGGCCGGTGAGGTCCGCTCCGGGTCGGGCAGCTCGCGCCCCAGCACCTGATCCGCGCGCCAGGCCGCCGTGCCCGGGGGCGGCCCGGTCAGAGCCTGCTGCGCGTTCCCGGACGCCCAGCCGGCCGTCCCCGCCACCACGGTGATCGCCAGCGCGACCGCGACCAGAGTCCTTGCGTATCGGCGCATCCCGCCCCTCCCTCTCCGGCTGACCCGGTTCCGCACGCCGTTCGGCGCGACGGAGAGGAAGGTAGGAAGGAAGAGGGCGCGGGGGCGTCGCACCGGGGAGCCAAGTGCGAGGTGATACCGGGGTAGGGGGTGTACGGAGGGCCCGCCGGTGGGGCGGGCGGGGGGAGACCCCCGTTACTGCTCTCCCGGTACCACCACTCCCGCCTCGTACGCGAAGATCACCGCCTGCGCGCGGTCCCGCAGATCCAGCTTGGCCAGCACCCGCCCGATGTGTGTCTTCACCGTCTGTTCGGCCAGCACCAGCCGTTCCGCTATCTCCTGGTTGGACAGCCCCCGCGCGATCAGCTCCAGCACCTCCGTCTCGCGCGGAGTCAGCCCGTTCAGCCGCAGCACGTGCCCGTTCCGGATGGCCCCGGACGGCCCCTGCCGGGCGAAGTCCGCGATCAGGCGCCGGGTCACGGACGGCGCCAGCAGCGCCTCGCCCGCCGCGACCACGCGTACGGCCGAGATCAGATCCGCCGGCGGCGCGTCCTTCAGCAGGAATCCGGACGCCCCGGCCCGCAGCGCCTCGTACACGTAGTCGTCCACGTCGAACGTGGTGAGCATCAGCACCTTGGGCAGGTGCACCACGCCCACCGGCGGGTTCAGCAGCTCGCGGGCCGCCGCCAGGCCGTCCATCTCGGGCATCCGGACATCCATCAGGACCACGTCCGGGTGGACCCGTCGGCTGACGTCGACGCCCTGGCGCCCGTCCGGCGCCTCACCGACCACGTCGATGTCGCTCTGTGCCGCGAGCAGTGCCGCGAACCCCGCCCGCACCATGGCCTGGTCGTCGACGATGATCACGCGGATGGTCAAGAGTCCTCCGAGGTCGGGGGCGGAACGGTGGCGAGCGGCAGTCGCGCGGCCACCCGGAAGCCGCCGTCGGGCAGCGGTCCGGTGTCCAGCGTGCCGCCCGTCAACCGTACGCGCTCCCGCATGCCGACCAGGCCGTGCCCGGTCCCGGTCGTCTCCAGCGGCGAACCGGGCTGCTCCGCCCGGTCGTTGACCACCAGCACGGTCAGGTGGTCACCGTCGGACGTGATCGACACCCGGGTCCGCGCACCCGACGCGTGCCGGACCACGTTCGCCAGGGCCTCCTGCACGATCCGGTACGCCGACAGATCCACCGCCTGCGGTACGTCCGGCACATCGGCGGCCAGCGACAGTTCGACCGGCAGCCCCGCCCGTACCGTCGCCTCCACCAGCTGCTGCACCCGGTCGAGCCCCGGTTGCGGCGCCCGCTCGCCCTCCGTGCCCTCGCTGCGCAGCACCGTCAGCAGCCGCCGCATCTCCGCGAGCGACTCCCGCGCACTCGCCGCGATCGCGCCGAACTCCGCGACCGCCTCCGCGGGCAGCCCGCTGATCCGGTAGGGCGCGGAATCGGCCTGGACCGTGATCACGGACATGTGGTGCGCGACCACGTCGTGCAGCTCCCGGGCGATCCGGGTGCGCTCCTCCAGCAGTGTCCGCTGCGCCCGCTCGGCCTCGCTGATGGTCTCCTGCTCGGCCAGCCGGCGCTGTGCGTCGCCGCGTTCCCGCAGCGCCGCGCCGATCACCAGGACCACCGCGCCGAGGATCACGAGCAGCAGTGCGCTGCCGTTGCTGCGCGCCGGCGCGATCAGGTGCAGGACCAGGCTCGCCGCGCCCGTCGCCACCCAGACCGCGGCCAGGGTCCGCCGGGTCTCGCGCAGGGCCAGCGCGAGCAGCAGGAAGAGATGGCCGATCAGGGTGGGCGGGGGCCACGGCCAGATCTCGTACGCGCCGACCGGGTGCCCGAGCAGCACTGCCGCGCCCAGGACGTCGGCGGGGAAGACGATCCACCAGGCCTGCAGCGGCCGGTGCGCCAGCATCAGCAGCGGCGCCGCCTGCGCGACGGCCAGGGCTCCCGCCAGCCCTCCGTTCACGCCGTACCCATGGATCAGGACATTGATCGTGACCGGTACGAAGATCGCGACGAGGGCGAGAACGACGGCGTACGGCAGCAGCCGCTGCCACCGCTTCGGCGCGTTCGCCAGGAGCGGCGCCGGGGGATGGGACGGGTGCGAGAGCCCGTGGGCGATCTCGCGCAGATTGCGCCGGGCGGCGCTCACCAGGCCGTCGACGGGCGGCGGGGGAGTCCGGGGCGGTGCGGACGGCGGGGGCGGCGGGGACGGCGGGGGCGGCGGGGAAGCAGACATGGCCCGATCAGCGTAGGCAGTGGAGCACCCGGTGGCGTCATACCGGGGTTCCGGTCCACCGCCGCGCTTCTCGTACGGGGGTACTACTGGGGAGCCGGACCCCGGTCGTTTCGGGCACCGGACGCCTACAGCTCGGCGAGCAGCTGCGCCTTCTTCGCGCTGAACTCGTCGTCCGTGACCAGACCCGCCTGGTGCAGCTCCCCGAGGTGCCGGATCCGCTCCGCGATGTCCGCGGGATCGCGCCGCCCCGCGCCCACCAGGGCGGCGGCAGGCGTGCCGGGCGACGGCTGCTTCCTGCGTACGGATTCCAGTACGGCCGCGGCGAACGGCAGCGACTCGTGCACCGGGCCGTAGCCGAGGCCGAAGACCACCGCGGCCGGATCCTGATCGGCCCGGGCGGGCCGGGGAGCCGCCGGCTGGGCGCTCCGTACCGGACCCGCGGTGAGCCTCGTGCCCAACTCCGTATCCGGTCCCGCACCCATGCCGGACGCGCTGTTCATGCCGAGGCAGGTATCCGTGCCCGGTCCCGGAGCCACGCCTTCCAGGCCCCTCGGCACCAGCCGCAGATAGCCGTCGAAGGCCTCCGGCGAGCGCCACTCGACCCCGCTCAGCTCCGTCACCGGAAACGTCTGGTCGCCGGCCTTCCACTTCGCCGTGGAGGCACCCGTCCAGAACCAGCGGAAGGAGACCCGCTCCCCGTCGAAGCCGGCCCGGCCGTCGTACGCCTTGAACTGCATCGGGGCCTCGGGGGCCGCGACCAGGAACCGCTCGGCGGGCTCCGCGGCGTCGGGGCCGAGCCGGGCGCGCAGTTCGTCCGCGTAGTACTCGGCGAGCGTCTCGCGCTCGGCGGGCAGCACCAGCCGGTACGGATCGCAGCCGTCCTTCAGCTGCCCGGCTGCGGCCTCCAGCAGCGGGTCGGCACCGGGTCTCGGTACCGCGCGCAGCACCACCGTGCCCCGCTTGCCCGGGGTCAGCGTCACCGACGACAGTGCCGCGTGCGGGACGCGGCGCTCACGCAGGCTCTGGAAGAGCTTCGGTGTGCGTATTCCCCGTTCGAAGCGGATGAGCACGGAGTCGGTGTCGAACTCCCAGGTGGCATGAATTCCGGCCAGCACATCACCCATGTGCCTCATCGTATGCGGCACTTGCTCGCACGTCCCCCTTCCGTGTAAGTCCGGATATGCGGCCGGCTGTGGCTCGTCGCGCCGGTCAGATCTCCTGGCCGCCGGTGGTGACTCCCTTGTGGCAGGTGTGGTCGGAGCCGGCACAGCTCACCGAGCCGTAGGCCCCCACGCCGATGGCGGCGAAGTTGCTGAGGCTCTCGGTGCCCGGCTCGAAATAGCCGCTGTGTCCGACCGCGTCGCCCGCCGAGACCACACGCGCGCCGAAGCCCGGGTCGACCGGGTCGGCCCCGTGACCGAGCCCGCCGAGCTCCATGTTCGGTACGTCCGCGATCCAGTCGCCGCGGTCCCGCGTCGCCCACACCCGGGCGCCGGTGCGCAGCTGGCGGGCGTTCTCCACCCGCATGCCGGGGCTGCCCGCGACCGCGATGTCGGTGACCCTGGAGGGCAGTTCATGTGCGGCGACACCGCACAGCACCGAGCCGTAGCTGTGGCAGAACAGGGAGACCGGGGCATCCCCGGGCAGCGCGCCCACCAGGGCGTTCAGCCGGACCGCCCCGCGCTCGGCGAGGTTGCCCAGGGCCGCGTCCACACCGATTCCGGCGGGCGTGGTGTAGTCGCCCCAGGCGATGACGGCGGTCCGGGTGCCGGGACGCGCGGCGCGCTCCGCCGCGTACAGCGACTTCGCCATGCCGACCGGGGCGGCGTTCACCATGGGGGCGGACCGCTCCAGTGTCAGCAGAGTGGTGTCGACGCCGGGGACGACCACGGAGATCCGCTGGGCCCGGTCGAGATCACCGAAGACCTCGGCGGCGCGGCCCTTCCCGGACGGGTCGAAGGCGAGGATGTGCCGGCCGTTCTCCAGCATCGCCCGGATGCGGTTCAGCCGGCGGAGCGCCTCGGCGCGGCCGTCGGGGGAGAGCCGGTCGTCGTGCATGCGCTGCTGCTCGACCGCGCTCGCCTGCGCCAGGGCCAGCCGGTTGGCGTGGTAGCGCAGGGTGACCGGGGCACCGTTCAGATTACCCACGACCAAGGGGTACTTGTCGGCGAGCCGGGTGCGCTGCGCGGGTGTGAGCGCGGCGAAGAACTGCGCCAGCCGGTGCGGCGGAGCGTCGGCGTCCGGAAGCGCGTGACCGGCTACGCGGCCCCGTGCCCACGAGGCGAGTGCGAGGGCGCGTGGCTCGTCGGGGTGCTGGTGACGTACGGCGGTCCAGCCCGTGGTCGCCAGCATCACGAACACAACCGCGACGGCGAGCAGCGCGCGCCATGCGGTGAGCGTGGGGGAGGAGTCGAAGGAAGTCACTCCCGCCCACATTAGGAGACGCGGGGCAGCGGCCGTGACGAGGGTGATGCACATCACCCCGCCCCCGGGAATTCAAGGCCCGTTATTTCACGCTGTGTTGGTGCGGCGGGTACGCACAGGCGCGCGGAGTGCCTGCCGGAGCGTCGTATGTGGGCGCCGGAGCACGGCTGTTGTGAAGTCGGTCATGCCGCGCGGTGAGGCGTACAGCACAGCGGCGTGCCGGTACCCCGGCGCAGCCGTGCCCCCGTGCCCAGGTCTGCCGCACACCGGACGGAGTGTCCATGGCGCTACCCGGCCCCCGCGCCGGCCTCCGTCCGCCAGTTCCCGGCCAGTGCCGGGCCGAGCTGGTCCAGATATGTCTCGGTCAGCACACGCAGCGATTCCATGCCGGTGTCCCGCCCCTGCCCCCAGAGCTGCCCGGTCACCCGCATCACCCCGCCGAACGCGGCGACGGCGACCCTGGGCCGCGGGTCCTTCTCCGGGTCGATCCCCTCGCGCTCGGCGATCAGCCGTGCGATCTCGTTCTCCAGGTCTATGCTCCGCCGCAGGTGAACGGCGAGCAGCGACGGCGTCGACTCGATCATCCGGTACGTGCGCATGTGGAGGTCGACGGTGACGATCGCCTCGATTGCCTCACCGAGGGTGTTCCAGGCGCAGAGGACCGCGTGGCGCAGCGCCTCGAACGGGGTTTCCGAAGCGGGCCGTCGGCGCAGCTCCGAGAGGAAGTGCGACTCCACCATCTCCTGGATGGCGAAGGCGGCCTCCTCCTTGCCGGCGAAGTAGCGGAAGAAGGTGCGCTGGGAGACCTCGACGGCGCCGACGATCTCGTCGACGGTGGTCTGCTCGTATCCCTGGGTGGTGAAAAGATCGAGGGCGGCGTGCAGCAGGGCGTCCCGGGTGCGTCGTTTCTTCCGCTCGCGCAGCCCGGTCGGACGTGCGGCCCGCTGCCCATCGGTCACTGAAATGGCCCTCTTCCTCCTGATGCACGCAGCTCGACGCGGCTGTGAGCCACATGACAGTTACTGTCTTGTGAAATGGTTTGTCAACTGTCAGCGGCTGACACTAATCTCCCCGGCATGACTAGTCAGACCACCGTCGAAAAGGCGTCGCGGGAGCCGCAGGACAGCGCCGTGCCCGCACCTGCCAAGGGGCTGCGCGGCCACCCCTGGCTGACGCTCTTCTCCGTGGCCATCGGCGTGATGATGGTCGCGCTCGACGGCACGATCGTCGCGATCGCCAACCCCGCCATCCAGCAGGACCTCGGCGCCTCGCTCGCCGATGTCCAGTGGATCACGAACGGCTACATGCTCGCCCTCGCGGTCTCCCTGATCACCGCGGGCAAGCTCGGTGACCGGTTCGGTCACCGCCAGACCTTCCTCATAGGGGTCGTCGGCTTCGCCGCGGCGTCGGGGGCCATCGGTCTCTCCCACAGCGTCGCCCTGGTGATCGTGTTCCGGGTGCTCCAGGGCCTCTTCGGCGCCCTGCTCATGCCGGCCGCGCTCGGCCTGCTGCGCGCCACCTTCCCGGCCGAGAAGCTGAACATGGCGATCGGCATCTGGGGCATGGTGATCGGTGCCTCGACCGCCGGTGGACCGATTCTCGGCGGCGTGCTCGTCGAGCACGTCAACTGGCAGTCCGTCTTCTTCATCAATGTGCCGGTCGGGGTGATCGCGCTCCTGCTGGGCCTGGTGATCCTCAAGGACCACCGCGCCGAGAACGCGCCGCGCTCCTTCGACGTCGGCGGCATCGTGCTCCTGTCACAGGCGATGTTCTGCCTGATCTGGGCGCTCATCAAGGGTTCCGAGTGGGGCTGGGGCGACTACAAGACGCTCGGCTTCCTGGGCGCCGCCCTGGCCCTGTTCGTGGTCTTCGCCTTCTCCCAGAAGAACGTCAGGGAGCCGCTGATCCCGCTGGCGATGTTCCGGTCCGTGCCGCTGTCCGCGGGTGCGGTCCTGATGGTGCTGATGGCCTTCGCCTTCATGGGCGGGCTGTTCTTCGTCACCTTCTACCTTCAGAACGTGCACGGTCTGAGCCCCGTCGACAGCGGTCTGCACCTGCTGCCGCTGACCGGGATGATGATCGTCGCCTCGCCGCTCGCGGGCGCCATGATCACCAAGTTCGGTCCGCGTGTTCCGCTGGTCGGGGGCATGGTCTGCACGGCGGTCGCCATGTTCGGCATGTCCCAGCTGGAGATCGGCACCGGCACCCTGACCATGTCGATCTGGTTCGGTCTGCTCGGCCTCGGCCTCGCCCCGGTGATGGTCGGCGCCACCGAGGTCATCGTGGGCAACGCCCCGATGGAGCTCTCCGGCGTCGCGGGCGGTCTGCAGCAGGCCGCCATGCAGGTCGGCGGCAGCCTCGGTACGGCGGTGCTGGGCGCCGTCATGGCCTCCCAGGTCGACTCGAAGCTGGCCGACAACTGGACGGCCGCGAAGCTCCCGCCGCTCGCGCCGGAGCAGCTGGACGCCGCGTCCTCGGCCGTCGAGGTCGGCGTCCCGCCGGTGGCCGCCGGCACTCCGCCGGAGGTCGCGGCGAAGATCGCAGGCGTCGCGCATGACACGTTCGTGTCGGGCATGAGCACGGCGTTCATGGTTGCGGGCGTCGTCGCGGTGGTCGCCGCGGTGGTCGCCACGCTCACCAAGAGAGGTGCCAACGCCCAGGCGGGCGCGGGCGCCGGTCACATCTGACCGTTCGTCACGATGCCCTCCGCGGCGTCAACACCGTACGTACGACAGCCCCGCCGGACCGTTCCGGCGGGGCTGTCGCCTATCAGGGTGGTGCGGCCCGCGGCCCCTTCCCCGGGTCTTGCTCCGCAGGTCAGGGTGCAGACAACTGATGCGCACCACCACGGGGGTTGATGTCCATGCGTACGACCTTTCTCGCCGCCGCCCTGGCCGCCGCCGCGCTGATTCCGCAGGCCGCCACGGCCGGCTCCGCGGCCCCACGGGCAACCGCCCACTCCGCGCCCGCCCGGCTCGGGGCCTGCGGAAGCGGTCAGCTCTGCCTCTGGGAGAAGCCGGACTTCGCCGGCGCCCGGCAGATCCATGAGCTGTCGACGATCGACATCGACAGCTGTGTGCCGCTGCCGGCGGGCGGCAGGGTCCAGGCACTCGCCAACCGCACCGGCCGGCCCGTCACCACGTACCAGTCGGCCGAGTGCGCCGAGACCGGAGAGTTCGAGACCTATCCGGGCGGCGGCACCTGGGTGCCCCAGTCCCCGTACCAGGTCAGGGCCTTCAAGGTCTGGGAGAACTGACCGGATACGCCGAAGGGCGGCGGGAAGAGGAGATCCCGCCGCCCTTCGGCCGTCGTTCGTCGGCCCTACGCGTCGCCGCCGGCCGCGCCCGGTCCGGCCGCCGTCACATCCAGCAGCTCGTACCGGTCGATCGCCGTCTTCAGCAGCGAACGGTCGACCCGGCCCTGCTTCGCGAGCTCGGTGAGCACCGCGAGGACGACCGACTGCGCGTCGATGTGGAAGAACCGGCGGGCCGCGCCGCGGGTGTCGGCGAAACCGAAGCCGTCCGCGCCCAGCGACTGGTACGAGCCGGGCACCCAGCGCGCGATCTGGTCCGGTACGGAACGCATCCAGTCCGAGACCGCCACGAACGGGCCCTCGGAGCCGGAGAGCTTCTGCGTGACATACGGGACGCGCTGCTCCTCCTCCGGGTGCAGCAGGTTGTACCGTTCCACGTCCACCGCCTCGCGGCGCAGCTCGTTCCAGGAGGTCGCCGACCAGACGTCCGCCCGGACGTTCCACTCGTCGGCGAGGATCCGCTGCGCCTCGACCGCCCACGGAACCGCCACACCGGACGCCAGGATCTGGGCCGGGACCTCGCCCCGATCGGCGGCCTTGTAGCGGTACACGCCCTTGAGGATGCCTTCGACATCGACGTTCTCGGGCTCGGCCGGGTGCTGGATCGGCTCGTTGTAGACGGTGAGGTAGTAGAAGACGTCCTCGTTCTCGTCGGGGGTCCCGCCGTACATCCGGCGCAGACCGTCCTTGACGATGTGCGCGATCTCGTAGCTGAACGCCGGGTCGTACGCGACACAGCCCGGGTTGGTCGAGGCGAGCAGCTGCGAATGGCCGTCCGCGTGCTGGAGACCCTCACCGGTCAGCGTCGTACGACCCGCCGTCGCACCCAGCACGAAGCCGCGCGCGAGCTGGTCGGCCATCTGCCAGAACTGGTCGCCGGTGCGCTGGAAACCGAACATCGAGTAGAAGACGTACACCGGGATCAGCGGCTCGCCGTGCGTGGCGTACGCCGAGCCGGCGGCGATCAGCGACGCCGTGCAGCCGGCCTCCGAGATGCCGTCGTGCAGCATCTGACCGGTCGGCGACTCCTTGTACGCCAGCAGCAGATCACGGTCCACCGACTCGTACTGCTGACCGAGCGGGTTGTAGATCTTCGCGCTCGGGAAGAACGCGTCCATACCGAAGGTGCGGTACTCGTCGGGCGCGATCAGCACGAAGCGCTTGCCGATCTCCTTGTCCCGCATGAGGTCCTTCAGGATGCGGACGAACGCCATGGTCGTGGCGATCGACTGCTGACCCGACCCCTTCTTCGCGGTCGCGTACGTCTTGTCCTCGGGGAGGGGCAGGGGCTTCGCGCGCACCACGCGGGTCGGGACGTAACCGCCCAGACCCTTGCGGCGGTCGTGCATGTACTGGATTTCCTCCGAGTCGCGGCCCGGGTGGTAGTAGGGCGGGTAGCCCTCGTCCAGCTGCTTGTCCGTGATCGGGATGTGGAGCCGGTCGCGGAACCGCTTGAGGTCCTCGACTGTGAGCTTCTTCATCTGGTGGGTCGCGTTGCGGCCCTCGAAGTTCGGCCCCAGCGTCCAGCCCTTGACCGTCTGCGCCAGGATCACCGTCGGCTGGCCCTTGTGGGCCTTGGCCGCCGCGTAGGCCGCGTAGACCTTCTTGTGGTCGTGACCGCCGCGGCCCAGGTGCAGGATCTGGTCGTCGGTCATGTCCTTGACCATGTCGCGCAGCCGCGGGTCGTCCCCGAAGAAGTGCTCACGGATGTACGCGCCGGACTCGGTGGCGTACGTCTGGAACTGACCGTCCGGCGTGGTGTTCAGCTTGTTGACCAGGATGCCCGTGCGGTCCTGTGCGAGCAGCGGGTCCCAGGACCGGTCCCAGACCAGCTTGATGACGTTCCACCCGGCGCCGCGGAACTGCGACTCCAGCTCCTGGATGATCTTGCCGTTGCCGCGCACCGGGCCGTCGAGGCGCTGCAGGTTGCAGTTGACCACGAAGGTCAGGTTGTCCAGGCCCTCACGGGCGGCGATGGAGAGCTGGCCGAGCGACTCGGGCTCGTCCATCTCGCCGTCGCCCAGATACGCCCACACATGAGACCGGGAGGTGTCGGCGATGCCGCGCGCCTCCATGTACCGGTTCATCCGGGCCTGGTAGATCGCGCCGAGCGGGCCGAGGCCCATCGAGACGGTCGGGAACTCCCAGAAGTCCGGCATCAGCCGCGGGTGCGGATAGCTGGACAGGCCGTTGGGCGCCTTCGACTTCTCCTGGCGGAAGGCGTCGAGCTGCGCCTCGCTCAGCCGGTCGAGCAGGAAGGCGCGGGCATAGATGCCGGGGGACGCGTGCCCCTGGAAGAAGATCTGGTCGCCGCCCAGGCCGTCGTCCTTGCCCCGGAAGAAGTGGTTGAAGCCCACGTCGTACAGCGAGGCCGAGGAGGCGAAGGTGGCGATGTGGCCGCCGACCCCGATCCCCGGACGCTGGGCGCGCGACACCATCACGGCCGCGTTCCAGCGGGTCGCGTTGAGGACCTTGCGCTCGATCTCCTCGTCGCCGGGGAAGAACGGCTCGTCCTTCGTGGCGATCGTGTTCACGTAGTCCGTACTGCGCATCTCCGGCACGGCGACGCGCTTCTCGCGCGCACGCTCGATGAGCCGGAGCATCAGATAACGGGCCCGCTCACGGCCTCGCTCGTCGACGGCGGCGTCGAGCGAGTCGAGCCACTCCTGGGTCTCTTCGGGATCGAAGTCCGGGACCTGGCTCGGCAGGCCGCCAATGATGATCGGGTTGCGATCGGATCCGGAAGCCACGCTGTTCCTTCGCTGTTCGGTGCTGCTCTACGGGGCCTGGTTCCGGGAGAACATGCCCCCGGGATGTATGCATGTACGCCATCACCATCGTGTACCGCGAGGGCGTAAACGTCATCTCTACCGAGGGGTAACCGCCGTGTTGTGAGACATCGCGTCCGCGGCGCGGGGATGGGCTGGTCCAAAGCGCAACCTTACGCCCAACCCGTCCAAGCGTTCCCAAAGGATGTGCGACTCCGAATGGCGGACCGAAACGGCATAAGCTGTGGAAGGACGTAAAGGGTGTGGAAGATGGCGCCGGGCCCCCGCAGGGGGACCGCCGACAGTGCGGAGACGTGAGGGGGAACGTCACCGTTTAGGCGGTCTCACACGCTGGGTACTTGCGCGATCCGCCGCTCCCGTGTGGACTACGGCCAACGCCCCGCGCACGCGCGTGGCTGAAGCATTTTCCGAAACATGATCAGGAGGCAACCCGTGAGCGCGACCGCGGACCACGCGGAGGAGCGGACCAACCCGGCAGCACGCCTGGGGTTCGAGCCCGGACAGGTGGTCCAGGAGATCGGCTACGACGACGACGTCGAGCAGGAGCTCCGTGAGGGCATTGAGGCCACAATCGGCCAGGATCTCGTCGATGAGGACTACGACGACGTCGCAGACGTCGTCCTGCTGTGGTTCCGCGACGAGGACGGCGACCTTACGGACGCGCTGGTGGATGCCATTGGTCTGATCGAGGACGGCGGCGCGGTCTGGCTGATGACGCCGAAGACCGGCCGTGACGGATACGTCGAACCGAGCGACATCAACGAGGCTGCACAGACCGCCGGTCTCTCCCAGACCAAGAGCATCAATGCGGGCAAGGACTGGACGGGCAGCCGTCTGGTCACGCCGAAGGCGGCCAAAGCCAAGCGCTGAGCCGCGTTCGGCACGTACTCGCCCCGAAGACCCCCGACGGCATGAACCGCCGGGGGTCTTCTTCTTGCGGCCGCCGGGTCCGCACCGCCGCCGGGGTTTCCGGTCGCGGAGTGCCCGCGCGGGCTCGGGCCCGGACTGCGGGCGGAGTGCGGGCGGCGCGGGCGCCGCGCGGCCTCCTGCGGGCCCTGCGTAGGGTGGGGGCCACCCGGACAGCCCAGCCCGGTGAACGTAGCGAAGGGACGCGTTTCATGGCGATCGAGGTCGGCACCCAGGCCCCGGATTTCGAGCTGAAGGACAACCACGGCCGGACCGTGAAGCTCTCCGACTTCCGCGGCGAGAAAAACGTCGTGCTGCTGTTCTACCCGTTCGCCTTCACCGGCGTGTGCACGGGTGAGCTCTGCGCGCTCCGTGACGAGCTGCCGAAGTTCGAGAACGACGACACGCAGCTGCTCGCCGTCTCCAACGACTCCATCCACACCCTGCGCGTCTTCGCGGAGCAGGAGGGCCTGGAGTACCCGCTGGTCTCGGACTTCTGGCCGCACGGCGAGACCTCGCGGGCCTACGGCGTCTTCGACGAGGAGAAGGGCTGCGCGGTGCGCGGCACCTTCATCATCGACAAGGAGGGCGTGGTGCGCTGGACCGTCGTCAACGGTCTGCCCGACGCGCGTGACCTCAACGACTACATCAAGGCGCTCGACGCCCTCTGATCCGGGACCCCCGATCCGGGTCCGCCGGTACGGCACCGGCGGATCTACAGGCTTCCCGGTCAAAAGCCTGCTTTGACCGGGAACCGGTCACTAGGATCCAGTCGTTGATCGGATGCCAACGCAACGTGGAGGCGCCGGCGTCGGCCGGCCCCCAAGGAAACCAATGGGAGGACTCGTGGGAGTCAGCCTCAGCAAGGGCGGCAACGTCTCGCTGACCAAGGCCGCGCCCAACCTGACCGCGGTCGTGGTCGGTCTGGGCTGGGATGCTCGTACCACCACCGGTGGTGACTTCGACCTCGACGCCAGCGCCCTGCTGACGAACGCCGAGGGCAAGGTCGGCAGCGACGGCAACTTCGTCTTCTTCAACAACCTCAAGAGCCCCGACGGCTCCGTGGAGCACACCGGTGACAACCTCACCGGTGAGGGCGAGGGCGACGACGAGGTCATCAAGGTGAACCTGGCCGGCGTTCCGGCCGATGTCGACAAGATCGTCTTCCCGGTCTCGATCTACGAGGCCGAGACCCGGCAGCAGAGCTTCGGCCAGGTGCGCAACGCGTACATCCGCGTGGTCAACCAGGCGGACAACAGCGAGCTGGCGCGCTACGACCTGAGCGAGGACGCCTCGACGGAGACCGCCATGGTCTTCGGCGAGCTGTACCGCAATGGGGCGGAGTGGAAGTTCCGTGCCATCGGCCAGGGGTACGCCTCGGGGCTGCGCGGCATCGCGCAGGACTTCGGCGTCAACGTCTGAGAAGGGGCGACCGGGCCGGGCGGCCGAGGCTCCGCCGGGCCCTCGCCGGCAGTGAATCCGTCCGGCGCCGCACGACGTGCGGCGCCGGACGTGCTCAACAGCTCTCCACACGGTTCACAGCTCTACACACGGTTCATCGATTCGGGGAGGACACACCATGGGCGTCACGCTCGCCAAGGGAGGCAATGTCTCCCTCTCCAAGGCCGCACCCAACCTCACCCAGGTGCTGGTCGGGCTCGGCTGGGACGCACGATCCACCACGGGTGCCGACTTCGATCTCGACGCCAGCGCGCTGCTGTGCCAGTCGGGCCGGGTGCTCGGCGACGAATGGTTCGTGTTCTACAACAACCTCACGAGCCCCGATGGTTCCGTGGAGCACACCGGTGACAATCTCACGGGTGAGGGCGAGGGCGACGACGAGTCGGTCATCGTGAATCTCACCCAGGTACCGGCGAACTGCGACAAGATCATTTTTCCGGTCTCGATCCATGAGGCCGACAGCCGGGGGCAGACCTTCGGCCAGGTCGCCAATGCGTTCATCCGCGTGGTGAATCAGGCGGACGGTCAGGAACTCGCGCGTTACGACCTCAGCGAGGACGCCTCGACGGAAACGGCGATGATCTTCGGCGAGCTCTACCGGTACAACGGCGAGTGGAAGTTCCGTGCAGTGGGACAGGGGTACGCGTCCGGTCTGCGCGGCATCGCTCTAGACTTTGGGGTCAACGTTTCGTAAAGCCGCGCACGGCGCGGGGGAGCCCCGTACACACCAGGGGAGACCCGTTACATACACGATGGGGTAGCCAGTGCTTCTGAAAACCTTCGGCTGGTCGTTCGCGATTACCGCGCTCGGCCTGGTCGCAGCGGTGATCTACGGGGGGTGGGAAGCCTTCGGCGTGGTGGCGATCCTTTCCGTCCTGGAGATCTCGCTGTCCTTCGACAATGCGGTGGTCAACGCCGGAATCCTGAAGAAGATGAATGCCTTCTGGCAGAAAATCTTCCTCACGGTCGGTGTGCTCATCGCGGTCTTCGGCATGCGGCTGGTGTTCCCCGTCGTGATCGTGGCCATCACCGCCAAGCTGGGCCCGATCGATGCGGTCCATCTCTCGTTCAGCCAGCCCGAGCGCTATCAGGAACTGGTCACGGACGCCCACCCGGCGATTGCCGCGTTCGGTGGCATGTTCCTGTTGATGATCTTCCTCGACTTCATCTTCGAGGAGCGGGACATCCAGTGGCTGCACTGGATCGAGCGCCCGCTCGCCAAGCTCGGCAAGGTCGACATGCTGTCGGTCTGCATCGCCCTGATCGTGCTGCTGATCTCGGCCATGACCTTCGCGACGAGCGCGCACCAGCACGGCGGCGGCCACGCGGACAAGGCGGAGACCGTCCTGCTCTCCGGAGTCGCGGGTCTGATCACCTACCTCATCGTCGGCGGTCTCTCCGGTTTCTTCGAGAACAAGCTGGAGGAAGAGGAGGAGCGGGAGCACGAGGCCGAGGAGGAGGCCAGGAAGAGCGGAAAGAAGGTTTCCGCGATCGTGCTCTCCGGCAAGGCCGCGTTCTTCATGTTCCTCTACCTGGAAGTGCTCGACGCGTCCTTCTCGTTCGACGGTGTCATCGGCGCCTTCGCCATCACCAACAACATCGTGCTGATGGCCCTCGGCCTCGGTATCGGCGCCATGTACGTCCGTTCGCTCACGGTCTACCTGGTCCGCCAGGGCACCCTCGACGACTACGTCTACCTGGAGCACGGCGCCCACTACGCCATCGGCGCGCTGGCCGTGATCCTGCTCGTCACCATCCAGTACCAGATCCACGAGCTCATCACCGGTCTCATCGGTGTCGTGCTGATCGCCTGGTCCTTCTGGTCCTCGGTCCGGCGCAACAAGGCGCTGGAGGCCGCGGGCGGCGACGACGCGGGTTCCAAGGCAGAAGTCCCGTCCGGGGTGTGACCCGGTAGGGATTGAGGAACGCTCTCAGCGGGGCGGTCCGTACGGCGACGGTTCTCCGGGGACACCCGGACCCGGCCCGGCGGCCGCCCCGCAGTGATGTGGAACACCCTGTGCGACGCACGGGGCGGCAGCAGGGCCAAGGCACCTGTGTTTCTACCGATACGTGTGGGGGTTGGGGATGGCGTTCTGGGACAGCCTGTGGCCACGGCGAGAGGCGCACTTCGAGTCGGGCAACGCGTCGACCAGCTCCATCGTGCTCTCCAGACGGCACGCCACGGTCTCACTGGCCAAACAGGGGGCGCTGACCGGCAATCTGCGGGTCAACCTCTCCTGGCGGATGCGTACGTCCGACATCGAGGGCAGGTCGCGGCAGAGCGGTCGGCTGTTGCATCCCATGAAGCTCTTCAAGCCCGATGTGGTCCAGGCGCACACCCAGGGCATGGTCAATGTCGACCTGGACCTGGGCTGCATGTACGAGATGAAGGACGGCACCAAGGGCGCGGTCCAGCCGCTGGGCAACCTCCTGGGCGACCTGAACGCGCCGCCGTACATCCGGCTCAGTGGGGATGACCGCTTCGGGGCGCCGTCGGGCGAGACCCTCTACGTCAATCTCGACAAGCGCGACGAGATCAAGCGGCTGCTGTTCTTCGTCTATATCTACGACCAGACCCCGGCCTTCGACCGCACGCACGCCAAGGTGACGCTCTACCCCGGCAACGGCCCGCGGATCGAGATCGAACTCGACGAGCACGCTCCGGAGGCCCGCTCCTGCGCCGTGTTCACGGTGGAGAACGCCAAGGACGAACTGGTCGTGCGGCGCGAAGTGAAGTTCGTGTACGGGTTCCAGTCGGAGCTGGACCGGCTGTACGGCTGGGGCCTGCAGTGGGGACGCGGCTACAAGACCAGGACCTGAGCATCCGGGCCCGAGACTGCGGGCGCCCGGCTCCAGGCCTGGGACTCTGGGCCCTCCGCTCCGGACCTGAGGAGCCGAGCGCCCAGAGCCGGGTATCCGGGGCCGGGCCTCAGGGCCGAGGTCCCCGACAGGCTCTGGGGCCCCGGAGGGCGACGGCCGCGTCTCAGGTCCGTGCGAACTGCGGTCCCTGCGGGGGCAGCATGAAATTCGGGTCGGGAGCGGGGGCCGCGGCCGCGGCGGGCTGCGGGTAGCCGTAGGCGGGCGGGGTGGTGGCGGGCTGCGGATACCCGTACGCGGGCTGGGAAACGGCCTGGGACGCCGACTGGGCCATCGCGGGCTGCGGGTAGCCGTAGGCGGGCTGCTGGTGCTGCACCGTGACCTGCGAGTCCGGGCCGGGTGCCGGTGCGGGCGGGAACGCGGGCGCGGGCGGCGGGAAGCCGGGTGCTGCCACGGGGACGGCGGGCGCCGAAGGCGGGGGAGCGCTCGCGGGCGAGGGCGCCGGTTCGGGCTCCGCCGCGGCCTCCGCTTCGTCGACCGAGATGCCGAAGGCGGTCGCCAGGCCCACCAGACCGGTCGGGTAGCCCTGGCCCACGGCCCGGAATTTCCAGCCATCGCCGCGCCGGTAGAGCTCGCCGCAGATGATCGCCGTCTCCTCGCCGGTCTCCGGCCGTACGTCGAAGACGGCGAGCGGGTCCCCGCCCGCCGCCGCGTCGTACAGCAGGATGCGTAGATCGCGCACCTGAGCGAATGCGGCTCCGTCGGAGGACGCGGCGATGACCACCTGGTCGACCGAGTGGTCGAGCGCGCTGAGGTCGGCCTCGATGCTGTCCGTGAGTCCTTCGGGGGCGCTGCGCTTCGGTAGCCGTCGTACCAGGCCGGAGGGGTGGCGGGGCTGGTTGTAGAAGACGAAGTCCTCGTCCGAGCGCACGCGGCCGCCGGCTCCGAGCAGCAGGGCCGAGGCGTCCACATCCGGAACCCCGGCGCCCGGGGTCCAGCGCAGCACGGCCCGTACGGCCAAGGCGTCCAGAGGGACGTTCGAGCCTTTCACCATCGCGTGCGTCATGCCCGTCATCCTGCCTGCTGGCTGCCCGTGCGGACAACGCGGGGGTCGCACCGGGTGTTTCGGCAACGCGACGGAAGCGCGTCGTCCGCGGTACGTCGACCCGTCGGGAAATGGACGAGTTACCCGGAATTCATGCACGTGGGGAACTGTCGACACCCGTCCGTACGTACTATTACCGGCCATGTGTTGTCCGGTCGGTCCGGCAGTTCGGGGAAATCAAATGCGTCATTTCGGGCATATTGCGCCCGCTGTGAGAGAGGGGCTGTTCTTCCAGGAACCGTGCGAATTCGACGCGGACTCGCCGGCCCGCGTGCTTTCGGCCGCCCTGGGAGCGACCCTGTACAGCCCTGCCACCAGGCCGGGGCTTGCTGACGACGTCATCAAGCAGGCCGGGCGCGGTGTCGTCTCGATGGTGCTGTGCCTGGAGGATTCGATCGACGACTCCGAGGTCGTCGGTGCCGAGGAGAACCTGGTCAGACAGTTCGCGGAGCTTGACGCGCGTAGCGTGGAGGTGCCCCTGCTCTTCATCCGGGTCCGGGAACCGGGCCAGGTGGTCGACCTGGTGGAGCGGCTCGGCTCCGCGGTCCGGTTGTTGTCTGGTTTTGTACTTCCCAAGTTCACCGAAGAACGAGGCGTGCCCTTCATGGAAGCGGTCGCCGAAGCCGAAAAGGCGTGCGGGCGGCGGCTGTTCGCGATGCCCGTTCTCGAATCGCCCGAGCTGCTGCATCTGGAGACCCGCGGCGAAGCGCTCCAGGGAATAGCCCGCACCGTCGACAAGTACCGCGAGCGAGTGCTCGCGCTGCGGCTCGGCGTCACCGACTTCTGCTCGGCGTACGGGCTCCGCAGGGCGCCCGACATGACGGCGTACGACGTACGGATCGTCGGTGCCGTCATAGCCGACGTGGTCAATGTGCTGGGCCGCGCGGACGGCACGGGCTTCACGATCACCGGGCCGGTGTGGGAGTACTTCCGGCTCCAGGAGCGCATGTTCAAACCGCAGCTGCGCCGCAGCCCCTTCCTGGAGGGCCGGGCCGAGGAGCTGCGCACGGCGCTGATCGAGCACGACCTGGACGGCCTGCTGCGCGAGATCGAGCTGGACCGGGCCAACGGGCTGCTCGGCAAGACCTGCATCCATCCGTCGCACGTCGCGCCCGTGCACGCGCTGTCCGTGGTCAGCCACGAGGAGTTCAGCGACGCACAGGACATCCTGCGGCCGGAGCGCGGCGGCGGTGGCGTCATGCGCTCCGCGTACACGAACAAGATGAACGAAGTGAAGCCGCACCGCGCCTGGGCCGAGCGGACCCTGCAACGGGCCGAGGTCTTCGGGGTGGCGAGGGCGGACGTCGGCTTCGTGGAGCTGCTGGCCGCGGGCCTCGCGGAGTGAGCGGGCTGTGCTGGGTGAGTGGGCCTGGCCCGGTGAGCGGGCCCTACGCGGTGAGCGCGGTCCGTGGGCCGCAGAAGCCTCGTGGCAGGAGCGTGTCTCGATGAGCGGGCGCGCGGCAAGGAAAGAGACGGCGAACGTGGTGTGGTCGGGCAGCTGGGTGGCGGAGCGACTGGGCGTCGAGCTCGTCGGCGACGGGAAGCCCGACGGCGGCGGTGAGCTGAGAGAGATGCTGGGCCTTGCCCTGCGCCGCAATCCCAAGCGGGCCCATCTGCTCGTGTCGAACGTGCTCGGCAAGCATGTGCCGCAGAAGCCTTCCGTGGTGTACGGCGTCGGATTCGAGCTCGGCCGGCGGGTGCACGCACTGCTCGGCGACGCCGAGGCGCGCCGGGCGGTCGTGCTCGGTTACGCGGAGACGGCCACCGGTCTCGGCCACGCGGTCGCCGACGGGCTCGGCGCGGCGCCGTACCTGCACTCGACACGCCGCCCCGTCGAGGGCGTGGCGCGAGCAGGCGGCTTCGAGGAGTCGCACTCGCACGCCACTTCACATCTGTTGCTCCCCGAGGATCCGAACCTGCTGGCGGGCGGGTGCGGCCCCGCGGGCACGGGCGCGGAGACCGGCCCGCGCGCGGAACCGGATGCGGGGAGCGGCCCGCGCGCGGAAACGGACGCGGGAAGCGGCCCACGCGCGGAAACGAACGCGGGGAACGGCACGGACGCGCCGCTGGTGCTGGTGGACGACGAGTTCTCCACGGGCAACACCGTGCTCAACACCATCCGCGCGCTGCACGAGAGATACCCGCGGAGCAGGTACGTCGTTGTCGCCCTGGTGGACATGCGGTCCGCGGCCGACCAGGGACGGCTGACCGAGTTCGCCGCGGAGATCGGCGCGCGCGTCGACCTGGTGGCGAGAAGCTCGGGCACGGTCATCCTCCCGGAGGGCGTCCTGGCGAAGGGCCGGGCCCTGGTCGCCGCGCAGGAGAGCACCGCCTCCGGGAGCCCGGAGAGGACGGATTCCACGGCGCCGGACACTCTCGTGGAGCCTGTTCGCCGACCGTGCACCCGGGTGGACCTCCAGTGGCCCGCCGGTGTGCCCGACGGCGGACGGCACGGCTTCACCCCCGCCCACCGGGCCGCTCTGGAGCCCGCCCTCCCGGCCATGGCCGCCCGTGTCGCCGCGGCACTGGGCGACGCCCGCCGCGTACTGATCCTCGGCTTCGAGGAGCTCATGTACGCCCCCCTCCGCCTGGGCACGGCCCTGGAGGACCACGTCGACGCGGAGGTGCGCTACTCCACCACCACGCGTTCCCCCGTCCTGGCCGTGGACGATCCCGGCTATGCGATACGCAGCCGACTGGTCTTCCCGGCCCACGACAACCCGGCCGACGGGCCCGGTGACCGGTACGCGTACAACGTCGCGGGCGCCGGTTTCGACGCCGTGGTCGTGGCCGTCGACTCCACCGCCGACACGCCCGAACTCCACGCCCCCGACGGCTTGCTGGCGCAGCTCGCCGCCCACACCGACCACGTCCTGCTCGCGGTCGTTCCGTCGTACGTCCCGCCGGAGGTCCGGCCGGGCCGTCACCCGCATGTCCCGTCGGACGCCCCGTCGAGCCTTCCCCCGAACATCTCCGAACAGCTGGAACCCCCGATGCTGCCCGAGCCCCTCCGCGGCCCCGCCTTCTCCTCCTACGCACCGGACGACGTCGGCTGGCTGCTCCAGGACCTCTCCGGCACCGAGCTGGAGGCGCCCACCGAGGAGCGCGAGGAGGCGATACAGAGCGGTGGCGCGCACTACGCCGAGTCGCTGCCCGTCGAGTACCAGCCGTCCGCCCAGTACCAGGAGCTCTTCAAGGCGGCGCTGGAACTGTCGGCCGCCCGTGTGGCCCGTGCCGTCGGCACCGTCACCGAGACGGTTCTCGCCGAGAGGGGGCCGCGTCCCGTCCTGGTCTCGCTGGCCAGGGCCGGTACTCCCGTCGGTGTGCTCATGCGCCGCTGGGCCCGGCACCGGCACGGGGTCGATCTGCCGCACTACGCCATCTCCATCGTGCGGGGGCGCGGCATCGACGCCACCGCCCTGCGCTGGCTGGCCGCCCACCACGACCCGGCGGACGTCGTCTTCGTCGACGGCTGGACGGGCAAGGGGGCGATCACCCGTGAACTCTCCGCGGCACTCGCCGAGTTCGGCGGCTTCAACCCGGAGATCGCGGTTCTGGCCGACCCGGGTGGCTGTGTCCGCACCCATGGCACCCGCGAGGACTTCCTCATTCCGTCCGCCTGTCTCAACTCGACCGTGTCCGGGCTGATTTCGCGGACCGTTCTGCGCTCCGACCTGGTCGGCCCGGACGACTTCCACGGCGCGAAGTTCTACCGGGAGCTCGCGGACGCCGATGTGTCCGGCCACTTCCTCGACACCGTCGCCGCCCACTTCGACGAGGTGGCCGAGGCCGTGGACACCGACGTCAAGGAGCTGCTCGCGGCCGACCGCGCGCCCACCTGGGAGGGCTGGGCCGCGGTGGAACGCATCAGCGAGGAGTACGGCATCCACGATGTGAACCTGGTCAAGCCGGGCGTCGGCGAGACGACCCGCGTACTGCTGCGCCGCGTCCCGTGGAAGATCCTCGCCAAGCGCGGCGCGGGCGCGGACCTCGATCACATCCGTCTGCTGGCCGAGCAGCGGGGCGTACCGATCGAGGAGGTCGACGCCCTTCCGTACACCTGCGTGGGGTTGATCCACCCGAAGTACACCAGGGGCGCGACGGGCGCGGACGGCAAGGCGGTGGAGTCGAAGTGACCACCCCGGCCACCGCATCTACCGCGCCCATCCCGGCCACCGCATGTACCGAGCCCACCCCGGCCGCTCCCGCGCCCTCGGCCACGGAACTCACCGCGCACCCCACGGCCGCTCCCTCTGCCTCTGCCTCTGCCGCTCCGGTCACCTCTGCCGGCCCGGCCGCCCTCGTGACGCTGGTCGCCAGCGACCTCGACCGCACGCTGATCTACTCGACGGCGGCGCTCCGGCTCCCCATGCCGGACGCCGAGGCCCCCCGGCTGCTCTGCGTGGAGGTGTACGACCGCAAACCGCTCTCCTACCTGACCGAGACGGCCGCGGCACTGCTCGACGAGCTCGGCCGCTCCACGGTCTTCGTCCCCACGACCACCCGCACCCGCGAGCAGTACGCCCGGATCCGTCTCCCCGGCCCCGCGCCACGGTTCGCGATCTGCGCCAACGGGGGACACCTCTTGGTCGACGGGGTGTCCGACCCCGACTGGCAGACACGGGTGGCCCGCCGGCTCGCCGACGAATGCGCCTCGCTCGACGAGATCCGCACTCATCTCCTGGCCGCGGCCGACCCGGCCTGGCTGCTCAAGGAGCGGGTCGCCGAGAACCTCTTCGCCTACCTCGTCGTCGAACGCTCGCTGCTGCCGGACGGCTGGGTCGACGAACTCGGGGAGTGGGCGGAGACCCGAGGCTGGACGGTTTCCCTCCAGGGCCGCAAGATCTACGCCGTGCCGGGCCCGCTCACCAAGAGCGCCGCCATGGAGGAGGTCGCTCGACGCACCGGCGCCACGCTCACTCTCGCCGCCGGCGACAGCCTCCTCGACGCCGATCTGCTCCTCGCCGCCGACCGCGCCTGGCGTCCGGCCCACGGCGAACTCGCCGACACCGGCTGGAGCGCCGGGCACGTCGATGTGACGGCCGAGAGCGGCGTGGCGGCGGGTGAGGAGATCCTGCGGCATTTCCTGCGGGCATCGCGTCAGAGGCGGGCGCCCTCGTCCGGCAGTAGCAGTATGTGAGGACGGGGAACGGGAACGGGGACAGCGCGGGCCCGACCCGGTACGACCAACGAGGAGCACGCGATGACCAAGGGCAACGAAACCAAGATCACGGACGAGTTGTACGCGTACATGCTGGCGCACAATCCACCGCTCGACGCGGTGCAGCGTGAGCTCGTGGAGACCACGTACGCGCGCCTGCCCGAGCACGCCGGCATGCAGTCCGCCGAGGAGCAGGGGCCGTTGCTCGCCTTCCTCGTCCGGCTGACCGGGGCCCGGCACGTCGTCGAGGTCGGGACGTTCACCGGCTTCTCCGCCCTGTCGATGGCACAGGCGCTGCCCGCCGACGGGCGGCTGATCGCCTGCGACGTCTCGGAGGAGTGGACCGCGTACGGACGGGAGGCGTGGGAGAAGGCGGGCGTCGCCGACCGGATCGAGCTCCGTATCGCCCCCGCGCTCGACACACTGCGGGCGATGCCGGCCGAGCCGCACATCGACCTCGCCTATCTGGACGCGGACAAGGGCAACTACATTCCGTACTGGGAGGAACTGGTGCCCCGGATGCGGCAGGGCGGTCTCGTCGTCACGGACAACGTGCTGTTCCACGGCGGGGTGACCGATCCGCAGGCGACCGGTGGGGCGGCGGCGATCAAGGAATTCAACGACCGTGTTGCCGCCGATCCGCGGATGGACAGCGTGATGCTCACCGTGTCCGACGGGCTGACGCTCTCCCGCAAGCGATAGCAGCCGCGGGCCGACAGCCCCGGCTGCCCGCTCTCTCAGCCGCAGCAGCCCCCGCCGCAGCAGCCGCCGCCCCCGCCCCCGCCCGCCGACGGGGCGGCGGGGGCGGACTTGGCCGACGATCCGCCCACGGCCACGGTGGACAGCAGCTTCACGGTGTCGGCATGCCCGGCGGGGCAGGAGGCCGGGTCCGAGGACTGGGCCATCGGGCGGCTGAGTTCGAACGTGTCTCCGCAGGAGCGGCAGCGGTACTCGTAACGAGGCATGGGACCCAGGCTATCCGGCGCGGACTCATGGAAGACAGGCATGGCGGACGGCGGACGGCGGCCGACGGGTGCTCAGGAGACGGTGTACGGGGCCAGGGGTTCAGACGCCGACGCGCTGACGTGTTCACGGATACCCGGATGCACGGGGTCACCGGATGCACGAGGTCACCGGGTCACGGGGTCACGGATACACGAACTCACGGGTTCATGAGCTCACAGGCTCACGGTTCAGGGCGGCGGACGACCGGCATCGTCTCCGGTGCGGCCCTCGGGACCCTTCGCAGTTCCCGCTCGGCCTCCTCGGGGTGGCGGATCCGCCAGTACGGATTGTCGTGCGGGAGACCGCCGCTGACCCGTCCGTACATCCCGAAGACCATCAGCATCAGACCGACCACAAAGCTGAACAGCACGTTCTGGAGGTGGAAGGCGAGGAAGTTGTAGCCGGTTCCGAGCAGTGCGAGATTGATGAAGCCGCTGAGGATGAAGGCGATGCCCAGAATCATGTTGAGCGTCGAGGCGAAGTTGCCGCCGATCACCATCCCGATGAACAGCAGCAGGCCGACACAGATGGACAGGACGCTGAGGGCGCCGTTGGTGTTCAGGCCCGCGACGGTGGCTCCGCCCGTGCTGAAGAAGCCGATCTCGTCGATCAGCCCCAGGATTCCGAAGGCGAGCAGCACCAGTCCCATCAGCCCCGCCCCGACCCGGTAGACACGGTTGAGCCGGTGATCGACCGGCAGGTGTTTGTCGAGCTGGGTGGCGCTGCGACGGCGCCGCGGGGGGTGCCGCCCGGTGGCGTGCAGTGCATGCGTGGCCATGTCGGTCTCCTTCGGGCGTACTACCAGGATCCGCCCATGGCCCTGCTGCCGCACATCAGGAATCCAGAGGCCCGGCGCCCTGTGAGCGGCCCCGTTCCCGGCCCCGTGTCGTCCGTACAGCGTCCGTGCAGCCGTCCGTGCAGTCCGTGCCAGTCCGTGTATGGAAGCCCGCGTACCAGAGCCCGTACGGATCAGGTGCCCGCCCCGCGCTCCTCGCGGATCTCGGAGACCACCCGCGCGGCCGTCTGCCGTACCGCTTCGGTCTCGGTCAGAAAGTGCCAGTAGTCCGGGTGGCGTCCCTCCAGCCCGGCCACGGCGCGTTCCAGCCGGGCCACGGCGTCGTCCAGCGGGCGGGCGTGGCGCGGTTCGGGAGTGTTGCGCCCGGCCATGGCCAGGCGCTGGGCGTCCCGGACCGCGAACCGGGTCCGCTGGATCTCCTGCTGCGGGTCCTTGGCGACGTCGTTCAGCCGGTGCAGCCGGTCGCCCGCGGCGGACACCGCCTCGTCCGTGGCGTTCAGCAGAGCGCGTACCGTGCTCAGCCGGGAGGTCGCGTCGGCCCACCGCTGCTCGTCCCGCGCCTCGGCGGCTTCCTTCAGCTTCTCCTCGGCCTGCCGCACATTGGCCGCGGCCTGCTCCGGCACGGGCTGGAGGTCCTGCCAGCAGGCGGCCGAGAAACGCCGCCGCAGCTCGCTCAGCACCGGCTCCACCGAGCCCGCCCGGGTGGTCAGCGCCTGGGCACGCGTACGCAAGGACACCAGCCGGTGGTCGATCTCGGCGGCACGCTCGGGCAGCCGGGCCGCCTCGGCCCGTACCGCCTCGGCGTCGCGCAGCACCCGATCGGCACGCTGCAAGGTCTCCGGAACGCCGTGCCGGCCGGCCCCCTCGTTGAGCTTGGTCAGCTCGGGAGCGAGGGCCGCCAGTCGCGCGGCGAGATCGTCCGCCCGCAGTCCGGACGCCCGCACCGCGTCGAGAGCGTTGCTCGCACCGAGGAGCGCCTGCCGGGCCCGCTCCACGGCGGGTGCGAGCCGGGCGAGCTGCGTCTCCGCGTTGCCCAGCAACGGTCCGAGACCCTGCGCGAACCGGTCCAGCTCGCCCTTGACCCGTACCAGCTCGTCCTTGGCGGTGGTCAGCTCGGTCCTGGCACGGGCCGCGACGGCCGGCTCCAGATCGTCCCGGTCGAGGTCGTGTGCGTCGACCGCGGTGATGTACGTATGACTGACCTCGTCGATCCGCCGGCCGAGAGCGGCGAAGTCGTCCACGGCCCTGAGTGCCCCGGTCGAGCTGTCCACCGCGGTGATCGTCTCGATCGAGATCCGCAAGTCGCGCTGGGCGGTGTCGAGCTCGTAGAAGGCGGCTGCGGCGGCATCCTTCGCAGCCTGGGCATCCGCCCGCTGGCTCTCCCCACGCCCGCCGAACCAGCGCCGCGTACCGCCACCGGCGAACGTGGCCGGCAACGCGGCGGCGACCAGCGGCACGGGCAGCAGCATCAGCATGAGGACATCCCCGATGCCCCTGACGCCCCTGACGGCGGAACTCCCGCCCGCTCTCGCCCGCGGCCGCGCGTGTGTCGCCGTCACATCCCTCTCCCGTGCCGTTTCGCCCTGCCCGGTACATTCTCCCACCAGTAAGGACGAACACACGGGCCGGTTAGTTCGCGCTTCGCACGGTGACTTGGCCGTTGTCGCTCCGGGCCTTCACCACATGGCCGCTGTCGTCGCTGCGGGGCGCGTCCACCGAGACGCGTCCTTCCTCCGCGACGGCGTCCACCGCGTACTTCACGGAGCCGGCCGGCAGCTCGATGGTGATCTCTCCGTTGTCGCTCACGGTGTCCACGAGATCCGGCACGGAGGCGAACCCCAGCCGGATCCTGCCGTTGTCGGACCGCGCCGATACGGACTTGGCCGAGACCCCTTCGGTGAAGATGTCACCGTTGTCGCTCTCCAGCCCGAGCGGCCCACTGGAATCCCGGACGATCACCCTGCCGTTGTCGGCGTGCAGGGTGAGGGCGGAGTGGAAGCCGGACGCGACGACCTTCCCGTCGTCCCCCTCGACGACCACTGCCACCCCGCGCGGCACCTTCACCTGGTGCTGCGCGGCACAGTCGCTGACCAGCGCCCGGCACTTCACCTCAAGCCTGAGCGTGTCGTCCCGCATCTCCCACTCGGGTTCGGGTCCGTTCCCGAGCGCCACCCAACCGTCGACCCGACGGGTCACCTCGACCTTCTGCACATCGGCCGGTGCGAGCTCCAGCGACGAATCCCCGGAGTGGATGGTCAGCGTCTTCCCGCGGAGCGCGAACGACTTGTGCTCGGCGGGCGCGTCGCCCGGATCCGTGCTGCCGCAGCCGGTGAGGCCCAAACCGAGGAGTACGACCCCGGCGGACGCGATGAGAGTGCGGGTACGGAGTGCCACGATGAACTGTCCCCCAGGTCGTACGGCGGGTGGTCCCCGACGCTGTCGGCATCACCGTACGTACGTCGGCCCGCCGGGCGGAATCCGGACGGCTACCGTACGAGGGGTGGGGATATCCCCCGGCCGGCACCGAGGCCGCGCCACGGCCCCGGCGGTCCGGTTCCCCGGCGCTCGGGTTCTTCGGCGACCTGGTTCTCCGCCGGGTCCCTGCCGTTCCGGCAACCGTTTGTGACCGTGGGCCGTAGTCCATGTACGCTGTTGCCTCATCCACGGGTGCGTAGCTCAGGGGTAGAGCGCTGCTCTTACAAAGCAGATGTCGGCGGTTCGAAACCGTCCGCGCCCACCAATAGGTAGCACGACAAAGGCCCAGGTCACCGGTACTGAACCGGGAACCTGGGCCTTGTCCGTTCCCCGGCCGGGGAGGCGGCGGAGGGGCGTCGTGCCAGTTACGTGCTAGATGCGTCGCCGGGCTCGGCCGGCCGGACCTTCCTGATGCGTTCGGGGGACCAAGAGGCTGTCGCCCTGGATCCCGATCGGCCAGTGAAGTGGGTCAGCGTCGGCGAGGCCCACGAGATGCCACGCCCAGAGATCGTTCTCGGGTTCCACAGCCTGTGTCTCGTGAAGCCTGTCGATGACGACGACTGGTACATGGGCAGCCTGTACGACGAGGGCAGCATCGGCTGTTGGGCAGCCTACGACGACCTGTACGAGGCGCTGCGCGGTCTGTAGGAACTTGCGCCGCGGCTCCGCGTGATAGGCACACTGAATGTCTAACTGCGTGACAACGACAACGCACAGTCGCGAACAACCGTGGACGTCAGCGGACCGTCAGCGCAGGTGATAGGCACAGCAGCCCATGACCAGCGAGCAGCCCAAGTTGCTTCGGGACGAAGAGGTCGTGGGTTCAAATCCCGCCACCCCGACAGAGAAGTACCAAGTCATGGCCCGATCCGCTCAGCGGATCGGGCCATGAGGCGTTCCGGGGTCATCTTGGGAGCCGTCTGGGAGCCAAGTTCGGAATCCGGCTCCCAGGCAGGTCCCGCGATCCCGTCAAGGATCAGTCAGGCAGAGCACCGTGCCTCGCCGCGCAGACACGGCTTCGAAGAGAATCCAGCCGTCCGTGTTCTGGATCAAGGATTCGTCAGGCCGCCACCCCGGAGTGAGGCTTTTCATCCAGCAGGGCCCTGGCGGTGCTAACTCATGCAGGTTCAGAAATTTTTCCTCGATGGCGCTGACCGCTCCGGAGGGCATTGGATAAACCGTCGACGATGAGTCCCAGCCCATCACGAAACACGATGCGACGTCGTGTCCTCATACCTGGCTCCGGCCGCGATCACCTGATCGAGCCTCCCGTTCGGCAGACACCATTTTAGATCGGAGAGAGGCCAGCTTCTCACTGTCAACAGGCGGCCGGAGCCGTGCGAGTTCGACGGACCGCTCGTACAGCAACCCAGAGCGTCGCGCTTTGCGCGACCATTCCTGCGCGGTTCGCAGCGGCACGCGCCAGGTCTGGGCAACCATGTCGTGGGGTTTTAAGCCCTGCTGAAGGGCGAAGCGATGGACGGTCGCCACAGCTTGCAGATGTGCGGATCCGCGCGGCGGATGGTTGCCGGCAAGGACATGTGCCAACGACGTCGGATCTCCCAATTGTACTTCCGGGCCCAGGGCGAGCACGAGCAGGAGAGGAAGCTTCTCCAGGCGCTTTACCGTCAGTTCGGCTGTGACGCCGCCTGCGTGCCACATTGCCGGCTGTACTTCCAGGGACTGTGGGTAAGCACCGGTCCCAGCTTCTTTTTTGCTTGTGGGTCCGCGAAGGTAAGAAGCCCAGACGCCTTGCTCCTGTGTGGTGCGAAGAAAGCAGACACCAACGTGAAAGTCGAAGTCGCGGCAGTTGGGCAGGTCGCGCAGGACGGCACCACCGGTACACGCGTCCATCTGCCATGTCGGCGGCACCTCAGGCGGCAGAGGCGACCGTATCGGGCCCAAGTGAGATGGTGGAGGCTGGGGACGATAGGACAAGTGCGGGTCGTGGGGCGGCAGCATGCCTCGGTCGCGGGCCTCACGGATGAGGTCGTCCACCCGGAAGAGGCTTCGCTGGAGAATGCGGCTGAGTAACTGCCGAGCGGGCAGGCGGGACGCAGCGCTTGCTTGGTGCAGGTCGGCGACCAGACGGGAGAAATTGTCGCTGCCGTCCGTCGGGCGCACACACCAGGTCTGGTCGAGGTGTAGGGCAGCATCGGCGCCGAGGAGGTGATAGGCGAAGCCGAGGGCGAAGACCCGTTGCCAGTCGATCCTCCTGACGACCCGTTCTGTCAGCAAGCACGGCGGTCGTGCGGTGGCCGCGGGAGAAATGCGCAGGAAAGCCGCGTGCGGGAGACCACGTGGCCCTTGACGGAGGCCAAGCACGACTTCCCACTCTTCGTCGCGACCGACGCTTGCAACGTGGACGTGGCCCCCCTCGCAGCCCGGGATTTGTTCGGTGCCCTCACATTCGACGATGTCCATGGCTACTCACCCCTTTGGCAATCGGGCCGTTTTCTGTATCTGGTGTGCTGATGCCGCGCGGTCCTAGCGTGGCAGTGCTGCTCGACGGCAAATCAGTAGCTCAGGCCCCCTCGAACAGGAGACCATCATGTCCCGCTCCGAATCCATCGCCACGTCCAACTCCAAGTCTCCTCGCTGGCTTCGCGCCGCACAGGTAATCGCCGGCGCTCTCACAGGTGTGGCTGGCGCACTGAGCTTCTGGGCTTTGCTGGTCGGCCTCGACGCCCCCGTCGAGGCATGGGTGTCCCTATTTGCGGCGAGCGGGACGCTGTGGGTGGGACTGCTGTCGTTCGGTCGGCCCGAGCGTCGGGCGGGCAGCGGCGAGAGCCAGACACCGCGGTGAGCTACCCGTCGATGTCACGTGTTGCTCTCCTCCCAGGGAAGCTGCGGCCGCCGGTTCAGCCGCGCTAGGACACGCCTCAAGTCGTCCCTGTCGAAGGGGAGGCCGCACGTCAGCAGAGTTCGGGAGTAAGTATCCAGTGCGCCGATGAGCTCTTCTGGAAGCCCAACCGCTCGGGGAAGGTCCCATGCTCCGGCGAGAAGCCGTTCCACGATGGCTGGCTCGACTGTCAGATGGATGTGCAGGTCCCACGGTAGGACGTCCTTGAGCCTGTTTCGGTCCGGGCGGCCCAGCAAGCGCCTACCCGCCCGCTCCAGTGCGCGGAGCACCGCCAGCTCCGACACTCCAGCAATTGCTGCCGTAACTTCAGCCACCAGATCCTCGTTTCAACTTGACCCGCGCACCTCGGCGGCTGCACTGGGCGACCCAAGCAGTGGTACCACGACACCGCCGACTTCTTCTCTTCCACCGAGGCTGGGAGCCCGGATTCCGCATCGAACTCCTCGCCGTCACGCATCGGCCGGCGCCCGTGCCGCGCGCACAGAAATCAGCCGCTTGCCGTCAGAGAAGGGGTACGTCGCGGCTGGGCGGTTGGTTCCGCGATCCTTCAGACTCCCCTTTCACGGAGACTCTGAAGTGTGAAGCCCGGAGATATCTTCATCCAGCGACAGCCTGGAAGCGTGCGTAAACAGGTCGATCATCTGACTTAGTTCGATAGCATTTTGGGCAGCAATAGCCGGAGCAGTGCCAGATCTCTTCAGCTCCGAATTCTCCATGTGCATCACCAGACAGAAGAAGCTGCATTTCCCTACTGCTTCCTTAAGCTTCCTCGCGGGCTCAACGATTGATGCAGGACCCTCGATCGAGACACGCGCAGCCAACTCCTGCATCTTTACATTTTCAGTTTCGAGGCCATCGGCTAACTCCGCGGTAGCGGAATCCTGACTGATCAATACCTGAGGTGCGAGAGTAGAGTATTTTCGTTGCGCTGCCTGAGCTTGCGAAATAAGAGCAACATAAGCAACGCTCCTCGGCTCTCTTCGCTCACTCAAATGATTAAAGCGAAGTTGACGTCGGCTTTGCGTCTCTTGCGTGGCTATCTGGAGCCGCGCCTGTTTCGCCCCCCACCAGCCGGTGGCGAAGGCGGCGCCGCCAGTGCCCAACGCCCCAACTGTGGCTCCAAGAATTGCTGCAATCCCTGCATCCATACCCGGCATTGTGGCGGGTGAGGCGACTCTCAGCAGGCGTCGACGGCTGTTGTGCCAGAATCGTTCCAGAACACACGGGGAACACCGAGGGGCAGATCAGCGGTCAACCGGACGCCGGGAGCGCTCCGCCGCTGGTCATCCGATCAACTACCCCTGGTTCGCCCAAGCTTCCCAAGCTGAGGTCTCCAGCGCCGTGGTTACGCACCGGCTGTCGCGGCTTGCTCTGGTCGGCTCCATGTTGCAGTAGTTCTTCCGTCTCCTGACCCAGCCAGCCGACGGCCCGACGCAGTGCCCACCCCGATGACGGCCCGCCCAGCGTGCGAGCGTAGCGAGCCCGGACGTAGGCCGCTCCTAACCGAGGTTAGCCCCGACACGGCGGCGGAAGGATGGGGACATGCCCAAGTCGAAGAGCTTCACCGCGTGGTTGAAGACCCACGTCGATCAGCGCAATCCTATCGGGGATCTCGCGCGGGACGTCTCCGCTGATCCTGACTGGCCCTCTCGCAAGGGACTGTCGGGGCAGAGTGACTACCTCGAAGAGTGCGGCGCCAACCCCGAAGCTGTTGAGGCACTGGAACGTGCGTGGACGCAGTACGAGGCGTACCGGGCGGCCCAAGGCGACGCCTGAGCGGCTGAGGCGGCCCCCTTGGAAGGCTGACGGGACGCCCTTCCAAGGGGGAGACGGCGCGAACCTGGCCGCGGCCGATCTGCGAGCGCAGCGAGCGCCAAGGGATGCGCGGCCGTAGGCCGCTCTTTCGTGCGCGCCGTCAGCTAACAACTACTTGGTCTCGGAGGCTTCCGTTCCCTGCTCCAGCAGCTGTTCTACGAACTGCATGGCGAGAGCCCGTTGGAGCCAGGGAGTCTCGTTTACGAGTCGCGTGATCACCTCACGTGCTTCCTGGAGCGGAAGCGTGCCGGTGGCCACCGTGGTGTCATCACCAAACTTCGATCCGCGGTTGCAGTCGAGCAAGAACTCAATCCGTCCACCACGGGCTTTGCTGACGCCTATGGTCGCAGCGCCAGTAGCGAACGTTCCAACTCGCAACGTCACGGTGATCTCCTTGTTGGCGTAGGGGCGAGCGTGTGACGGGCGGCGGTCGTAAACCGCTCGCGAGTACGCTCGCGAGCTTCCTGGTTGCGCTTCAGTTCATCGACGATCGCAGTTGCTTGGTCAAGGAATCCGGAAAACCCGGCAGTGTCCTCACGCGCGCGCGAGATTGCAGCGTCGGCGAGTTCCTGAGCCCGCTCGAAGCTTTCGAACATCGCGTCCGTCTCAGGGGGCACCCGAACGCTCTCGATCGCCTCCTCCGTGAGCTCTTGCATCTGCCTTGCGGCTTCCTCCATGGCCCCGATTGCGGCTGTCATCGCTGGCGCTGTATCGGTAGCTATGCGTTCATTGGTCGGAATGTATTCCTCTGTGAGATTCAGCAGTTTGGTGGCTATGTCCACGTCACGTCGAATGCTGTCGGCGAGTTCTTCCGCTGCCCTGGCCACCTCGGCCGGTCCGAGGATGTCGATCCTCCGAGCTCGCTCAGTCATGCGGCCAGCAGCTTCTTTCAGCGGGTTGAGCCCCGACGATTCAGAGTCTCCCGGCAGACCCACGGAGTTGAGGATGCGCAGACACTCGTCCCAGGCCGCTAGGAAACCTTCGTACGCCTGAAGCCGCTGTTGCCGAAGCCAGTGGGCTTGATCGACGTCGGCTTGATCGTGAACTTGCTGCAAGGTGACTTGTGCACTGATCAAGGCTCCCTTCTTTGCGGCCCGTGCACCAGCGACTGTGCCAGCCAGTCCGGACACCGCAGCCACCAGAGCGAGAACAAGTTCCTTCATGACCAGACATCATCGCGGCGACGAGCGTCAGGCGAAACGGGGCGTCTCATGGGCCGGGTTCTATCTTGTTCTCCCGCGACGGACCGACGGTCGCCAACAGGCCATGGCTCGACCTGATAGCGATCCGGCTCACGTTGCTTGCCGTAGTCGCTCTCGTCATGTTCCTCGGCGGGATCAACTTCCTGTTCAGCCTGAACGATGAGCCCACTCCATCGCCAGCCGTGACCGTCACTGAGACGCAAACTGTGACACCCGACCTATCCGACGACATGCCGAGCAGTATCACGGATGACGGCCCGGCCGGTGTTCCCACACCAAGCGTTTGTATCGACGCACGGGATCGTGGCGTAGTACCCCGAGACCGCTGGACCCCTTGTGGCCAGCTGCTCGGGTACTTTGACGATGAGACGCCAACCCCATAGCGGTACGGGGTCGCCAGCGTGGACTAAATGTGGACGACCAAGCGTCCCAAGGGACGCCAAAGCCCATATGACCTGCGGAAACGGTCGAGACCCAAGCGGCCTCCGGAGCCGTGTGCAGAGAAGCCCCGGGCTTGGGCCCGGGGCTTCGACTTGTTGGCGGTACCTACTAGACGAGTCATTCCGAATGCTGACGGTGCGTTTGGGAACGCGGACAGGGCGTCCAAGATCGATCTGTGACGAATGACCTGGACGCCCTGCTCA
>NZ_JBIBVN010000045.1:0-55122 GCF_043080425.1 Streptomyces sp. NPDC015032 | reverse complement strand
CGCGAGCTGTCCGGCGTTGCACCGGACCAGGCGGTGGCCGGACCTCTCATCAGCGTCTCCGACGGCACCTCCCGGGCCCGGTGACACCACCCCCCAGGTCATCCGTTCGACAGGGGGCAACAGTCATGCCGGGCCCGGAGGCCAGCGGCCCTCTTGCAGGACCGCGAAAAACATAACGGGGCTTCGCAGGCCCGCTCGTAGCCGTCGGCGCGGGGCGGATGCACGGTGCCGGCTCCGGTACGGGTGGTCAGCGCATCGAGGAACGCCGCGGTGTCGCGCACGGTGCGGGCGAGCGGTCCCTTCACGGAGAGCCCCATTCCGTCGTTGCCGTTCGGGCCTGCCATGATGAGCCCGCGGCTCGGTTTCAGCCCGACCACACCACAGGCGCTCGCGGGGGAGCGCACGGAACCGGCGCTGTCGCTGCCCTGGGCTATCGGCACCAGGAACGCGCCGACCGCCGCCGCCGCCCCGCCACTGCTGCCGGCCGCGCTGCGGGTGAGGTCGAACGGGCTGCGCGCGGGGGCGGACACCTCGGGTTCGGTGTAGCAGGCGGCACCGAACTCCGGGACGGTCGTCTTGCCGAGGCTGATCAGCCCCGCTTCGGCCATGATGTCGACGATCTCGTCGTTGTGTTCGGGGATCCAGTCGTGGAACAGCGCGGACCCCAGTGTGGTGCGCACGCCCGCGGTGGCCTCCAGGTCCTTGACAGCGGTCGGCACGCCGAACAGGCGCGGCAGCTCGGCGCGGTCCGATGCGCGCAGGGTGCGTCCGGCCGCGGCCGCGGCGGCGCGGGCCCGGTCCGCCGACACGGTGGTGAACGCACCCACCCGGTCGCCGTCCTCGATCCGGGCCAGCAGATGGTCCACGACTTCGGCGGGAGTGGTCTCACCGCGCTCGTAGGCGGTGGCCAGCTGGAGAGCCGTGAGGTCGTGCAACTGCGTCATGGAATCTCCCATTGCCGTTTCGTTACGCGTATCGATATGGTGGCGGCATGGCGGGCGAGAAGGCAAGCACTCCGAAGAACGGCCGTCCCCGGGCGGTGGGCCTCGACACGATCCTGGACGCGGGGACCGAGATCGCCGACGACCGGGGCCTCGACGCGGTGACCTTCCGGGCGCTGGCCGACCGGCTGGGTGTGTCACCGATGGCGATCCACCGCACGACGGGGGGTATCAACGCCCTCCAGCACGCGCTGGTCTCCCGGATCGTCGGCGAGGTGACCGGGGCCGTGGACTGGCCGGACCACTGGCGCGACGTCGTCCGGCTGTTCGCCGAAACGCTTCGTGACCTGCTCATGCGGCACCCGGTCATTCTCGAGGCGCACCGCAGAGCCCCTCTCGTCGGTCCCGGCGCGGACGATGTCGCCCTCCGGATCGTCGCGGCGCTGCGGACCGCGGGGCTCGACGAGGCGTCCGCCGTCTACGCGTACGGCACGCTGCACGATTTCGTCACCGGCCACGTGGCGATCCGCCTCGGCCGCGGGAATCCGGAACAGCTCCGGCTCCCGCCCGAGCACCGGACCCTGTCGGTCTTCGCCGACCACCACGACTACGACCGTCGGTTCGCCTTCGGTCTCGACCTCGTCATCGGCGGGATCGCCGCCGCTGCAGCCACCCCCGTATCGCACGAGGAGCAGAGATGACCCCCTCCTGGCCGGATCTGCCCGAGACGGTCCGCCTGACGGGCCCCGGCGGGCGCCGTATCGCGTACTGCTCGTACGGGGATCCCGCCGCCCCGCCCGCGATCGTGCTCCATGGCACACCCGGCAGCCGGTACGAGGGTGTCGCGCTGCGGCAGGCCGCCACGGAGGCGGGTATCCACCTGGTCTTCCCGGACCGCCCCGGATACGGCGAGACCGATCCCGTACCGGGCCGTGGCTTCCACCGCTGGAACGACGACTTCGTGGCCCTGCTCGATCACCTCGGCCACGAAAGGGTCCCGCTCGCGGCGATCTCGGGCGGCGGCGGATATGCCCTGGCCGCGGCCCAGGCCCACCCGCAGCGGGTGTCGAAGCTGATCCTCGCGGCCGCCGCCGTTCCCGGAGCGCCCAAGGAGACGTACGCGCGCCGGATCCCCGTCGTGAAGCTGCTGAACTGGATCGTCCGGTGGGCGCCGGCAGTCGGCCGGTCGATGCTCGCGGGGACCGGGGTCTTCAAGTCCCTGAGCAAGCGCAGGCCGAACTTCAAGGCCTGGCCCCGGGCCGATCAACTGGTGATGGCCACCCCCGAGTTCGCGGCGCTGTCCGATCTGGACACGACCGAGGGCCGGCGCCAGGGCATGGACGCGGCCGTGACCGATCTGGTCGGCTACTCCTACCCGTTGCCGAACCTGCTGGGCTCCGTCTCCGTACCCACCGTCTTCCTCCACGGCGACGCCGACGGCAACGTTCCCATCGAGGTGGCGCGTTGGGCGCACGCGCGGATCGATGGCGCCCAACTGCACACCATCCCCGACGGCGGACACCTCTTCCTCCTTCAGGACGCGGACCTGCTCATCCGGGAACTGACCTGAACACGGCGTGCCCGGTGCCAGGATGGCCGCCATGACTTGGACGGCACCCCGCATCGAACGCACGACGGCCGACGGCGACCAGCTGAACGTGCCGAGCACCGCGGACGAGCGCGTCATGCTGGAGGGCTGGCTCCGATGGCACCGGGAAACGCTGCTCACCAAGCGCGCCGGACTCGGCCCGGAGCAACTGGCCCGCACGGCCGCAGAACCGTCGAACCTCACGCTCCTCGGTCTGGTCCGGCACATGGCGGAGATCGAACGCTGGTGGTTCCGGCGGAGTTTCGCGGGTGAGCCGATCGGGGACGTCTTCACCGGTCCCGACGACGGGGACGAAGGCATCGACGGCGTCGACGCCGCCCACGCGGCACGCGACTACGCCGCGTTCCGCGCCGAGGTCGAGGCGTGCGAGGCAGCGGTGGCCGGGCACGGCCTCGACGAGACGTTCCTGTCGACGACACGTGGCCGGCTCGTCAGCCTCCGCTGGGTGTACCTGGTGATGATCCAGGAGTACGCCCGCCACAACGGCCACGCGGACCTGCTGCGCGAGCGGACCGACGGCGCCACGGGGGACTACCCGGCACGGGGTTGAACGCGGTTCCGTACTCCGTGGACGAGGAGTACGGAACCATCCCTCACCCGTCGGTCCCGGACGGATACACCGCCGCGTACGCCGACCGGAACAGGGCGGTGACCTCCTGGCCGCTGAGTCCCTGGGTCCGGGCCTCGTCCAGCCACTCGGCGAGCGAGGCACGCAACGGGGTGTCGGGGCCCTCCTGGGCCGTGGCGAGGGAGCGGGTGATGAAGGTGCCCGCCCCCTGCCGTACCTCGGCGAGACCCGCGCGCTCCAGCTCGCGGTACGCCTTGAGGGTCGTGTTCGGGTTGACCTTGGTCTCCGCCGCGACCTGTGCCGCCGTGGGCAGCCGGTCGCCCTCCTCCAGTGCGCCCATGCGCAGCGCCTGTTCGACCTGTCGCACGATCTGGAGGTACGTTGCCACTCCGCTCCGTCTGTCGATGCGGAACACGACCACCGTCTTCACCTCCCGTTGGACTGCCGAAACGATATGTGCCCGTGGGGGCAGGTCCTAGAGGGGGCTCCGGGAGACCCGCCACAGGGCGAACGCGGTGAGTACGGCGCCGGCCACGAGCAGGATGCCCGCTCCCATCCACTGCATGGACTGCATCTGGTCGAAACCGAGGTACTCGTAGACGTTGTTGACGATGCCGTGCTCCTTGATGCAGGCGTCCGAGGCTGCCTCGGTGGTCTTGCTGCACAGCCCCCAGCCGTAGAGATGTCCGTCGGCGGAGCCGATCCAGCGGTCCACCTCGTGCAACTCGTTCAGCTGGGCGGGCATGTCGGCATCGAGTGGGTAGGCGAGCGTGCGCGTCGGCGCGAGGTGTACGCGCAGCTCGCCCCAGACGACCTCGATGAACGCGGCGAAGAGGAACGTGATCGCCATGGACGCGATGACTCGGCGCAGCAGCAGGCCGATGGTGATGCCGGCGGCGGTCAGGAAGAGGCACAGCGCGGGGAGTACCGGACCGGTGCTGTCGAAGATCGGCCCATCCGACCACCGGCTGGGGAACACCGAACGGTAGGGCTTCCACCACCAGGTGAAGAACGCCGACAGCACCGCGCTGGACACGACCACCGCCCCGTAGCACCAGGCGAGCTTCGCCGTCAGCCAGCGGCGGCGGGACACGGACTGGGTGGTGATCAGCTGTGCGGTGCCGTGCTCCTGGTCGCCCGCGATCAGCGGGGCGCCGAGGAAGACGGCGAGGACCAGGGGCAGGGAGCTCAGGGCGGTGAGGGTGAGGCCGAGCCCCGTCGAGTCGAACGTCGGCTGCGCCAGCTCCTTGTCCGGCCAGCCGGCCGCTTCGAGCTTCTGGGCCATCTCGCCGCGCTGGAGGACGAGCCAGATCGAGCCGAGGACCATCAAGGCCAGCAGGGAGAGCAGTGCGGCCCGGTGCTGGCGTACCACGAGCCAGTTCAGCCCGCGCAGCAGGTGAGGCCCCGGCGTCCGGCCGGTTCGGGAGGTGTCGGTCGGGGCGGCGCTCATGAGCTGTGGATCCCTTCGGCCTCGATGCGGGCACCGGGTGTGTACAAGGCGGGTACGTCGGGTGAGCGGAGATGCGCCAGCAGGACTTCCTCCAGGCTGGGTTCGGCGACGACCCAGTCGGCCTGCAGCGGGCCGTTCGTCCGCACCAGCGCGTGGAACTGCCTGCCCTGGACGCGGATTTCGATCACCGTGTGGGGGGCCAGCAGATCGGCCGGGTTCCCGTCCGTGACGAGCCCCGTCACCAGCGCGTGGGCCGGGACGAGCGCGTCCGCGTCGCCCGCCATCCGGATCCTGCCGCCCGCGAGCACCAGCAGGTAGTCGCACATGTCCTCCAGCTCGGACAGCATGTGCGAGGACATCACCACGGTCGTGCCGCGCTCCACGGCCTCCGCCATCAGGAGGGTGCTCATGTCGTGGCGGGCCAGCGGGTCGAGGTCGGACATCGGCTCGTCGAGCAGCAGCAGGTCGGGCCGCTTGCCGAAGGCGAGTGCGAACGCGACGCGGGTGCGCTGACCACCGGAGAGCGTGCCGACACGGGCGTTCATGGGCACCTGGCCCGCCCGTACGATCCGCTCCGCCGCGGCCATGTCCCAGGCCGGGTTGAGCTCGCTGCCCAGGCGCAGCGTCTCCGCCACGGTGAACCGCTTGAACAACGGCTTGTCCTGCCCCAGGAACGCGAATCGCGGCATGGTCGCGGGATCGTCCACCGGCACGCCGAAGAGACGGAGCTCGCCGTCCGTCGGCTGCACCCGCCGGGTCGCGAGTCCCAGCAGGGTGCTCTTCCCGGCCCCGTTGGGGCCGACGAGCCCGCAGATCCGCCCGGCCGGCAGCCGGAACGAGCAGTCCCGCAGCGCCCAGCCGCGGCGGTAGCGCTTACCCAGGCCGCGCGCCTCCAGCGCCCAGGCACCGGATGTGCCGCCCGGAGTGAATGCGTCTGCCATGCACTTCGCCTCAATTCCATTAGTCAATTAATGGAATCATGGTCTTGGTGGTGGAGGACTGTCAAGGCGACGCCAACGACCTCGCCCACGATTGGCAGTGGGAGAAGGAGCGGCGTCTGGGGCCTTCGAATCCAAGGCGGAGGAGGGAGTCGGATGGGGTCTCCCCTGCTCGAACGCAGCTGAGAGCTTGGGGAAGGAGCGTCGGCGACTGACGACAACGCCGGAGGTGGAGGTCCCAGACGCCGCGACGCCGCTGACAATCGTGGGCGAGGTCGTAAGGGGTCTGCCCGCCGCCGGGGCGTGGGATGCCGGGAATGTGCCTGTTCGGGGTGTGGGTCGCAGGTGCGCGAACGCGCCCTCGGACCGCATCTGTTCCGGGTTGTCCCCGTCGGCGGCCGGCAGTGGACCGGCGGTCTCGGGACCGACGCCGGACCCCTCCGGCGACTGGGGGCGGCCTGCTCGATCAGCGGGCCGATCTCCGCATCCAGCACCGATGCCCGGTTCGAGCACCCAGGCCGGCAGGGCGGACGGTGCTTCCGGCGGCGGCCGCTACCGCCCCGGCGTGCTGGCGCGCACGACCGGTTCCGCCGGAAGCAGCAGCCCGCTCGCCGGGGCGGTGGCGGGGTCCTCGACGGCGGTGATCAGCCGGTCGACGAGGACGTGGGCGATGGCGGCCAGGGGCAGGCGCGCGCTGGTGAGGCCGGGCTGGAGGAGCGTGCAGAGCGGGATGTCGTTGAAGCCGGTGACGGCGACGTCGCTGCCGACGGTGAGGCCTGCGGCGCGGACCGCCTGGTAGGCGGTCAGGGCGAGCCAGTCGCTTGCGCAGACCAGGGCGGTCGGGCGGTCGGGGCCGGTGAGCAGGCGCTGGACGGCGTGGGACAGCGCGGCCGGGTCGTCGTCGGGGACGCCGACCTCGAAGGCACCGTCGGGGGCGGCGGCCGCGGCCTGCAGGAAGCCGGCCCTGCGGTCGGCGAGCCAGGGCAGGGACGCGGCGGAGTTGAGGTAGCAGATCCGGCGGTGGCCCTGGTCGAGCAGGAGCCCGACGAGGGCGGCGGTGGCGGCGGTGGAGTCGATGTCCACCCAGTTCTGCGGGCGGCCGGGGGCGATGCGGCCGAAGGCGGCGAACGGGAAGCCGGCCTCGGTGAGCACGTCGACGCGGGGGTCGTCGTGGACGACGTCGGAGAGGACGAACCCGTCGACCTGGCGGGCCGCGATCAGGCCGCTGAAGGACTTGGCGACCGCTCCGGCGCCCTGCTGGGGGTCGGAGCGGAACACCAGGATGCGGTGGCCGACGGCGTCGGCGGCGGTCACCAGCGCCTGGAGGAATCCGCCCATCAGGGGGTTGGGGTCGGCGGGGTTGTCGGCGGGGGCGGGATAGCCGATGACCTTGCGGGTGCCGGTGCGCAGGCTGCGGGCGGACTGGTCGGGCTGGTAACCGAGTTCGTCGATGGCGGCAGTGACCCGGGCGAGGGTGGTGGCGCGCAGCCGGTGGGGTGCGTTGAGGGCGTTCGAAACGGTCTGGCGGGAGACTCCGGCCGCGCGTGCGACGTCCTCGATGGTCACCTGTCGAGCGGTCATCGTTCCTCTGTGGGCGGTGGTCGGTGGGCTGGGGGCGGCGGGTGACCGCCCCCAGCCGCCGGGTGTCAGTGCTCTCGGGTCAGCGTGAGCAGGCCACCGGTCGGCACGGTCACCGAGTTCACCCCGGCGACGAGGTCGAGCACGGTCTCGGACAGGATCTCACCACGGCAGTCCTGGACGCGCGCGCGGGCCTGTTCCGGCCGGCCGGCGGTCAGGAGCACCACGGGGTCGCCGTCCGCGTTGGCGACGAGCAGGGTCTGCGGGCCGTCCGCGGCGTCCCGGTCCGGGAGGGCGACGGGCAGCGGCGCGTAGCGTGCGACCACAGTGGTGTGGTGGTCGCGGGCGCGGACCAGGGGGTAGCCGAGGTCCGGTCGCACGGGTTCCAGGACGCCGAGTTGGAGGACATCGGCATACTCGCGGAAGACGCCGAGCCAGAAGCGCAGGGTGGCGAGCTGGCCGGGGCTCTGGGCGGCGAGGTCGACGGAGATCTGCGGCACCGAGAACAGGGCGTTGACGAGGTGGACGGCGATGGCCTCGGGCGTCTCGGCGGAGTTCCACATGATCATGTCGGCGTGGACGGCGAGCGGGCCCGCGGTGAGCCGGCAGTCGACGGTGCGCTGGCGGTTCTCGGCGGGGCTGAGCGGGCAGTCGGTGGCGCGGATCATGGTGGCGTACGGCCACAGCCCGGGGCTGACGTACGGCTGGCGGTGCTCGACGATCACGTCCGGCCGGGTGCGGCGCAGACGGGCGTCGAGATCGGCGAGCAGTTGGAGCACGCCCTCGTGGACGGCGGTGTGGTCGGCGCCGGCCGGGGCGGGCGGGGGGTCGGTGACGGCGAAGCGGTCGATGAAGTCGAGCTTCAGACCGTCCATGTCCCACTGTTCGACGGCGCGGGAGACCTTTTCGACCAGGTAGGCGCGGACCTCGGGGTGGCGGGGGTCGAGTACGGCCGCGTCCAGGTGGGGTTCCTCGCGCAGGATCATGTCCTTGAAGCGGTCCCAGGCGTCGTTGTGCCGGCCGATGAACGGCAGTGCGTACCACAGGAGGTAGGCGAGGCCGAGCCGGTGGACCTCGGCGACGTGGGCCGCGGGGTCGGGGAAGGCCGCCGGGTTGGGCTCCCAGTCGCCGCAGTGGCCGTAGCCGCGGGCGCGGTCGGTGGTCTGCCAGCCGTCGTCGACGATGATGCTCTCGCAGCCGACGGCCACGGCGAGGGCGGCCTGGCGTTCGACGGCGGCGGTGTCGACGTTCTGGTGGAGGCTGTACCAGGTGGAGTAGGCGGGCATCCGGGCGGCGGGGGCGGTGCCGGGGTGGTGCAGGCCCTCGGCCCACCAGGCGGTGACGGCCTGCAGGGTGGCGGCGAAGTGGCGGCCGCTGAGGTCGATCCGCAGCCGCAGCGGCGGCCCGTCCGGGGTGAGGTCCTGTTCGACGGCAAAGGCGAACTCGCCGCTCTCCTCCACCACGCCGGCGCCGACGCGTACGGGTGCGGAGGTCTCGCCGGCGGCGGCGGTGCACAGAGCGCGGTCGTCGGCACCCACCAGACTGGCGACGGGGGCGCCCAGGGCGAGCGAGACGGTCCGGGGGGCGATCCAGGACGGCGGCAGCCAGCGGGAGGCGTTGGTGTCCGGCGTCCAGTAGGCGGTGGCCCCGACGCAGGGGACCCGCCATTCGGCGCGGACGGTGGACGCGGCCGACGCCGTGACCTCGATCAGGGCCACGCCGTCACCGACCGGGGTGACGGCGGTCTCCAGCCGGTCGCAGCCGAGCCCGGTGAGGTGGACGGTGAGCGGGGCGCCGGCGGAGTGGCGCAGGCCGGTGGCGAGCTGCCGGTGGACGCCGGTGCCGGGGGTGGCCGCGGCCGGCGTGTTCGGGCGCCAGGCCGGGACGGGCTGCTGCGGGGCGGTGTCCGGCTCGGTGAGCGCCTGCGGGCTCTCGGTGAGCTCGTCGGCGGGGCGCGGTTCGGTGGTCACGGTGATCACTCCTTGGTGGCCCCGGCCAGCAGGCCGGAGATGAACTGGCGTTGCAGGACGAGGAAGAGGGCCATCACGGGGACGGCGGCGATGGCGGCGGCGAGCAGGACCTGCGCGTAGTTGGTGGTCGACAGCCCCTGCAGGGTGGCGGTGGCCACGGGCAGCGTGTGCATCTCGGGGCTGCGCAGCGCGATCAGCGGCCAGACGAACTGGTTCCAGCCGCCGAGGAAGACGAACAGTGCGAGCGCGGCGATGACCGGCCGGTTGACCGGGATGACGATCCGCCACAGCACCCGCAGTTCGCCGGCGCCGTCGACGCGGGCCGCGTCCAGGAGTTCGTCGGGCATGGAGCGCAGTGCCTGCCGCATCAGGAAGATGCCGAACGGGGTGACCAGACCGGGCAGGATGACGGACTGGTAGGAGTCGATCAGGCCCAGTTCCATCATCATCTGGAAGATCGGGATCAGCATCACCGCGTCCGGGATGACCAGGGTGCTGAGCAGCAGGACGAAGAACAGGTTGCGCCCGCGGAACTCGAACTTGGCGAAAGCGTATCCGGCCAGGACCGAGACGACGACGGCGCCGATCGTCTGGACGCTCGCCACCAGCAGGGTGTTGAGCAGGACTCGGGTGAGCCCGATCGACTCCTGGAGCCCGTGGAGGTTCTCCATGAGGTGGCCGCCGGGCAGCAGTTTCGGCGGCCAGGAAAACACGTCCTTGTCGTCCTGGGTCGCGGCGATGGCGAGCCAGTAGAACGGGCCGACGCAGAGTGCGAAGGCGCCCGCGAGCAGCAGGGTGAGCAGGGGGCCGCGGGGCTTCACCGGCGCTCTCCCATCAGGCGGACCTGCAGGATGCCGAGCACGGACACGATCAGCGCGAGCGCGTAGGCGAGGGCCGAGGCGTAGCCGAAGTCGAAGTACTTGAAGCCGTTGTTGTAGAGGTACATGGTTACCGTCAAGGTGGCGTTGTCGGGGCCGCCGCCGGTGAGGACGTACGGCTCGTCGAAGAGTTGCAAGGTGCCGATGGTGGAGAGCACCACGGTGAGGAGCAGGATCGGCCGCAGCTGGGGAAGGGTGATGGAGACGAAGCGGCGGATCGGCCCCGCGCCGTCGACCATCGCGGCCTCGTACAACTCCTTGGGAATGCCCTGCAGGCCGGCGAGGTACATCACCGCGTTGTAGCCGGTGTAGTGCCAGGTGATGACGAGGACGACGCCCACACGGGCCCAGAAGGGGCTGCCGAGCCAGTTCACCCGGTCGATGCCGAACAAGGAGAGGACCCAGTTCAGCAGTCCGGCGTCGCGGTTGAGGATCACGGAGAACATCACGCCGGCGGCCACCAGGCCGGTCAGCGAGGGGACGAAGACGCCGAGTCGCCAGAGCGGGCGCAGCCAGACCTTGGTGGAGTTGAGGCCGAGGGCGACGAGCAGGGCGAGGCCGAGCATCAGCGGCACCTGGACGACCAGGATCAGCGCGGTGTTCTTCAGCGCGGTCCAGAACAGCGGGTCGTCCAGCAGGCGCTGGTAGTTGGCGAGTCCGGTGAAGTGGCGGTCGTCTCCGTTGCCGGTGGTGAGGCTGATCCAGAGCGAGGAGACGATCGGATACGCCTTGAAGATCGCGAAGCCCAGGACGGCGGGCATGATCAGCAGGTAGGGGGCGGAGCCGCGGGTCAGCAACTGGCGACGGCGCGGGCGGGCGCGACCGGTGCGCGTCGGGGTGCTGCGGCCGGTCGGGGTGGCGGGAGCGCGTTCGGACGGGGCGAGGGACATGGTGGTCAGGCCGCCTGCTGCCGACCGGTCTGCTGGGCGAGCCGTTCGGCGGCGTCGCTGAGGGCACTGGCCGGATCGGCTCCCTTGACCAGCACCTGGCTCTGGGCGTCGCTGGCGAGCTTGAGAGCACGGGTGTAGTCGCCGGTGAAGTTGGTGGCTTCGGATCCGGAACTGAGCGAGTCGACGAAGGACTTCAGCACCTTCTGGCCGCCGTAGAAGGGGTGGGACGCGTTGAACCTCGGGTCGTCGTACGCCGCGCTGAGAGCGGGGAAGACGCCACCGGAGGTGAACATCCGGTTGATCTCGGCGGGCTTGGTGAGCGCGTACTCGATGAAGCGCCAGGCGGCCCGGCGGCGCTTGCTCGACGCGGAGACGGCCAGGTAGGTGGAGTTGACGATGACGCTGCGACTGCCCTCGGGAACGGCGGCGGGAGGCTGCATGACGCGCCATTTCCCCTTCTGGTCGGGGAACTTGGTGGCCAGGTACTCGACGGCCCAGGCGGGGTCCGGGGAGGTGGCGAGCTTCCCCTGGCCGAGCAGGCGCTTCATGGTGCCCTGGCCCGCGGTGTCGGCGAGCAGGCCGTCGTCATTGAGCCGCTTGATAAGGGTGAGGGCCTGGACGGCTGCCGGGGAGGCGAGCGTGATCTTGCCTTCCTGGTCGAAGTAGAAGGCGCCCTGGAGTTGCATCAGGTTCTGGAAGAAGTCCATGTCCGGGGTGGTGCCGGGCTTGTCGAGCCCCAGCAGCCGGGCGCCGGTGGCGGTGCGGATCTTCGGTCCGGCGGCGATCAGGTCGTCCCAGCTGCTGATGCCGGCGGGGTCGACACCGGCCTTGTCGAAGTAGTCCTGCCGGTAGAACAGCCCGAGGGGGTTGACCTCCCACGGCAGGGCGTGAGCGGCCTTGTCCTTGCCTATGACGGTCGGCCACAGCCCCTGGGTGAAGTCGCTGCTGTACCGGTCGGCCCCTAGTCTGGACAGGTCGGCGAGGCCGTCGGGGAACTTCTCCAGGTAGCCGGGCAGGTAGTCGACACCGATGTGCAGGACATCGGCGAGGCCCTTGCCGCTGGAGGCGAGGCCGACAGTGATCTTGTCCCAGATGGCCGGCTCGCCGACGTCCTGGATGTCGACCTTGATGCCGGGGTTGTCCCGCTCGAAGGAGGGGACGATGCTGCGCAGGGCTTCGGCCGCGGTGGTCCAGCTCCACACGGTGATCCGGCCGCTGTCGCCGTCGGCGCCGGCGGCGCCGCCCGAACCGCTGCTGTTGCAGGCGGCCAGGCCGAGCCCGGCGGCGGAGGCGGTGGCGAGCTGGAGCAGTCGGCGGCGGCTCAGTTGATGGGACATGTCGGCTCCTGGGGATAGTGGGTTGTGCGGTGAGCGAGGGTGTGCAGTGCCTCGGCGAGCAGGTCCGCCGCGGCGCCCGGGGTGGACGCGTGGGGAGACAGCCGGATCCACTCGTCGCGGCGGGTGGTGATCAGGCCGGCCGCTTCGAGGGTGCGGTGGACGGTGGCGGGGTCGTGGCCGGGCAGGCGGAAGGTGCCGATGCCGGCGCGCTCGTGGGGGCCGAGTCCGTCCAGCAGGATGTCGGCGCCGGCCCGCCGTGCGCGGTCGAGCAGGTCGGCGAGGGTGGCGCGGATACGGGCGCCGACGGCAGCCGGGCCGCCCTGGTCGATCAGGTCGTCGATGGCTGCGCCGATGGCCGCGGCGGCCGGGAAATCCGGGTTGGTGGCGAGGTGGGCGGCGGCCCCGGGCAGCGGCGGGGCCGGATGCCGAGGCGCGAAGGGCTCCGCGACGCCGGCCCATCCGCCCAGCCCGGGAGTCAGATGTTCGGCGCACCGGTCGCGGATCAGGAGCAGTGCGGCTCCCCAGCCGGCCCGTAGCCACTTCTGGCCGCCGCTGACGAGGATGTCGGCGGCGTCCGCTTCGAGTGCGACGGCGCCCAGGCCCTGGATGGCGTCGACGATCAGCAGCCGGCCGGGTCCGAGGACCTCCTTGAGAGCGGCGAGTGGTGCCAGGTGGCCGGTGAGCGAGTCGACGGCGCTGACGGTGAGGGCGGTGACGTCGGGAGTGAGGTGGCGGCGCAGGAGGTCGGGGGTGATGTGCCGCTGCCCGGCCGGGTCGATGAGGCGGACTGCGGGGCCGCCGCGGCCGGCGAAGCGGAGCCAGGGATAGAGGTTGGCGGGGAACTCGCCGCGGGGCACCAGGACGGTGCCGGGGCCGTGGAGTGCGGCGGCCACGGTGAACAGGCCGTTGCTGGTGGACGGGGCGAGGGCGATCTCGTGTGGACGGGCATCGAGCAGCCGGGCCGCCGAGGTCCGGGCGGCGTCGCTGAGGGCGAACAGCCGGTCGAGATCGGCGGGGTCGACGCGGGCGGCGAGCGCGGCCGTGGCGGCGAGCGCGGCGGCGGCCGGGCGGGAGAGCGGGCCGACCCTGGCGTAGTCGAGGTAGCCCGCCCTCGGACCGCGGGCGAGGGCCGGGCCGGGCGCCACGGGGGTGACGGCTTCGGATGGGCGACTGATTTGATCGTTCAAAAATCTGCCCTAACGGAGCTTGTTGTGTGTGCTTCCAGGGATTTGAAGGTTCAGATTAGGGAGACCGGTTCGACCCGGCAAGAGGTTCGACACAACTGTTTTCCGGCGAGCCGGCCGACCCCGTGCGAGCGGGCGGCGGGCGGTTCACCGGCACGGGCTCCGCTGCAACGAGAGCCGCCATCGGATTCTTTGGCTCTCGTGTACGGGCCCGACAGGCTCTGAGCCGTCTCGCGATGTCCGGGCCCAGGGCATGGCGCGGGGGCGGGACGGAGCGAGGCCTTCCAGGATCGCGTTCCCGATCGCCGGGTATGGCGACGACCGTGAGCAGTCAAACCTGTGGGACAGGAGTGTTTCGGCCCCGGGCGACGGAGGAAGGGGAGACGGCCGGCAGGCAAAGATGCTTGTATGGGGGCGCCGAGTTGGGCGCCTGCTGATTGGCCTTCAGGAACTCAGGCCGGCAACTGGTGTCATGACCGCCCGGATACCCCTGACCTGTAAGAAGACGGACTCATCATGAAGATCCTGATCAGCGCGGACATGGAAGGTGCCACCGGTGTGACCTGGCCGGCCGATGTGCTGCCGGGCACGCCCCAGTGGGAGCGGTGCCGTGCCCTGTTCACCTCCGACGTGAACGCGGCAGCGCTCGGCTTCTACGACGGCGGTGCCGACGAGGTGCTCGTCAACGAGGCGCACTGGTCCATGCGCAACCTCCTGCTGGAGCGGCTCGACGACCGGGTCCAGATGCTCACCGGGAGGCACAAGTCCCTCTCCATGGTCGAGGGCATCCAGCACGGTGACGTCGATGCCATCGCCTTCGTCGGCTACCACACGGGCGCCGGTGCGGAGGGGGTCCTCGCCCACACCTACCTGGCGAACTCCCTCACCGGGGTCTGGCTCAACGGCGCCCGGGCCGGCGAGGGGCTGCTCAACGCGCATGTCGTGGCCGAGTACGGCGTACCCGTCGTCCTCGTCACCGGCGACGACCTGACCTGCGTGGACGCGGACGGCTACGCCCCGGAGGCCCGCAAGGTCGCCGTGAAGGACTACGTCTCGCGGTACGCGGCGGTGTGCCGCACCCCGGCCCGTACCGCCGCCGACATCCGTGCCGCGGCCAAGGAGGCGACCGCGCTCGCCGTGCGGCACACCCCGGTGAAGGGCGGCCCGTTCACCGTCGAGCTGGAGTTCGACGCCGAGCACCTGGCCCAGGCGGCCACGGTCGTCCCCGGCGTGGCACCCAGCGGCGAGCGGCGCGTCGCCTACACCAGCCCGACGATGTACGAAGGCATCCGCACGTTCAAGGCGGTGACGACGATCGTGTCGTCCGCCGTGGAGGAGCAGTATGGCTGAGGCGACCGGCCCCCGGGAGGGCGTCGACCGGCAGGCACTCGACGAATCGGTGACGTTCACCTCCGAACTGATCCGGATCGACACCACCAACCGCGGCGGCGGCGACTGCCGGGAACGCCCGGCCGCCGAGTACGTCGCTGAGCGGCTGTCCGCAGCCGGCCTGGAACCCACCCTGCTGGAGCGCACCCCGGGACGCACCAACGTGGTGGCACGGATCCCGGGCACCGACCCGTCCGCCGACGCCCTGCTCGTGCACGGCCATCTCGACGTCGTCCCGGCCGAGGCCGGCGACTGGACCGTGCACCCCTTCTCCGGGGAGATCCGCGACGGCGTCGTCTGGGGGCGCGGCGCCATCGACATGAAGAACATGGACGCGATGGTCCTGGCCGTCGTCCGGGCCTGGGCGCGGGCCGGTGTCCGGCCCCGCCGCGACATCGTGATCGCGTACACCGCGGACGAGGAGGCCAGTGCCGAGGACGGCTCCGGCTTCCTCGCGGATCGGCACGCCGCGCTCTTCGAAGGATGTACGGAGGGCATCAGTGAGTCCGGCGCCTTCACCTTCCACGCCGGACCGGCGATGCCGCTCTACCCAATAGCCGCGGGCGAGCGGGGCACCGCCTGGCTGAAGCTCACCGCGCACGGAAAGGCCGGGCACGGCTCCAAGGTCAACAAGGCCAACGCGGTCAGCGCACTCGCCGCGGCCGTCGCCCGGATCGGCGGGCACGAATGGCCGGTCCGGCTCACTCCTACGGTCCGCGCCGCGCTCACCGAGATCGCCGCGCTCCACGGCATCCGCGCCGACCTCGACGCCCCCGGCTTCGACGTGGACGAGCTGCTCGGCAAGCTCGGACCGGCTGCCGCACTGGTCGAACCGACCGTGCGCAACAGCTCCAACCCGACCATGCTGGAGGCCGGGTACAAGGTCAATGTGATCCCGGGGCACGCCACCGCCTTCGTCGACGGCCGGATGGTCCCCGGCGGCGAGGACGAGTTCCATGCCACGCTGGACCGGCTGACCGGACCCGATGTCGACTGGGAATTCCACCACCGCGAGGTCCCGTTGCAGGCTCCGGTCGACTCGCCGACCTTCGCGAAGCTGCGCGCCGCCGTCGAGCGCTTCGACCCGGACGGCCATGTCGTGCCGTACTGCATGTCGGGCGGCACGGACGCCAAGCAGTTCTCCCGGCTCGGTATCACCGGATACGGCTTCTCGCCGCTGAAGCTGCCCGTCGGCTTCGACTACCAGGCGCTGTTCCACGGCGTCGACGAACGCGTCCCCGTCGAGGCACTGCACTTCGGCGTCCGCGTCCTCGATCACTATCTGCGCACGGCCTGACCCGTACGGGGGGAATCGAACATGGCGCCCACAGGGGCCTACGGAACGTGGCCGTCGCCGGTCGGCGCGCGGCTGGCCGCCTCGCACGACGGCCGGCCGGAGTACGTCGGCGTCGTCGGCGACGAGGTGTGGTGGACGGAGCCGCGCCCGGCCGAGGCGGGCCGCCGCGCTCTGGTCCGCCACCGGGCGGACGGGACCAGCACCGAGGTGCTGCCCGCTCCGTGGAACGTGCGGAGCCGGGTCATCGAGTACGGCGGACAGCCCTGGGCCGGGGCCGCACGCACCGAGGGCGGACCGCTCGTCGTCTTCGTCGACTTCGCCGACCAGCGGCTGTACGCCCACGCTCCCGACGGGTCCGGCGAACCCCGGCCGCTCACCCCGGTCTCGCCGGTCGGCGGCGGGCTGCGCTGGGTCGACCCGCGGATCCACCTCGAACGGGGCGAAGTGTGGTGCGTGCTGGAGGAGTTCACCGGCGAGTCACCCACCGACCTGCGCCGGGTGATCGCCGCCGTCCCGCTGGACGGCTCGGCGGCCGAGGACCGCTCCGCGGTCCGTGAACTCACCGACGGCAGCCACCGATTCGTCACCGGGCCCAAGCTCTCGCCCGACGGACGGCGGGCGGCCTGGATCGCGTGGGACCATCCGCGCATGCCGTGGGACGGCACCGAGGTGATGCTCGCCGATGTCACCGAGGACGGTACGTTCCAGCACGCCCGGAGCTTCGGCGGCGGCCCCGAGGAATCCGTCCCGCAGATCGAATGGGACGCCGACGGACAGCTTCTCTTCGCCGGCGACCGCAGCGGCTGGTGGAACCTGTACCGTGCCGACCCGCACCGGGGCGCGGTCGCGCTCCGCCCCCGGGAGGAGGAGTTCGCCGGACCGCTCTGGAAGATCGGCCTCAGCTGGTTCCGGCCGCTGGAGAACGGTCTGATCGCCACCGTCCACGGCAAGGGCACCACCACGCTCGGCATCCTCGACCCGGCGACCGGTGAACTCGTCGACGCAGCCGGGCCCTGGACCGAATGGGCCGAGTCGCTGGACGTCCACGGCAGCCGGGTCTACGGCATCGCCGCGAGCCCGTACAGCGCGTACGAGGTCATCGAGCTGGACACCGCGACCGGCCGGACCCGGGTCATCGGCACCCCGCACGAGGACGCGGTCGACCCCGCGTACTATCCGCGGCCCGAGGAGCGCACCTTCACCGGGCCCGACGGCCGGGAGGTCCACGCTCACATCTACCCGCCCCGGAACCCCGCCCGGACCGGCCCCGACGGTGAACTGCCGCCCTACGTGGTCTGGGCGCACGGCGGCCCGACCGGCCACGCCGCACTCGTACTCGACCTGGAGATCGCCTACTTCACCTCGCGCGGCATCGGTGTCGCGGAGGTGAACTACGGCGGCTCCACCGGCTACGGCAGGAGCTACCGCAACCGGCTGCGCGAACAGTGGGGCGTCGTCGACGTCGAGGACTGCGCGGCCGTCGCCGAGGCGCTGGCCGCCGAGGGCACGGCGGACCGGCAGCGGCTCGCCATCCGGGGCGGCAGCGCCGGCGGCTGGACCACCGCGGCCTCGCTGACCGGCACCGATGTCTACGCCTGCGGCACGATCATCTATCCCATCCTCGATCTCACCGGCTGGGGCACGGACGAGACCCATGACTTCGAGTCCCAGTACCTGGAGTCCCTGGTGGGCCCGCTCGCCGAAGTCCCGGAACGCTACCGGGAACGGTCGCCGGTCAGCCGGACAGACCGGCTGACCACGCCCTTCCTCCTGCTCCAGGGGCTGGACGATCCGATCTGCCCGCCCGTCCAGTGCGAGCGGTTCCTGGCCGAGGTGGAGGGCCGCGGCATCCCGCACGCCTATCTGACCTTCGAGGGGGAGGGGCACGGGTTCCGGCGCGCCGATACGATGATCAGCGCCCTGGAGGCCGAACTCTCGCTGTACGGCCAGACGTTCGGCATCGACTGTCCCGACGTGCCGAGGCTGGAGCTGAAGCGATGACCCTCGCCCCCCTGACCCGCCCCGCCCGGCTGCGTCCCGGTGCCAGGATCGCCGTGGTGTCACCGAGCGGGCCCGTGCCCGCCGACCGCCTGGACGCGGGCCTCGACGTACTGCGCAGCTGGGGCCTCGAACCCGTCGAGGCACCCCATGTACGCGACGTCCACCCGGAGTTGGACTACCTCGCCGGTACGGACGAGGCGCGCGCCCGGGATCTCCAGGAGGCCTGGTGCGATCCGTCCGTCGACGCGGTGATCTGCGCACGTGGCGGGTACGGCGCGCACCGCATGGTCGACCTGGTCGACTGGGCGGCGATGCGCGCGGCCGGCCCCAAGGTGTTCGTCGGCTACAGCGACATCACCGTGCTCCACGAGGCATTCGCCCTGCGCATGGGGCTCGCGACGCTGCACGGCCCGATGGTGGGCACCGAGACCTTCCTCAAGGACCCGGACACCCAGGAGTCCCTGCGGGCCACCCTGTTCGAGCCCGAGACGGTGCGGAGCCTCGGCCTGCCCTCGGCGCGGGTGCTGGTCCCCGGCAGTGCCCGGGGCATCACCTACGGCGGCTGCGTGAGCCTGCTCGCCGCCGACCTCGGTACCCCGCACGCCCGGAGACCGGCCCGGGGCGGGCTGCTGGTGATCGAGGACACCACCGAGGACCCGTACAGCATCGACCGCATCCTCACCCAACTGCTCAGGGCCGGTGCGCTCGACGGGACAGCCGGGGTGGCCTGCGGTTCCTGGGCCGACTGCGGCCCGTACGAGAAGGTGCGGGCGGTCCTCGCCGACCGGCTCGGCCCGCTGGGCGTACCCGTCGTCGAGGAACTGGGCTTCGGGCACGGACCGACGGCGCTGACGATTCCGCTCGGCGTACCCGCCGTGCTGGACGCGCCGGCCGACGGCGGCCCCGCCACGCTCACGATCGAGGGGCCCGCACTGGTCTGAACCGGCCGAGTCGCGAAGAAGCTGAGCATCCTTCTCGTGCGGGCCGTCCGGGTGCTGGACCCGAAACCACGGCGATCCGTCGACCGGTGAGGTCGCGGTGGCCCGGGTGCCCCTGTCCCCGGCCGCGTCATGAACCGCAGTCCCCGACTGCTTCCGGGAGCTCCGGTGCCGACCGGCCACCGGACCGGACCGGCAGGCCCGGACGGCCTGCCGCACCGACACAGGAACGACGGCAACGCGGTGAGGCGCCGTGCCGGCCCCGCGAGCCCGGCGTGATCCGAATGAGAGCCCTAAGGGCTGTCCCGCAATCCCTGGCGGGCGCACGACGACAGCTACGGCACCTCGCCGCGTTGTCGGAACATCCGAATACATCCAGTATGCGGATGTTCCTCCGCCTTGCGATGCACCGTATTTGACGCCGCGCGCTGACCCACCAGGGATTACGGGACAGCCCTTAGGCTGGCCGGATGTCTGCAGTCGACTATCTGGCCGAGGGACGCCGTGTGGCGATCCGCGCCTACACTCCGGCGGACGCCGAAGAGTTCACCACCCGGGCAAGGGAGAGCCGGGGCGTGCACAGTCCCTGGCTCTTCCCGCCCGGGGACCCCCGCGCGTACGCCGTCTACGCGGGACGGCTGATCGACGATCCGACGAAGGCGGGGTTCCTGGTCTGCGAACGCGACCGCGACCGGGCCGGGAAGGCCGCCGAGAGCGGGGCCGGTGGCCCGATCGCGGGGTTCATCAACATCCACAACATCGTCCGGGGCGGGTTTCGCTGCGGCGCGCTCGGATACGGGGCCTTTGCCCACGCGAGGGGACGCGGTCTGATGAGCGAAGGGCTGGCACTCGTCCTGCGGTATGCCTTTGGGCCGCTCGGTTTGCACCGGCTCGAAGCCAACATCCAGCCCGGCAACGAGGGTTCGCTCGCCCTCGTCCGGCGGGCCGGATTCCGTCTCGAAGGGTTCTCGCCGGACTTCCTCTTCATCGACGGAGCCTGGCGCGACCACGAGCGGTGGGCGATCACGGCCGAGATGCCGGTCGGCCGGGTGAGCTCTTAGGGACGGCGGCCGCAGGACGGCAGCTCCTGGGCTCGTCCGCTTGGGCCTCTGTCACCCCGCCCCCGTCGCCCGGGCCGGTCCGGGCGGCCCGGCTCGGCAGTGGCCGGGTCTGGCGTACACCGTGATGCGCGCCTGCGTGACCGTGCGGTTCGCGCACTCCTCGAAGTACGCGTCGAGTGTGGCGCGTTTGACCGCCTCGCGCGCGTTCATGTCCAGCGGCTGGTCCTCCAGATCGCGCACGGTGACGAGGCGTGTGCTCGTCAGGATGCGCTTGCGGATCCGGTCCGGTGACAGTTCCCTGCCGAACAGTGTGTCGGACGCGGCCGGGGTCTGTTCCAGGGCGAGGTCGGACAGGGACCGGAAGGAGTCCGGCCGGGCCAGCGTCCACACGCGCCTGCGTGACGGCATGAACAGCAGTCCGTCCGCCGGCTCGGCGATGTCCTGCACCGCCTGCGCGATTGCGATCGCGTCGTTCTCGCGGCTCCCCGGCTTCCGTAACGCGGTGCTGACGGGGACGAGGGCGGCGAGCACGGCGAGCAGTGCCACAGCACATGTCACACGCTGCGCGGTACCGGCGTCGCGTGCCGACTGCCGGAGCCGGTCGAGCACCGATCCCGTCAGGAGCGCGAAGCCCATGGCGGAGGCCAGGACGTAACGGTCCACGTACAACGGATGCAGCGGGCTCGTGAGCATGAGCAGCACGGTGGGCAGGATCAGCAGCGGGAGTGCGAGACCGGGCAAGGTGACCGGTCCGCACACACGGCCGGGAACGCGGGCGAAGGCGACACCCAGCAGGGCGGTCGCGACGAAGCCGAGTACGTCCCCGGCCTCCGGCGCCGCGATCCAGTCCACCTGTGCGGACTGCGTGGCGCTGAAGGCGGCGAGCGGCAGGAGCCCGGTGAGTACGCCGCCCGCCGCGACGGTCCACGCCCGCGTCATCGGCCGGGCCGATCGCGCCCGGAAGACGGTCACACCGTGGGCCAGGAGCATCAGTACGGCGAACTCGTGGAGCAGACACGCCGTCAGTATCACCGCTCCGTACGTCGCCCAGCCGCGTACGTGACCCCCTGCCCGGCCCCGTCCACCCGGCCGGGACAGATTGCCCACCAGGAGACAACTGCCGCACGTGATCAGTGCGCAGACCAGGGCGTAGGACCGGCCCTCCTGCGCGTACCGCTGCACCGGCGGGAGCAGCGGGAAGACGAGGCCCGCCAGTAGCCCGGTCCAGGGGCCGTTGAGCCGTCGTCCGAGCCGCGCGATGCCGATCGCCGCTGCGGCGACCGCCAGTACCGAGGGCAGCCGAAGCGCCACGAGGCCGCCGTCCCAGAGGCCGAACACGCCCCGCATGATCAGGTAGTACAACCCGTGCACGACGTCGACATGGGCCAGGGTATGCCATAGCCGCGGCACGCTCCGATGCGCCATTGCGCAGGTGACCGCTTCGTCCCCCCACAGGCTGTCCTGTCGGCGGATCCCCCAGACCCCGACGAGGAGGGCCACCGGGCCGGGGGCCCACAGGGCGGCGCGGTGCGGGGCGCTCCGGGGCGGGAGAGATTGCTGGAGGTGTCCCGTTCGCGGATCGGCGGGGGCGGCGGGGTGCTGGATGAGAGCGATGACGTGCTCCGTTCGACGGGGGGTTCTCTCGCTCGGTCGATCGTCCGCCGTACTGAGGGGCTGTCCCCGCAGGTGGCGCCGATCACTTCGTTCGCGTTGCCCGACGCCGTTGCGTGGAGAACTGGCCCACCCCGGGTTGGGTAAGTCTTTGCCCGTGGCCGAATAGGGCTCCCCTCCCGGCCCAGGACCCTTCCCGCGCGGGCTGCGGAGCACGGTGGCCTCGTATAGGAAGGGGAAAGCGGCGGCCGAAAACATCGGGCGCCCGGCTCCGGCGATGGAACGACCGGGTTGACCGTACGCAAGCGCAGGCAGAGGCTCCTCATATAGCTGCTAGATACAACTGGTTCTGCCGGGCCTTCGTCTTCGGCGTGCCGTCCGAGGGACGGCACCGTGCCCACGGCCCTGTCCCGGCCGGGATCGATTTGGGAGGACGCGTATGTGTGGCATCGTCGGCTGGGTCTCCTTCGACCGCGATCTGAGGGCCGCCGCAGAGGTTGCGACGCTGGACGCGATGACGGAGACGATGGCCTGCCGGGGCCCGGACGACCGGGGGACCTGGACCGTCGAGCACGCGGGGCTCGGACACCGTCGGCTCGCGATCATCGACCTGCCCGGCGGACGCCAGCCCATGACCGTCTCCACACCCGAGGGGGAGGTCGCCCTCGTCTACTCCGGCGAGGCCTACAACTTCACCGAACTCCGCACCGAACTGACCGCCCGCGGGCACCGCTTCATCACCGATTCGGACACCGAGGTCGTGCTGCACGGCTATCTGGAGTGGGGCGAGTCCGTCGCCGAACGGCTCAACGGCATGTACGCCTTCGCGATCTGGGACAGCCGCCACGACAAGCTCGTCATGATCCGCGACCGGATGGGCGTCAAGCCGTTCTACTACTGGCCGACGGCCGACGGAGTGCTCTTCGGCTCGGAACCGAAGGCCATTCTCGCCAACCCGCTGGCCCCGCCCCGGGTGACCCTCGACGGGCTCCGGGAACTCTTCAGCCTCGTCAAGAGCCCCGGCCACGCGGTGTGGGACGGCATGTACGAGGTGGAGCCGGGATCGGTCGTCACCGTGGACCGGGACGGCCTGCGCCGACACGTCTACTGGCGGCTGGAGACCCGTCCGCACACCGATGACCGGGACACCTCGATCGCCACCGTACGGTCACTGCTCGACGACATCGTGCGCCGTCAGCTGATCTCGGACGTACCCCGCTGCATCCTGCTGTCCGGCGGCCTCGACTCCTCCGCGGTCACCTCGCTCGCCGCCCGGCAGCTCGCCGAGACCGGCGAGAAGGTCCGCACCTTCGCCGTCGACTTCGTCGGGCGGACCGAGAACTTCGTCGCCGACGAACTGCGCACCACCCCCGACACCCCCTTCGTGCACGACGTGGCCGAGCGGGCGGGCACCCTCCACCGCGACATCGTGCTCGACCCGGACGCCCTCGCCGACCCCGGCGTACGCGCCCGGATGATCCGGGCCCGGGACATCCCCATGGGGCTTGGTGACATGGACGCCTCGCTCTACCTGCTCTTCCGGGCCATCCGTGAGCACTCGACGGTGGCGCTGTCCGGCGAGTCGGCCGACGAGGTCTTCGGCGGCTACCTCCAGTTCTTCGACGAGGAGGCCCGCAGCGCCGACACCTTCCCCTGGCTGGTGCGGTTCGCCGAGCACTTCGGCGAGGACGCGGGCATGCTCCGCGACGACGTGAACCAGGCTCTGGGCCTGGAGAAGTACATTCACGACAGCTACGCATCAGCCGTGGCCGGCATCGAACGGCTCAGCGGCGAGAGCGACTTCGAGTACCGCATGCGCAGGATCTGCCACCTCCACCTGACCCGGTTCGTACGCGTCCTGCTCGACCGCAAGGACCGCGCGAGCATGGCGGTCGGCCTGGAGGTCCGGGTGCCGTTCTGCGACCACCGGCTCGTCGAGTACGTCTACAACACCCCCTGGGCCCTGAAGTCCTTCGACGGCAGGGAGAAGAGCCTGCTGCGCGAGGCCACCGCGGATCTGCTTCCCCGCTCGGTGTACGAACGGACCAAGAGCCCCTACCCGTCGACCCAGGACCCGAAGTACGCCGCCGCCCTCCGGGAACACGCCCGCGCCCTGCTCGCGCGCCCCGAGCACCGGGTCTTCGACCTCATCGACCGCGACCGGCTGCGACGGGTGGCGGAGGACGACGCACCGGGGATCACCTCGGCGTCCCGCCGCGGGCTGGAACGCACCCTGGACCTCGCGCTGTGGCTGGACATGTACGAGCCGGAGCTGGTTCTCGGCTGACCGGGCCGCCGAGGCCGGGGCGCGCGGCGGCAGCCAGGGGGCTCCTCCCACAAGTGCGGCGACCCGTCGGACTGCTGACCGTTCCCCTGCCGAGCTTGTGCGGGCCGCGGGACAGGGCGCCGAACGCCTGGCCGCCGGCGCCCCTCAGAGCCTGTCGGGTGACCTTCGATCGGGTAGCGTGCGTGCCAGGGCGTGGCCGCCCGATCAGAGGTCACCCGACAGGCTCTCAGGCCGTGACGGAGCGGGGCCGCCCGGCGGGAGGGGCGTCGAGCAGCGCCAGGCCCATGGGGGTCAGCGCATGCCGCACACAGTTGCGCTGCCGGCTGCTGGAGATCAGCCCGGCAGCGCGCAGTACGGACGCGTGCTCACTCGCCGAGGACAGTGAAACCCCTGCCCGTCGGGCCAGTTCGCTGGTCGTGCAGCTGCTGCCGAGGGACTCCAGCACGGCCGCCCGGGTATGCCCGAGAAGCCGGGCGAGGGTCTCCTGACGCGCGTGCCCCGGCGCGGTGAGCGACGTGGACAGCGGCTCCGGGATCCTTGCCGGGTAGACAAGGGTCGGCGGCAGCGAGGAGTCGGCCAGCGCGACCGGGGTCCGATGGCAGAAGTACGACGGGATCAGCAGCAGACCCCGGCCCCGCAGGCGGACTTCCTTGTCGACCGGATAGTCCGCCTCCAGCACCGGCGGCCGCCAGCGCAGGACGGGCCCGAAGGTCTTGAGCATCCCCTCGGTACCGTGGGTGCACTGGGTCCGGGCTCGCCAGGTCCGGTCGGAATCGACCTGGGTGCGCAGACGCGGCCACCACGTGCCGATGGCCGTGTGCTCGTAGGCGCGCAGCGCGGCCCCGAGCCTGCGGAGCGTGGCTGCCCCGCCTTCCGAGACATCACGCGCCCACGGGGTGAGCGGGCGGCTCGTCGCCAACCGGCCCATCTGGTCCCGGATACGGCTCCGGCGTGTCGACAACAGTGCGTCGAGCCCCGCCTCGAATCCCTCCGCGCTCTCGGCGGGGGTGAGGAAATCCGGGAAGTACCCGCGCGCGGGTACCAGCGGCAGGAGCAGCGGCAGCGGAGCCTTGCTGTGCCGCAGCACATGTTCCCGCCAGCCCGAGAGATTGGATTCAGGCCGTTCCTCGCGGAGCCTGTGCAGGCTCAGGACGCACTCCCAGAGCGGATCGGGACCGTCGGCCACTCGCGTACGTGGCAGGTCCCCGGCGGTGAAATGCAGGCGCAGCATGGTTCCCCCGTTGTGCCGGATGTGTGTGCACCCGAGAGCGTGGTGTGCGCGCCGGACCCGTGGCAAGAAGTAGCCGTGAGATGGGACAACGAGATGAAAAGGCAGCGATGACCTGCTGTCCTGCGGCAAGGTGGGACGGCGGCCGACTGTTCCGCACGAACGGGACGAGAAACTTGGGGGAGCGATGGGCGCGGCGGCCGGGGATTCGGAACTGGCCGAACTGCTGGAGGAGTTGAAGCGGCGCAGTGGACGGAGTTATGCGGCGCTGGCACACCGCACGGGTCTGAGCCGGTCCACCGTGCACCGCTACTGTCAGGGCTCCACCGTGCCGCCCAGCTTCGGCGCGGTGGAACAGGTGGCCAGGGCCTGCGGAGCCGGTGCGGCGGAGCTGAACGGGCTGTACAGCGCCTGGCAGCGGGCGAACTTCGGGGAGGCTCCCGAGGAGAGTGGGACAGCCGGGGAGGCGGCGCCGCCGGGGGAGACGGAGAAGGAGACCGGGGCGGCGCCCACCGGCTTCGCGACACCGTGGTACAGGTACGTCGGTTTGCGGACGCTGGCTCTGTTCCTGGCCTTCGTCGTCGTCTCCGTGGTCGGTGCGGTCTCGTACGACAGCAGTGGGGGAAGCCGCGGCAGCCCGGTGCGCAGCGGGCCCGGCGGCGGTCCCGACGACCGGCAGCGGATCGACGGCCCGGCCTGGGCGCTGTCACCGCGCCGCATTCCCCAGGAGTTCTACGGTCTGACGCTCAACACCGACACGGGAAACATGCCCGGATTCCGCGCGGGATCCGTGCGGCTGTGGGAGAGCGGCACCCGCTGGGGCAGCATCGAGCGCCGCCCGGGCCACTATGACTGGACCACGCTGCAGCGCATGGTCGACGCGGCCGGGAGGAAGCGGCTGCCCGTGCTGTTCACCATCGCGGGCACCCCGCTGTGGGCCGCCGAGGACGGGCGCAGGTCCGCATACAGCGACTCGCTCGCTTCGCCCCCGGACGACCTGGCCGTCTGGGACCGCTTCGTCGAGAAGCTCGCCACGCGCTATCGCGGCCGTATCGAGGCGTACGAGCTGTGGGACTACCCGAGCCACCGGCTGCACTACGCCGGAACCATCCGGACCCTTGCGGAAATGGTTGAGCGTGCGGCCCGGATCATCCGCCGGGTTGATCCGGAAGCCACGGTCGTCTGCCCGTCCTTCGGGGATCTCAGGCAGCAGCGCGGCGAGCGGCTGCTGCGGGAGTTCGCACGTACGGGCGCCTACGAGGTGTGTGATGCGGCGGCGCTGAAGATGCCGCCGCGCAAGGCCGATGGGCCCCCCGAGGAGATCATCGATCTCGCCGAGAGCGTGCAGCGCACGCTCTTCGAGGAGGAACAGTCCGATGTCGCGCTGTGGAACACGGGCCCCGACAGAAGCGTCGCCGTGACCGGGCCGCTCAGCGCCCGGCGCGCCCGCGACTACGCCGTGCGCTTCTACCTGGCCGGGCTCTACGCCCGGAACTTCGGCATCCGGCGGATGTACTTCTACAGCTGGGGCAGCTCGACGGTGCCCCTCGTCGTGCAGCCGGTGGGAGGCCCTCCGACCGAGGCGGGACGCCGCATCGCACGGCTCCAGCGGTGGCTGGACGGTGCCCGGATCGTGTCCTGCGGCCACGGAGCCCGGATGGGCCTCGCGCAGAGTGCGTACACCTGCCGCTTCGAGCGGGACGGCGCGGAGCTGTCCGTGTACTGGACCACGGACGGGCGGGCCGAGGTGTCCCTGCCCGACGGCGCGGGCGCGTACCGGCTGAATCGTATGGACGGCAGTACGGGCAGCGCCCGCGGCGGCGCCCGGATCGGCTTCGGCGAGGAGCCGTTGCTCGTGGAGCGCCGCGCGGTGTGAGGCGGTCAGGGTTCCGTTCCGTCATGCGGAGAGATTTCGGTGTGCACGGAAGCCCTGCGCCCGGCTCATCCGGTGAACGGGGTCCCGTCCAGCGTCCAGTGGAGGTCGGGGGTGATGCCGAGGGCGGTGTAGACGTGAGCGGCGACATCGGCGTGGTGGAGGGTCGATGGAGTCCTGCCCGGGGACAGACCAGGACCGCACGCGGCGATCCAGGCCGTGCGCTCCAGCGGGCTGCGTCCCCCATGGCCTCCTTCATCGCGGTGGCCGTGGTCCGTCACCACGATGACCGTCCACTGTTCGTGCTGCGGACGCTGCCGTACGGAGGCGAGGAGCCGGCCGAGGCGCCGGTCAGCGGCTTCGATCGAGCGGCGGTACTCCTCCCCGCAGCCGAGGAAGTGTGCGGTCTCGTCGACGGCGCCCAGGTAGACGAAGCCGGCGTGGAGTTCCTCGTCCAGGCTCAGGAGGTGTTCCGCCTCGATACTCACCCGGTCGTCCGCTTCCTCCCATCCCTCGGGCGTGTCCGCGCGCGGAGCGACGTAGCCGAGCCGGGTGGGGGCGACGAAGAGCGGGCCGCCCTGCTGGGCGAGGAAGAGCGGCGCCCAGCCGCCGACGGCGAAGGTCCGCCGTCCGCAGTCGGCCGCGAGGCGGGTCGTGAAGTCGGGGAAGACGTCGAGGCGGTTGCCGTCCAGGCGGTTGGCCCACACTCCGTGCTTGGCGACCCCGACGCCGGTGACGACGGTGGTCCAGCACGGGCCGGACATCGTGGGGGTGACGGCGTCCACTTCGACGGGTGCAAGGAAGCCCGCACGGGCTATCCCGTCGAGGTGAGGGGTGTCGAGTTCGGGGAGCAGGTCGAGGCGTACGCCGTCGATGCCGACCACCAGTACGCGGGCGGTGTCCATGGGAGGTCCAGAGGTGTCGTGGGCGGGAGGGGAACGTACGCCCGGCAGGGGCCCGGGCCCGGGACTCAGGGCCCGACGCGGTGCAGGCGGATCAGGCTGCTGGCGTAGTCGCCGTCCGGGAGGCGCGGATCGATGCCCCGGTCGACCAGGACGGCCCCGCTGTACTCCCGCTTCAGGTCCGGGTCCAGGTAGCGCGCCCCGGGGTCGAGCGCGGGCAGCCGGATCGGGGCGGGGCGGTGGCCGAACCGGGTGGTGGGGCGCCAGACGAGGAGCACGTGCTCGCTGTCGTCGGGGGCCGCGTAGTGGACGGCGGTCACCGGCCCGGGCGGGACGACGCGGTGCTGGATGCCCCGCTGCACGAGCGGACGGATCCGCTTGTAGCAGGTGACGAGTTCGGCGGCCTGTGCACGTTCCTCCTCGGACCAGGACGTCAGGTCTCCGCCGATCCCCAGCACCCCGGCCATGGCGACGTGGAAGCGGAAACGCAGCGGGGTGCGCCGGCCGGTGGCGGTGTTGGGGCTGTCGGTGACCCATGCGGCCATGGTCTGGGCGGGGAAGAGCTGGGAGAAGCCGTGCTGGATGCCGATCCGGTCGAGCGGATCGGTGTTGTCCGAGGTCCAGGCCTGGTCGGTACGGGCGAGCATGCCGAGGTCGACGCGGCCGCCGCCGCCCGCGCACGCCTCGATGCGCAGGCCGGGGTGGTCGGCGCGGAGCCGGTCCATGATCCGGTGGACGGCCCGGGTGTGGTCGATCCACAGCCGGTCCGGGTCGGGGGGGCCGTCCCAGCCGACGTCGGTGAAAGGCCGGTTGGCGTCCCACTTGAGCCAGTCGACGTCGTGCTCACGGACCAGGCGGTCGAGGGTCCCGTGGGCCCAGGTCTCGACCTCGGGCCGGGCGAAGTTCAGCATCAGCTGGTTGCGGAGTTCGGTGGCGTCTAGGTGGGGGGAGTGGACGACCCAGTCCGGGTGGGTGCGGTACAACTCGCTGTCCCGGTTCACCATTTCCGGCTCCACCCAGAGTCCGAACTCCATGCCGAGGCGGTGCACCTCGTCGGCGAGCGGACGCAGTCCGCGGGGGAACGCCTCGGGGCGCGGCGTCCAGTCGCCGAGCCCGGACCGGTCGTCGCGGCGGGTGCCGAACCAGCCGTCGTCCAGGACGAAGAGTTCCGCGCCGAGCCGGGCGGCCACGTGCGCGAGGCGGATCTGACCGGGCTCGTCGACGTCGAAGCCGGTGGCCTCCCACGAGTTGTAGAGGACCGGCCGGTCCCGCTCGGGCTCCGGCAGCACGTGCTGGCGTACGTGGGCCTGCCAGGCGCGACTGGCCCCGCCGAACCCGCGCGGGGTGTAGAGGCCCGCGTACACCGGTGTGCGAAGGCTTTCACCGGCCCGCAGGGTCCAGCCGATCCCCTCGTGGCCGAAGCCACCGGTCCAGGTGGTGCGGCCGACCGGATCGCGGTGGACCGTGACGCGCCAGCTCCCGCTCCAGGCGAGCGCGGTGCTCCACACCTCGCCTCGTTCCTCGCCCGCGGTGCCGTCGTCGACGGCCAGCCAGGGGCTCGCGTGGTGGCCGGTCAGTCCCCGACGGCTCGTCAACACCGTCTCGGCGACAGGCAGTCGGTCGCGCTGGAGCTGGAACTCGCTGTTCCAGCCGCCCACCAGATGGCTGAGCCGGTAGTCGGTCAGTGGGGGAGCGGTCCAGGAGGCCGAGTCGAGCCGGTCGACGGTGAGGGGACCGTCCGGGCCGTCCCCGGCTTCGAGGTGGGTCAGTTCCGTCCAGCGCTCGATGACGTCGGTGCCGGGCCGGACGCGGTAGCACAGTTCCGCCCGCAGGGGGCGGCGGCGGTCCTCCAGGCGCAGCCGCAGTTCGCCGCCGTCGACCGTGTGGCTCACGAAGCGCCACTGGGCGCCGCGGGTGCCGTCGGCGAAGCGGACCTGAAGGCCGGCCGGTCCGAAGCGCGCCCCGGTCTGCGGCGCGAGTTCGTCCGCGGCGGCGTCGGCCTCGAAGCTGCTCGCGGCGGGGGAGGCCGCCTCCGGCAGCGCGGCCAGGGCGTCGGTGCCGAGCGGCGCGCCCCAGTACACATGCCGGGGGCTGCCGTCGGGGGCGATGCGGAGCGCGTACACGCTGTTCGGTGTGCGCAGGACCGCGAGGCCGAGGTCGGAAGCGAAGGTGACGAGCGGGAGCGTGGCGAGCACGGACGGATCCCCTGACGTGCGGAGAGGAACAGAGCGGTATCCAGGGCGACATGGCCGGAGCGTGGCCGATGTAGCGATCCGTTGCCGGAGGGGGAACGGAAGAGGGCCCGAGCGTAGGGCAGCCCCAACTCCCAAATCAATACTGGAAGAAGTTATTTATTTGCTCTACATTGCCTCCGTGTTTCGACATCCATCCCAGCCCCTGGTCAGTGCCCCGGCCGAGACCGCGGTCCTCGCACTGCTCCTTGCGGAAGGCCCGCTCAGCAGAGTGGAACTGGCACGGCGCACGGGGCTCTCCTCGACCGCCGTCACCAAGGCGGCCCGACCCCTCATCGACGACGGCTACCTGTACGAACTGCCGCCGGAGCGCACCGCACCGGGCGCCGGCCGGCCGGTCTACCCGCTCGCGGTCGCTCCCGCCCGGGAGTTCTTCATCGGACTGAAGATCAGCGCCGACGAACTCTTCGGCGCCGTCTGCGACCTGCGGGCCGGCATCCGGGCCACGGCGGCCCGGCCCCTCGGTGTGTGCGCGCCGGAGGCCGTCGCCGTCCTGGTCGCAGAGCTTGTCGACGAACTCCTCGACGCCGACCCCGAGTTCCGGGACCGTACGCGCTACCTCGGTGTCGCGGTGAACGGCGACGTGGACCGCGACAGCGGACGGCTCCGCCACTCCGGCCTCCTCGGCTGGCGGGACGTCCCGCTGGCCGAACTGCTCGCCGCCGCCACCGGCCTGACGGTCACCGTCGAGAACGACGTCAGGGCCCTCACCGTCGCAGAACACTGGTTCGGCGAAGGCATCGGAACCGGCTACTTCGCCCTGGTCACCATCGGATCGGGCATCGGTTCCGCCCTCGTCGTCAACGGGCATCTGTTACGCGGGGCCCACGGCGTCGCGGGCGAGGTCGGACACCTCTGTGTCGACCCGACCGGACCGCGCTGCCGCTGCGGTGCGCGCGGCTGCGTCGAGGCGATCGGCTCGACCGACGCCATCCTCGCAGTGGTCCGTCAGGCCGCCGCAAACCCGCGCCTCACGTTCCACGAGGTCGTCGAGATGGCCCGCGAGGGCCGTCCCGAAGCCCGCGATGCCTTCGCCAGGGCCGGACGGGCCATCGGGGTCGGTATCGCCGCACTGGTCAACCTCGTGGGTCCGGAACGGGTCGTCGTCAGCGGCGAAGGAGTTGACGCATATGACCTGTTCAGCCGCCACATTCAGGAGGCGTACGCCGCGCACGCCTTCGGAGCGGCGTCCCAGTGCCCGCTGTCGCTGCGCCCGCTGCCCTGGGAGGAGTGGGCGCGCGGGGGAGCCGCCGTGGCCATCCAGGCCCTCTTCCCCCAGCCCGCGGCCACCTCCGTGATCGGTGCCGGCTGACCGACGGGTCAGTCCGCCGCCCCCGCAGCCGTCGCGTACGACTCCCTGACCGCCGCCCTCCTCCGCCGGCAAGCACTGACGAAGACGTCGGCCAGGGAACACATCTGCCCCGCACTCCCCCTCACAGAAGGACATGCGACATGAGCACACGCATATCCGAGCTTAGCCGACGCGGATTCCTCACCGGATCGTTGCTCGTCGCGGCCGGAACGGTCCTCACGACCGCCTGCAGTACCGACCCCACCGGCGGCTCCTCCTCCGGCGCCAAGACCACCCTCAACGTCTGGTACCACGCCTACGGCGAGGCCGGCGCCCAGCAGGCGGTGCTCCGCTACGCCACTGCCTTCACCAAGGCCAACCCCGATATCGCCGTGAAGGTGACCTGGGTTCCCGGCGACTACTCGGGCAAGCTCAACGCCACCCTGCTGACCGAGGGGGCCCCCGATGTCTTCGAGACCGGCGACTTCAGCGAGCGGTTCGCCCGCGGCGGCCAGATCGCCGCCCTCGACGACGTGTACGGCAGCGCCAGGAGCGGCTTCAACACCAATGCCCTCGACTCGGTCACCGTCGACGGCAAGCCCTACGGCGTCAAGATGATCGACGACGTCATCATGCTCTACTACCGCAAGAGCGCCCTGTCCAAGGCCGGGATCACCCCGCCCACCACCTTCGACGGACTCGCTGCCGCCGCGAAGGCCCTGACCACGAAGAAGAGCAAGGGCCTGTTCGTGGGCAACGACGGCATCGGCGACTCCGCGAGCAACGCCGTCTGGTCCAACGGCGGCGACCTCGTGACCCCCGACGGCAAGGTGGCGTTCGGATCGGACCGGGCACTGGAGGCGCTCACCGCCCTGAAGCGCCTGCACGATGACAAGTCGCTGCTGCTCGGCTTCACCACCGACTGGTGGGACCCCTCCGCCTTCACCCAGGGCGTCGTGCCGATGCAGTGGTGCGGCCTGTGGGCGATGCCCGCCATCCAGTCCGCGCTCGGCGACGACTTCGGCGTCCTGCCGTGGCCCGCCTTCAAGGCCGGCGGCACCCCCGTCGTGCGGGTCGGCGGCTGGACCAGCTGCGTCAACGCCAAGGGCCGGAACGTGGCCGCGGCGAAGAAGTTCGTCCAGTGGCTCTGGGTGCAGCAATCCGGCCTGCAGAAGGACTTCGCCGAGAGCTACGGCCTGCATGTGCCGCCGCGCACCTCCGTGGCGGCATCCGCCAAGAAGCTCTCCACCGGCGCTGCGAAGGAGACCGTGTCGCTGGCGCAGAAGTACGGGAAGTACAACCCCGGCACCTGGGACACGGCGGTGAGCAGCACGTTCAACGCGGCCGCGATGAAGATCGCCGGCGGACAGGGCGATCCGGCCACCCTGCTCGCCGACGCGGTGAAGAAGGCCCAGGGCCAGATCGACAAGCAGCTCGGCCGATGAACCCGGCCACCGACATCACGCTCGAGCCCGAGCGTGCCGGGCGCCCCGTACCCACCCCACGGGGCGCCGCCCGGACCGGTCGACCACGTCCCGGCCGGTCCGGCTGGTTCGCGTTCGTCCTGCTGACCGGGCCGATGCTGATCGGCCTCGGCCTCTTCAAGTACGTCGCGATCGGCTGGAGCTTCCTGCTCAGCCTCAGCGACGCGCGCGGCACCATCGCCCTCGGCCACTGGGTCGGACTCGACAACTACCGGACGCTCCTGGCCGACCAGACCTTCCGCGGCTCGCTGGGCCAGATCCTGCTCTTCACCGCCTTCATCGTGCCGGTCACCTTCGCCGCCTCCCTCGGTCTCGCGCTGCTCGTGCACCGGATCAGGCGCGGCCGGGCCCTGTTCCGTACCGCCTTCCTCATCCCGGCCGCCGTCTCGTACGTCGCAGCCTCCCTGCTGTGGAAGATGTGCCTGTTCAACGGCCTGCCGACAGGCATCGCCAACATGATCGGCGGGTGGTTCGGCGCGGAGCCGACCGCCTGGCTGCAGTCCACCTCGCCACCGCTGTACTGGGTCGTCCTCGTCACGCTGCGCCTGTGGCTCCAGGTCGGCTTCTACATGGTGCTCTTCCTGGCCGGCCTCCAGGCCATCCCCAAGGAGCTCTACGAGGCCGCCGCGCTCGACGGCGCCACCGGCCGACGGCTCCTGACCGGGATCACCCTGCCCATGCTGCGCAACACCGCCGTCGCCGTGCTGATGCTGCTGTTCATCGCCGCGTTCCAGGCCTTCGACGAGTTCTACAACCTGTTCAACAGCGGGCTCTCCGGCACCGGAACCGCACCCGTACAGACCCCGCTGGTCCACCTCTACAACACCGCCATGGGGAGCCAGAACTACGGCCTCGGCTCCGCCGGAGCCTTCGTGCTCACCGCCCTCATTGTCGGGGTGACCCTGCTCCAGGGACGGTTCACCGGATTCGGCAGGAGAGGAGAATGAGAACCGCATGATCACCCTGCCCGGACTGTCCCGAGCCGCTCGCCTCCTCTTTCGCGGCCTGCTCGTAGGCCTGTTGACCACGGCCTTCCTGACACCCTTCTACCTGATGCTCCGCAACTCCCTCATGGGCTCCCAGGGCTTGACGGCGCCGGAGTGGACATGGTGGCCCTCGACCATGCACTTCGAGAACTTCACCGCCCTGTTCGACGATCCCGCCGTCTCCATGGGCCCGGCTCTCGGCAACTCCCTGCTGATCGCTGCCATCACCGCACCCGTCTCCACGCTCCTGGCCTCGGCCGCCGGTTACGCCCTTGCCAGGATCCCGGTCCCCGGACGCGGAGTGCTGCTCGCCCTGGTCGTGGCCACACTGATGATCCCCGGCTCGGTCACCTTCGTGCCGACGTTCGTCGTCGTCGGCTCCATGGGGGGCGTCAACACGCTCTGGGGCATCATCGTTCCCGGTTTGTTCAATCCGTTCGCGGTCCTGCTGTTCCGTAACTTCTACCTGCAGTTCCCGAGCGAGATCGAGGACGCCGGACGGCTCGACGGCCTCGGCTGGCTCGGCCTGTACCGCCGGATCGCCCTGCCGAGTTCCGGAGCGATGCTGGCCTCGCTCGGGGCGCTGTCCTTCATCGACAGCTGGAACGCCTTCCTGTGGCCACTGGTCATCGGTCAGGACCCCTCCTCCTGGACCGCGCAGATCGCGCTGTCCACCTTCCTCACCTCTCAGACCATCAACCTCCCCGGCCTGTTCGCCGGCGCCGTCGTCACCATCACACCCCTGGTCGTCATGTTCCTCGTCGCCCAGCGGTACATCGTCGAAGGCATCGCCACCAGCGGCCTCAAGGGCTGACCCACCCCACCATCCCGCACCACGCACAAGGCAGGCACACACACCCCCCACCCGCAAGGAGCTTCCCCGTGAAACCTCGCATCACCCTGCTCCGACGCGCGACCGCGGCCCTCGCCACGTCGTCCGCGCTCCTCCTCTGCACCCTCACCCCCACCGCCGCCGCGGCGGACACGGGAACGGCACCGCCGCCCCCGGCCCTCACCGGCGCGCAGCTCGCCGCCTCATGGACCGCCCCACTGTCCACCCGGGACCGGTACGTCGTCGACGCCGAGGGCGACCGGTTCAAGCTCAAGTCCGGAAACTGGGCCGGCGCCCAGGGCACCTGGCAGGGCAGCGGCGATGTCGGCGACGTCGCCAACCACCAGGCGAGGCAGATGTCGCACAACATCCCGCTCGGCCTGGACCGGAAGCCGATGTCCCAGATCCTGGCCGACTTCCACGCCCTGGGCCTGAACAGCATCCGGCTGCCGTTCGCCAACGCACTCATCCACGACACGAACGCCGTCCCGGACTCGGCCGTCACCGCCAACCCGCAGCTCAAGGGCAAGACCCCGTTGCAGGTGCTCGATGCCGTCGTCGGAGCCCTGACCGCGGACGGTTTCGCCGTCATCCTCAACAACCACACCACCAGCTACCGCTTCTGCTGCGGCCTGGACGGCAACGAGCGCTGGAACAGCGGCCAGTCGACCCAGCAGTGGATCGACGACTGGGTGTTCCTGACGAAGCGCTACCAGGCCGACAAGCGGGTCGTCGGAGCCGACCTGCGCAACGAGGTCCGCCGCGACACCTGGAACGACGCCAACTGGGGATGGGGCAACGATCACGACCTCAACAAGGCCCTGGAAGAAGCCGGCAACAAGATCCTGCAGGCCAACCCGGACATGCTCGTCATCATGGAGGGCATCAACTGGCAGGGCATACCGACCGACCTGACCCCCCACAGCCGCCCGACACTCACCCCGGTCGCCACCCTGTCCAACACCCTGATCCGCTCCGACAAACTCGTCTACGCGGCCCACTTCTACGGCTACACCGGCCCGAACCACACCGGCGCCACCGGCACGGGCGAGACGCACGACCCGCGCTACGAGGAACTCACCCCCGCACAGCTCGCCCAGGTCGTCGACGACCAGGCCCTGTTCGTCACCCGGTCCGGCCAGCACTTCACCGCACCCGTGTGGATCAGCGAGTTCGGCGCCGCCGGCCGCGGCGACACCGACGCCAAGGAACGCGCCTGGTTCGCCAACTTCACCGACATCCTGGTGAAGAACGACACCGACTTCGCCATCTGGCCCCTGGTCGGCTGGACCGACACGAACGGCACGCCGCAGGACAACTGGGCCATGGTCAACTACAGCGCCGACGGCACACGGCTCGGTGTCATGGACACCGGCGACTGGCGCGCCACCGACTGGAACAAGCTCGTCAACACCCCCGGCAAAACCGGCCGGATCGCCCCGGCCCCGCGCTGGAACATGCTCAACCTGGACTATGCCGACTACAACGTCTCCGCCACCATGCTGGCGAAGCCGGACTGGTCGCCCGGCAACCGCAAGGGCAACTGCCCCGACACCCAGCGCCTGGCCGGCCTCGGCCGCAGCGACAGCCGCGGCCTGTGCACCGACGCCGGCCAGCCGGCCAAGGGAAGCGGAGCCTGGACCGTCGTCACCGACGAACGGTACGTCACCGGGGGAGACTGGGCGAGCGGCTACAACAAGCTCCAGTGCCCCGACCGGACCTTCGCCGTCGGCTACAGCGTGAAGGGCAATGCGATGGCCGCCCTTCTCTGCGCCCCCGCGACAGCCTCCCTGCCCACCTCCGGCCGCGTGCTCTGGTTCGACCAGGGTGACAACAGGCCCGCCACCGGAGGCTCGAACGCCAGCGACTGGGCACCCGGCCACTACAAGGGCCAGTGCGCCGACAACGAGTACCTCGCCGGCGTCGCCCACACCTGGAAGTGGAACCACGGCGGCGTTCCCGACGCCCTGCTCTGCCGTCCGCTCGCCTGAGAACCTGCCGGGTGACCTCTGATCGGGTGTGGCCGCCCGATCAGAGGTCGCCCGACAGGCCCTGCCCCCCTCCTCCGCACCCACCCCCAGGAGCACCCCGGCATGCCCCGACTGGAGATCGCCGAGAACGAATTCCGTCTCGACGACCACCCGTTCCGCATCATCTCCGGCGGACTGCACTACTTCCGCGTCCACTCCGAGCAGTGGGCCGACCGGCTCCACAAAGCGCGGCTGATGGGACTCAACACGGTCGAGACCTACGTCCCCTGGAACCTCCACGCCCCCGGGCCCGGTGAATTCCGGCTGGACGGAGGTCTCGACCTGCCCCGCTTCCTCGGTCTCGCCGCCGCAGAGGGCCTGCATGTCCTCCTCCGCCCCGGCCCCTACATCTGCGCCGAATGGGAGGGCGGCGGCCTGCCCTCGTGGCTGCTCGCCCAGGACGGCATCGAGCTGCGCAGCCGCGACCCACGCTTCCTGGAAGCGGTCGACGGCTATCTCGCCGCGCTCCTTCCGCCGCTGAAGCCGTACTTTTCCAACGCCGGCGGGCCGGTCATCGCGGTGCAACTGGAGAACGAGTACGGGGCCTACGGCGACGACACCGGCTACCTCGCGGACCTCGCCGGCCTGCTGCGCACCCACGGCGTCGATGTCCCCCTCTTCACCTGCGACCAACCGGACGACCTCGCCCGCGGCGGCCTGGACGGCGTGCTGCGCACGGTGAACTTCGGCAGCCGCGTCGAGGCGGGCCTCGACCAGCTGCGTCGGCTCCAGCCGACCGGGCCACTGATGTGCTCGGAATTCTGGATCGGCTGGTTCGACCGCTGGGGCGGAATCCACACCACCCGCGACGCCGCGGACGCGGCGGCCGACCTGGACCGCCTGCTCGCCACCGGTGCCTCCGTCAACATCTACATGTTCCACGGCGGCACCAACTTCGGCCTCACCAACGGAGCCAACGACAAGGGCACCTACCGCCCCACCGTCACCTCCTACGACTACGACTCACTCCTCGACGAGGCCGGCGACCCGACCCCCAAGTACGAGGCCTTCCGCGAAACCATCGCCCGGTACGCCCCCGTCCCGGACGAGCCGGTTCCGGCACCCGGCCCGAAGCTCGCCCCGACCATCGTCGAACTCGACACGTCCGCAGGTCTGTTCGATCGGACCGAGCTGTTCGGGCGGCCGGTCCTCGCCGACCGGCCACTGACCATGGAAGAGCTCGGCCAGTCCGTCGGCTTCGTGCTGTACGAGACGGAGCTGCCGGTCGCCGGGGCGGCCGTGCTGCGGGTGGGCGAGGTCCGCGACCGGGCCCAGGTCTTCGTCGACGGGCAGCCCGTCGGCGTACTGGAACGGGAGAACCACGAGCACGCCCTCGCGTTCGTCACGCCCAGGAGCGGCGCCCGGCTCGCGGTCCTGGTGGAGAATCAGGGCCGGGTCAACTACGGCCCCGGCATCCACGACCGCAAGGGCCTGCTCGGCCCGGTCACCGTCAACGGTGCGGAGCTCGCCGACTGGAGCAGCAGCTCGCTTCCGCTCGACCGCCTCGACGACCTCGCAGTCGCCCCCACAAGGCCCCTCGTCGGCCCGGCCTTCCACCGCGGTTCCTTCGAGCTCGGCCGGCCCGCCGACGGCTACCTCGCGCTGGACGGCTGGACCAAGGGCCACGCCTGGATCAACGGCTTCCCGCTCGGCCGGTACTGGTCCCGGGGCCCTCAGACCACCCTGTACGTACCCGCACCGGCCCTGCGTCCCGGCCGCAACGAGATCACCGTCCTCGAACTCCACGCCACCACCACCCGCACCGTCGAACTGCGGGACCGGCCCTGCCTGGGACCCGCCCAGGACTGACATCCGCCCAGGAAGACCGGCATCCCCAGGGGCTGTGCCGACACCTCCGCCCCGTACCGACATCCGCCCGGGAGAGCCCCATGCACAGCAAGCAACGCCTCATCGAGCAACGCCTGAAGCGGGTCCTCAGGGAACGGATCCGGCCCGCCGTACACGCCCGGACGGCCCCGCTCCAGGTGGAGATCTGGGACGTCCCCGGCGAACCGGCGCCGGTCGCCGCCGGCCTGGCAGCGCCGTACCGGCCGGTCCAGGTCGGACACCGCTGGGGACCGGCCTGGTCGACGAGCTGGTTCAAGGTCACCGGCCGGATCCCCGAGAAGTGGGCCGGACAACGCGTCGAAGCCGTCCTCGACCTCGGCTTCAACGTCACCGGCGCCGGCTTCTCCGCCGAGGGACTGGTGTACCGGCCCGACGGCACCGTACTGAAGGCGCTCAACCCCCGTAACAGCTGGATCCCGGTCGCCGATCCGGCCCGGGGCGGCGAGGAGTTCACCTACTACATCGAGGCCGCCGCCAACCCGGCCCTCTGCGACAGCCATGAGCCGACCCCTCTCGGGAGCCTGCCTGCCTGGATCACCGGAAGCGGCCATGCCGGCGACACCCTGTACCAACTGCTCCGCACGGACCTCGCCGTCTTCGACACCCAGGTCTGGGAACTCGCCCAGGACCTGGATGTCCTCGGTGAGCTGATGCACGCGCTCCCCGAATCCGACCCCCGCCGCTGGCAGCTCCTGCAGACGATCGAGGGGGCCCTGGACGCCGTCGACCTCCAGGACGTCTCCGGCTGCGCGCCCGCCGCCCGCGAGGTGCTGCGCCCCGCCTTGGCGGCCCCGGCCGCACCCAGCTCCCACCGCGTCTCCGCCGTCGGACACGCCCACATCGACACCGCCTGGCTGTGGCCGCTGCGCGAGACCGTCCGCAAGGTCGCCCGGACACTCTCCAACGTCACCCAACTCATGGACGACCACCCGGACTTCCGCTTCGCCATGTCCCAGGCCCAGCAACTGGCCTGGCTCAAGGAGCAGCGTCCCGAGGTGTACGCCCGCGTCCAGGAGAAGGCGAAGGCCGGTCAGTTCCTGCCGGTCGGGAGCCTCTGGGTGGAGCCCGATACCAACATCACCGGAGGCGAGGCGTTCGCCCGCCAGCTGATCCACGGCAAGCGCTTCTACCTCGACGAGTTCGGCGTCGAGACCAAGGAGATGTGGCTGCCCGACACCTTCGGCTACAACGCGGCCATGCCGCAGCTGATGAAGCTGGCCGGCGTGCGCTGGTTCCTCACCCAGAAGATCTCCTGGAACACCACCAACAAGTTCCCCCACCACACCTTCCGCTGGGAGGGGATCGACGGTACCCGGATCTTCAGCCATTTCCCGCCCGCCGACACCTACAACGCCGAGCTCACCGGAGCCGAACTCGCCCACGCGGTACGCAATTTCCAGGACAAGGGAGCAGCCAACAGCTCACTTCTGCCCTTCGGGTACGGCGACGGTGGCGGAGGCCCCACCCGCGAGATGCTGGCCCGTGCGGCGCGTCTGGGCGACCTGGAAGGCTCGCCCCGGGTGGTCGTCGAGCGGCCCGCGGACTTCTTCGCGCGCGCCGAGGCCGAGTACCCCGACGCCCCGGTGTGGCTCGGCGAGCTCTACCTGGAGTTCCACCGCGCCACGCTCACCAGCCAGTTGCGGACCAAGCAGGGCAACCGGCGCAGCGAGCACCTGCTGCGCGAGGCCGAACTCTGGTCGGCCACGGCGGCCGTCCGTACGGACTTCCGCTATCCGTACGAGGAGCTCGACCGGCTCTGGAAGACCGTACTGCTGCACCAGTTCCACGACATCCTGCCCGGCTCCTCCATCGCCTGGGTGCACCGCGAGGCCGAGCGGACCTACACCGAGGTCCTCGCCGAGCTGCACGGGATCGTCACCTCGGCGCAGCGCGCGCTGGCAGGCGACGGCGATCTGACCGTCGTGTTCAACTCCGCCCCGCACGCCCGTGGCGACATCCCCGCCCTCGGCGCGGCCGTCCGCACCGCGGCCACTGACCCGACCGTCGGGCCGGTGCCGTCCGGCGACGGCTTCGTCCTCGACAACGGTCTCGTACGGATCGGGATCGACGCCCGCGGCCTGGTCGTCTCCGCGGTCGACCTGGCGACCGGCCGTGAGGCCGTCGCCCCCGGCAAGGCAGCCAACCTGCTCCAGCTCCACCAGGACTTCCCCAACGAGTACGACGCCTGGGACATCGACGAGTTCTACCGCAACACGGTGCGCGACCTGGACGACGCCGACTCCGTCACCGCCCTGGCGGGCGGCATCGAGATCGTGCGCACCTTCGGAGCATCACGCGTCCGGCAGCTGTTGTCCCTGCGGGAGGGCGCGCGGCGCCTGGACATCGACACCGACATCGACTGGCACGAGCGGGAGCGCCTCCTCAAGGCGGCCTTCCCGCTGGACGTCCGGTCCGACCACTCGACCGCCGAGATCCCCTTCGGCCATGTTCGGCGCCCGACCCATACCAACACCAGCTGGGACGCGGCAAAGTTCGAGATCTGCGCCCATCGCTTCCTCCACGTCGGCGAGCGGGACTGGGGCGCGGCGCTGGTCAACGATTCCACCTATGGACACGACGTCACCCGTGACGTACGCCCGGACGGCGGCACGACCACGACCGTACGCCTCTCCCTGGTGCGCGCCCCCCGCTTTCCCGACCCGGACGCCGACCAGGGAACACACCGCCTGCGCTACGGCCTGGTCCTCGGTGCCGACATCGCCGACGCGGTGCGCGAGGGCTACGCCTTCAACCTGCCCGAGCGCTCGGTCCCCGGCAGCGGGCCGGCGGTGACACCTCTGGTCACCACAGGCGACGACGGCGTCGGCGTCGTCATCGAGGTCGTCAAGCTTGCCGACGACCGTTCCGGCGACATTGTCGTGCGCCTCTACGAAGCCCACGGATCCCGCGCCCGCACCACGCTGACGATCTGCGCCCCGTGGCATACCGCGACCGACACGGACCTCCTCGAACGTCCCCTGGCCGGGGCGGACCCCACCCGGCCGGGAGCACAGGACACCAGGTCGCTCCACCTCACGCTGCGGCCCTTCGAGATCCGCACCCTGCGGATCGGCCTCCGAGGGGACCAATGACGCGCGTGACACCGCCACCACCAACCAGGGGGACCCCGTGCCCGCAGAGCTCCAGGCCGTCCTCTTCGACATGGACGGCACACTCGTCGACACCGAGCGCCTCTGGAAACAGGCGGTCGAGGAGGAGTACCTGGGCCTCGGCCTCGTCCTCACAGAAGCGGATCTGCCACACGTCATCGGCCGCGCGATCGAAGACACTGCCGCCCACCTCGCCTCCCGCGCGGCCGGCCGGGCCGGGCCACTCCAGCTCGCCGCTTCCCTCGAACGCCGCTTCACGCACCTCGTACGAGGTGACGTGGTCCCCCTCCCAGGAGCCGAAGACCTCCTGGCCGCGCTCGACGCGGCAGGTGTACCCATGGCCCTGGTCTCGGCCTCGACCCGCCCCGTCGTGGACACCGTCCTCGCCACTCTGGGGCGCCACCGCTTCACCACGACCGTCGCCGCCGGCGAAACCCCCCGCACCAAGCCCTTCCCCGACCCCTACCAGGCGGCCCTGACCACCCTGGGCACCACACCGGCCGCCTGCGTGGCCATCGAGGACAGCCCGACGGGCATCGCCTCCGCGGAGGCCGCCCACTGCACGGTCCTCGCCGTCCCCTCCCTCACCCCTGTCCCGCCGGCCCCGCACAGGACAGTGGTCCACAGCCTGCTGGACGTGAACGTCGCCCTGCTCCGTCGCCTGGCCACGAGGCCGTCCGAGCGGCCAGGCGGTCACCCACTGCGTCCGCGGATCCAGGGGGGCTGAACGGGCGCGACAGCGCGAACGCAGCGGGGCCGCTCGGCTCGGACTCGCTGGCCGGCCTCGTTCTGGAGGGGGCGGCCATCCGGCGCAATGCCGAACCGGCCGAAGTGATCGCGGAGCCCGACCACGATCACGCTGCGGGAGTGCGGGCGTGCGGGCGTGCATCACTTGATCGAGTGACATCAGATGGTGGCGGTCGCGCGTGCCACCGCGCCACCACTGAGAAGCACCCGGAGGCCGCTCCGCCTCCTCACAGCTGCGATGCCCCGGATGCCGTCACCGCCCCGCACCCCGGCGCAGCTCCTCCCGGATCAGGAACGGACCACTCGCATGCAGCACGGGCGGGACGCATGCGCAGCTCATCGCCGTCCCGCCGGGCAGGATTCTGGGCGAGGAGTGAACCAGAAGGGCCACTGCTGGGCCAATGCAACCGAGTTCGAGTGGCAGCCCGACGGTGGACGGCTAAGACTGAGTCAGCGGTTCGGGATCCGGACAACAGATCCCGACCTCGTGCATCTCCGGGCCGCTCGCTCCGGCATCGAAAAGCGCGAGTACGGGGCGCCGCCCGTAATGGCGACGGCACTCCAAAGTTCCTCAAGGAGCTCGCATGGAGGAGAAATCCCTCGACGTCCTGACGCCCGGGCTGGATGAACCCGCAATCGGTATAAGCGACTGCACCAGCCCGGAGACCGGCATCGAGAAAGACCTCGCCGAGGTGCTGGCCGACGTCATGTGCGTCGAACGGGTGTCGATCGACAGCCACTTCTTCGACGATCTCGGCGCCAACTCATTGGTGATGGCCCATTTCTGTGCGCGAGTCAGAAAACGGGCGGACCTTCCCTCGGCGTCGATGAAGGACATCTACCAGCACCCGACGATCCGCAGCCTGGCGACAGGGCTCGCGAATGCCGCGCCCGTCGAGCCGTCGGTCCCGGCGCCGACCGAGGTGGTGACCTCGGTCGGCACGGCGCGGTACGCCCTCTGCGGAACCCTGCAGTTCCTGCTTTTCCTGGGATACGCCTTCCTCGCCGGACTTGTTACCGACCGAGGCTATGCGTGGGTCTCCGCCGGGTCGGGCGTGATCGATGTCTACCTGCGATCGTTCGTCTTCGGAGGCGTCGGCCTCGTCGGTCTGTGCACCTTCCCCATCGCGGCCAAATGGCTCCTCATCGGCCGGTGGAAGCCACGCGAGTTCCCGGTCTGGAGTCTGACCTATCTGCGCTTCTGGACCGTCAAGGTGCTGATCCACGCCAACCCGATGATCTTCTTCGTCGGCAATCCCCTGTACGTGCTGTACCTGCGCGCGCTGGGCGCACGGATCGGCAAGGGGGTCACGATCCTCTCCCGCACCGTCCCGGTCTGCACCGACCTGCTCACGGTCGGCGCCGGCACGGTGATCCGCAAAGACTCGTTCTTCCTCTGCTACCGGGCGCACGCCGGGCGCATCCAGACCGGCCGGGTCACCCTTGGCCGGGATGTGTTCATCGGTGAGAAGACCGTGCTCGACATCGACACGTCGATGGGCGACGGGGCTCAACTCGGCCACACGTCCACGCTGTACAGCGGCCGGGCGGTCCCGGGCGGTCAGCGCTGGCACGGGTCCCCGGCAGAGCTCACACAGCACGACTATCTGAGGACCGGGCCGGCCACCTGCGGCACGCTGCGCCGGGCCGGCTTCGGCCTCATCACCGTGCTTCAGCTCTTCTTCCTCTACGTGCCACTGTCCATCGGGGGCGCGTACATGCTGGTGACCCTGGTCCCGGCGCTGAACAAGCGGCTGGGCCCGGGCAGGGTGGAGCTCACATCGCTGGACCTCTACATCGACGCGCTGGTCCTTTCCCTGCTGCTGTTCTTCGGCTTCGTCGTGGTGGGTCTGGCCGTGATGTTCACCGTTCCGCGCCTGCTGAACCTGGTCGTCAAGCCGGACAAGGTCTATCCGCTGTACGGGTTTCACTACTCGGTGCACCGGGCGATCGGGCGCATGACCAACATCAAGTTCTTCGCATGGCTGTTCGGGGACAGCTCCTACATCGTCCACTACCTGCGCGGCCTCGGATACGACTTGTCCCAGGTCGAGCAGACGGGGTCGAACTTCGGCACGGAAGTGCAACACGAGACCCCGTTTCTGTGCTCGGTCGGGAGCGGGACGATGGTCGCCGACGGGATCTCCATCATCAACGCCGACTATTCGAGCACGTCCTTCCGGGTGTCCCGGGCCTCGATCGGGGCCTACAACTTCCTCGGGAACAACATCGCCTATCCCTCGGGGGCCAGGACCGGCGAGAACTGTCTCCTCGCGACGAAGGTGATGGTTCCGCTCGAAGGCGAGGTGCGCGAGGGGGTGGGCCTGCTCGGCTCGCCGTGCTTCGAGATTCCCCGGTCGGTCGAGCGCGATTCCCGGTTCGACTATCTGCGCAGCGGTGACACGTTGCGCCGCAGCCTCGCTGCGAAGAACCGCTACAACATCCGCTCGATGGTCTTCTTCCTGCTCGTGCGGTGGCTGCACTTCTTCGTGCTCACGATGTTCGGCCTGGCGAGCGCCGAATTGTACGACTCCTACGGTCCTGTACTGATCGCCGCGTTCCTGGTGTTCAGCCTCGGGTTCACCGCTGTCTATCTCGTCCTGGTGGAGCGCGGCATCGCGGCATTCCGCGCGCTGCAACCACAGGTGTGCTCCATCTACGACCCCTACTTCTGGTGGCACGAGCGCCTGTGGAAGGTGCCCGACAACTACCTCGAAATCTTCAACGGCACGCCTTTCAAGAACGTGATCTGGCGGATGCTGGGGGTTCGGATCGGCAGCAGGGTCTTCGATGACGGCTGCTATATGACGGAGCGGACGCTCACCACCGTCGGAGACGACTGCACGCTCAACGCGGGAAGCAAGATCCAGTGCCACTCGCAGGAGGACGGCACCTTCAAATCCGATCGCAGCACCCTCGACGCCGGCTGCACCATCGGCGTGGGAGCCCATGTCCATTACGGCGTGACGATGGGTACCGGCGCGGTGCTCGCACCCGACTCCTTCCTCATGAAGGGCGAGGAGGTCCCGCAGCACGCACGCTGGGGAGGAAACCCCGCCACGGAGATGCGAGACGCCCTGATCAGCCCGACGCGCTGACGCGGACGGGATAGCAACTCCGCCCTTGTCGGCGCTGAACAGCACGGTGGCGAAAGGCGAATGGAGAGGGACGACCAGATGGGAATGCAAGTGCAGGCCGACCGGGAGTTCTGGCGCGATGTGCTCGGCGCCGGTGGATCCACCGAAATCCCGCGGTGGACGCTCAATCCGGTGAAGGGCGTCGGCGAACACGAGGCGCCGATCCCGGACGACGTCGTCGCGGCGTTGGGCCGGCTGGCCGAGGACCTGGCGGTACCGCTCGACTCGGTGCTGCTGGCAGCGCACGCCAAGGTGCTCGCCGCGCTGTCCGGCGAGCACGAGATCGCGACCGGATACGTCACCGCGGAGGGCGGCCGACCGCTGCTCTGCCGGCTGACGACCGGGTCCGGCTTATGGCGGACACTGCTGCTGGACGCTCATCGAGTCGCGTCGGACCTGCTGGCGCACAAGGAATTCCCGGTCGATGAGCTCAGGTGCGAACTGGGCCTGGCAGAGCCGTCGATGGGGGCTGTGTTCGATCCGCACGGCGTGGGCGGCGAAATCACCGGTGGCACCAGGCTGTGGGCGGGATTCTCACAACGCGGCGGCCACCTCGTGCTGAGGCTGCGGTATCGGACCGACGCGCTCGACGAGGACTGCGCCGTCAGGATCGCCGGTTACCACCTCACCGCACTCGCGCTGATCGCCGCCGATCCGGACGCCGAGCACGGGCGGCAGAGCCTGCTCTCCGCCGAGGAACTCCACTTCCAGCTCGAATCACTCGCCGGTCCACGCCGGGAACTGCCGGACCACCGGTTCCACGAACTGTTCGAGCAGCGGGTGGCGGCACACCCGGACGCCGTCGCCGCGGTGCACGGGGAGCAGCAACTGACGTATCGGGAACTCAACGCGCGTGCCAACCGGGTGGGACGAGCCCTGCTGGCGCGGGGGCTGCGCCCCGAGGGTGTCGTCGCGGTGGTGACCGAGCGCAACCTGGACTGGATGGCCGCCGTCCTCGCGGTCTTCAAGGCAGGCGGCGTGTATCTGCCCATCGAGCCGCATTTCCCGGCCGACCGTCTCGCGACCATGCTCTCCCGTGCCGCATGCGGGCTCGTGCTGACCGAACCCGGCAGCACCTCCACGCTCGACCAGGCCCTCGGCTCGCTGTCCGGGGTCCGGAAGCTCTGTGTCGGCGCAGCCTACGAGGAAGACCACGCCGACGATGATCTGGGCCTCCACATCGCACCGGATCAGCTCGCCTACATCTACTTCACCTCCGGCTCCACAGGTGAGCCCAAGGGCGCGATGTGCGAGCACGCGGGCATGCTGAACCACCTCTACGCCAAGATCGACGACCTGGAGATCGGCGAGGGACAGGTGGTCGCCCAGACCGCACCCCAATGCTTCGACATCTCGTTGTGGCAGCTGGTGTCCGGGCTCCTGGTCGGGGGGCGGACCCTGCTGGTGGAGCAGGAGGTGATCCTGAACGTCCAGCGGTTCGTCGACAAGATCGTCGACGGCCGGGTCGCCGTCCTCCAGGTCGTACCCTCCTACCTGGACGTGGTCGTGTCCTGGCTGAAGCAGCACCCCCGCGAGCTGCCGGACCTGCGGTGTGTGTCGGTCACGGGCGAGGCGCTGAAGAAGGAACTCGTGCAGCGCTGGTTCGCCGCCCAGCCCGGCATCAAGCTGGTCAACGCCTATGGGCTGACCGAGACCTCGGACGACACCAACCACGAGGTCATGGACCGCGTGCCCGGCGGAGACCGGGTCCTGCTGGGTCCCGCGGTCAACAACGTGCACGTCTACGTCGTCGACGAGCACCTGATCCCGGTGCCGCTCGGAGCCCCCGGTCTGATCGTCTTCTCCGGTGTCTGCGTGGGCCGCGGATACGTCAACGACCCCGAGCGCACCCGGCAGGCCTACCTGGCCGATCCGCACCGCGCGGGCGCCCGGCTCTACCGGGGCGGCGACTACGGCCGCTGGACGCCCGAGGGAAAGCTGGAGTTCCTCGGCCGCCGCGATACCCAGGTGAAGATCCGTGGCTTCCGGATCGAGATCGGCGAGATCGAGAACACCCTGTTGCAGGTGCCCGGTGTTCGCGACGGTGCGGTCGTGGTCGCCGAGCGGCCCGACCGGAGCAAGCACCTGGTGGCGTTCTACTCCGGTCGGCGGCCGATCGGGGCCGACGTCCTGCCGGACCGGCTCGGTGAGTCGCTGCCCGCGTACATGGTCCCGTCGGCCTTTCACTGGCGGGAGACGCTGCCGCTGACGGCCAACAGCAAAATCGACAGAAGGACCCTGCAGGCACTCGCCGGAGAACTCGATGTCGTCCGGGACGACTACCGCGCGCCGGATACGCCGACCGAACAGCAGTTGGCGGCCGCATGGGCGAAGGTGCTCGGCATCCCGCAGGACCGGATCGGACGGCGGGACCACTTCTTCGACCGGGGCGGCACGTCGCTGTCGGCAGTAAAGCTGGCCATCGTCCTGGACCGTGCGGTGTCCCTCAAGGACGTCACCCGCCACCCGGTCCTCGCCGATCTGGCCGCGCTGGTCGACGGCAGGTCCGTGCGGCGTGCCGGGCTGCTCCAGCCGCTGTCGGAATCGGACGGCGCGCAGACCGCAGCCCTGGTGTGCTTCCCCTACGCCGGCGGCAACGCGGTGAACTTCCAGCCGATGGCCAGGGCGCTGCCGGACGGTGGACCGGCGGTCTACGCCGTCGAGCTGCCCGGTCACGACATGGCCGCCGACAGTGAGCCGCTCGCGCCGATGACACAGGTGGTCGAGCAGGTCGTCGACGAGATCACCGGGCGTGGCCTGACCAGGGTCCTGCTGTGGGGCCACTCCTCGGGCACCGCATTGGCCCTGGAGACGGCCAGAAGGCTGCGGGAACGCGGGGTGGACGTCCAACGGGTCTTCCTCGGCGCGCAACTGCTCGGTGACGCCGACGACCGGCGCGCCACCGTCACCGAGCTGACCGGGCGGAGCAACGCCGAGATCGCCGCGAGCCTGAGCACGCACGGCGGCTGCACCTCACTCGATGAGCTGGGTGCGCAGCACGCCGAGCACGTCGGCGCCGCCTACCGGCACGACTGCGTGTCCGCACACCACTACTTCGCCGATGCCCTGGAGCACCCGCCGGCGCAGAAGCTCTCCGCGCCGGTCACCGTGGTCGTCGCCGCGGACGACCCGAGCACGGCGGAGTACCCGCGCCGGTACCGCGACTGGCAGCTGCTGGCCGAGCAGGTCGACCTGCACGAGCTCGCCGACGGCGGCCACTACTTCCTGCGCACCCGTCCGGCCGAGGCAGCCAAAGCCGTGCTGCACGCCGCCGAACTGTGCGTTTCTTCCTGAGTATCAGCTGAAAGGAAATCGAGATGTCGTTCACATCCACGGCGTTGCTGGTCGACGTGGAACTGGAATCCGGCGCACCCCCACGGCTGCGGGCCGAGGCCACCGGCTCCCCGCCGGCCTGGGCGGCCGAGCACCGGGACGCGCTGCGCGCAGTCGTCGCCGAGCACGGTTCGGTCCTGGTCCGCGGCCTCGGGCTGCGCGACGCGGCCGAGACCGGAGCCGTCTTCTCCAAGCTGGCCACGGGTCTGATGGCCGAGCAGGAGGCCTTCGCACCCCGGCAGACCTACTCCGACGGGGTGTACTCCTCATCGAAGTGGCCGCCGAACCAGCCCATGTGTATGCACCACGAACTGAGCTACACGCTTGAGTTCCCCGGCCTGATGATGTTCGCCTGTCTCAGTGCCCCCACCGACGGCGGGGCGACCGCGGTGGCCGACTCACCGACCGTGCTGGACGCACTGCCCACCGAGTTGACCGAGCGCTTCGAGCGCGAGGGCTGGCTGCTCACCCGCAGCTACAACGACGAGATCGGCGCGTCCGTCGCCGAGGCTTTCGGCACCGACGACCGGGGCGCCGTCGAGCGCTACTGCCGTGCCAACGCAATCGCCTTCGAGTGGCAGCCGGACGGTGGACTGCGCACCAGACAGCGCCGCAGCGCCGTGGTGCGCCACCCGGTCACCGGCCGGCGCTGCTGGTTCAACCAGATCGCGTTCCTCAACGAGTGGACGATGGCCCCCGAGGTGCACGAGTACCTGGTGGACGTCTACGGCGCCGACGGGTTGCCGTTCAACACGCGCTTCGGGAACGGCGACCCGATCGGTGCGGACGTCGTCCAACTGCTCAACACCGTCTACGAGGCGAACACCGCACGAGAACCGTGGCAGGCCGGCGACCTGATGCTCGTCGACAACGTCCGCACCGCGCACAGCAGGGAGCCCTTCGAGGGACCGCGCGAGGTGCTCGTCGCCATGGCCGAACCGGTGCGTCTGGCCGACTGCTCGCCGACCGTGGAGGTGACCACGCAATGACCACCCTCGATTCCACCGCGCGAGAGTACGCAGGCGTCGCACCGATCACCGTGCCACCGTTCGCGGTGATCTCCGGCGCCCAGGTCCGGCGCACGCTGCACGGATGCGAGAAGCGGATCACGGAGTTGGTCGAGGCCACCTACCGGGTGCACGGCGCCGGTGATTCGGTGAACCCGCCGTCGTACTTCCTGCGTTTCCCCGACCGCCCGTCCTCCCGGATCATCGCGCTGCCCGCCTCGATCGGCGGCGAGACACGGGTGGACGGCCTGAAGTGGATCTCCAGCTTCCCGAAGAACGTGACGGCCGGCATCCCCAGGGCATCGGCCGTGCTGATCCTCAACGACCATGACACCGGCTACCCGTTCGCCTGTCTGGAGAGTTCGATCATCAGCGCCACCCGGACGGCGGCGTCGGCGGCGTCGGCGGCCGACTGGCTCAGCCGCGACCGGCCGCGACCGACGCGTGTCGGGTTCTTCGGGGTGGGCCTGATCGCCCGCTACATCCACACCTTCCTGGCCGGCACCGGCTGGTCGTTCGACGAGGTCGGCGTACACGATCTGTCCGCCGACAGCGCGGCAGGCTTCCGGTGCTACTTGGAGCAGTCGGACACCGCCGGCCGAATCACCGTGCACGACAGCGCCGAGCAGTTGATCCGAAACAGCGACCTGGTCGTCTTCGCCACGGTCGCCGGTCATCCGCACGTCAGTGACCTGTCATGGTTCGCACACAATCCGCTGGTGCTGCATGTGTCGCTGCGCGATCTCGCGCCGGAGATCCTGCTCGCCTCGACCAACATCGTCGATGACGTCGAGCACTGCCTCAAGGCCGACACGTCGCCGCATCTGGCCGAGCAACTCACGGGCAACCGGGACTTCCTGCACGGCACGCTGGACGACGTGATGGCCGGGCGGGTGGCGGTGCCGACGGACCGGCCGGTGGTGTTCTCGCCCTTCGGCCTCGGGGTGCTCGACCTCGCGGTGGGGAAGTACGTGTACACCGAAGTGGCCCGCAGCGGAGAGCTGCACGTCGTCGACGACTTCTTCCACGAACTGAGCCGGTACGGATGAGCAGGCCGAGAGTCCAGGAGGCTCTTTCCAGGCTGATCCCAGGAGAGACCTCCGGTCACGTCGCAGCAGGTCCTGACGCAGGAGCCAGGGGCCGCTGACGCAGGGCCCCGTCCCGCCTGGTCGGACACGGGGTCTCGCCGGCACAAGCGAGGAACCCTCCCACGGCCGGCCGGAAGTTCCGACAGTGCTCTGCTCCAGACAGAGGAGACCATCGTGCCCGTCATTTCCGCCCCCTACGCCTTCAACGAAGAGGATCTCTATGTCGACCTCCGGTCGATCTTCGGGCTATCGCTCTTCCTGAAATGCGAGGGCTTCAACTTCGCCGGCTCGATCAAGTTGAAGGCCGCGACCGAGATGGTGGAGGCCGCCGAGCGGGATGGAATCCTGACGCCGGAATCGATCCTGGTCGAGTCCTCGTCCGGAAACCTCGGTGTGGCCCTGAGCATGATCGCGGCGAGCAAGGGCTACCGGTTCCTGTGTGTGACGGACTCCCGCGGCAATCTGTCGAACAGAATGATGATGGAGGCGTTGGGCAGCCAGGTGCACGTGATCTCCGAACAATTGGCCAACGGCGGCTTTCTCGGCGCACGGCTCGACTACGTCCGCGCGCTGTGCGCCTCCGACGACCGGTATGTGTGGCTCAGCCAGTACACCAATCCGAGTAACTGGAAGGCGCACTACCGCACGACCGCGCCGGAGGTGGCTCGTCGGTTCCCGCAGCTGGACGTGCTGTTCGTCGGAGCCGGCACCACCGGGACCCTGATGGGCTGTGCGCGCTACTTCCGGAGATGGCACCGGCGGGTGCGGATCATCGCGGTGGACAGCGTCGGCTCGGTATCCTTCGGCGGTTCGCCGGGCCGCCGGATGATTCCCGGTCTGGGCATGAGCATGCGCCCGCCGCTCCTCGACGAGTCCTATGTCGACGAGGTGATCCGTGTCGAGGAGGCGGACACCATCCGTGCCTGCCATCGTCTGGCCAGGCGCGGATTCCTGTTCGGCGGCTCCACCGGTACGGTGGTCAGCGGCGCAACGGACTGGTTGGCCCGGCATGACGCGCGCGAACTCACCGCAGTGGCCATCGGCCCGGACCTCGGCGAGCGCTACCTCGACACCATCTACCAGACCAACTGGCTGCAGGATCTCTACGGCGAGGGCGTGCTCGAATCCGACAAGGAGGCCACCGATTCCTGGGCAGCCGCCCCCTCGCCGGCGACCCGGTAGGGCTGCCGGCCGGACCCTGCCGGCCGGCAGCCGCAAGGGCAACGGCAAGACTCCCTTGTCAGCGCTCCTGCGGCGGCTTCCGGTGCGATGTCGCGCCCGGGCCGCCGATCAGCGGCCCTTGTAGTTGATCTTCATGGTGTCCATGTCCGTTGCCGTGGACCGCAGTTCGCCGTGGCCGTACCCCTGGTCCCGCAGCAGGCCCGCGGCCCGGTCCTCGGCGATCGCGGACGCCATCCCCTCGCCGTCCCCGGCGTCCGACACGACCACGAAGCGGAAGCTGAAGTGCTTGAGCACACGGTCGTACGTCAGCGAGCCCTCCTCGGTGAACTGCATCGCGCTCAGACCGTGCTCGTCCACCTCGGACAGGAGCCGGGCGCGTGCCTCTTCCGTCAGGCCGTCCCAGGTGCCGCGCACGATCACTCGGTAGGTGTGCTGCGTGCTCATCGTGATTTCCGCTCCGCATTCCGCTCATGAACCGTCGAGGGGAAAGGCTACGGTGCCGGCGGCGAGACGCACGCGAATTACCGCGGCTGCGGTACCGGAGGCGGAGCCCCGGTCGGTGTTCCCGGGCGGCAGGCCGTGGACTTTCGGTCTTTTGCCGAAGTCTGACGGCAACGCCCCTGGCCGGACCGCTGTCCGGCGTGTTCCATGGTCATCGGGGGCGCCCGGACCTGTGGCGGCCCGCGCGAGGGAGCGAGGTTGCCTTGGCCACGACCGTACGACGTGCCGTACTTGATCTGCCCGCCGCAGCACTGGGCCCGGAGAACCCGCTGCCCGCCCTGCGGCCGCTCGACGAGATGCATGTCGTCGACGACCGCGACCGGGCCGGGCTGCCACGTGACATGGCACGCCAGATCGGCTACGAACCGCTCCGCACCGTGCTGCCGGTACGCATCCTCGACGGGTACGGGCGTGAACGCACCCCCACCGCACTGGACACGATCATCATCGAGAACGACCGGCTGCGGGCCACCGTTCTGCCCGGGCTCGGTGGCCGCATCCACTCCCTCCACCACAAGCCGACCGGCCGCGAACTCCTCTACACCAACCCGGTCCTGCAACCTGCCGACTTCGCGCTCAACGGCGCCTGGTTCTCCGGCGGCATCGAGTGGAACATCGGCGCCACGGGCCACACCACGCTCTCCTGCGCCCCGGTGCACGCCGCCCGGGTGCCCGCACCGGACGGCGGCGAAATGGTCCGTCTCTGGGAGTGGGAGCGGCTGCGCGACCTGCCGTTCCAGGTGGACCTCTGGCTGCCCGAGGACTCCGACTTCCTGCACGTCGGCGTACGGATACGCAATCCGCACGAGCACACCGCACCCGTCTACTGGTGGTCCAACATCGCCGTGCCCGAGGGCGAACGCACCCGCGTGCTGGCCCCGGCAGACGAGGCGTGGCACTTCGGTTACACGCGCACCCTGACCCGGGTCCCGGTTCCCGAGTCAGGGTCCGTCGACCGTACGTACCCCCTGCGCGGTGACTTCCCCGCCGACTACTTCTACGAAGTCCCCGACGGTGCCCGCCGCTGGATCGCCTCCCTCGACCAGGACGGGCACGGGCTCGTCCAGACGTCGACCGATCTGCTGCGGGGCAGGAAACTGTTCCTGTGGGGCAGCGGCCCGGGCGGACGGCGCTGGCAGGAGTGGCTCACCGAGCCCGGCACGGTCGGCTACGCCGAGATCCAGGCCGGACTCGCCCGCACCCAGCTGGAACATGTTCCTCTCGAACCGGGCGCCGAGTTCAGCTGGCTGGAGTCGTACGGGCCGCTGTCCGCGGACCCCGGGGCCGTGCACGGCGACGACTGGACGGCGGCCCGCGCCGAGACCGAGCGGCGGCTCGCCGAGGTACTGCCGCGTGCCGATGTCGACGCCGCGTACGCCGCCTGGCGCCCCTGCGCCGACATCGAGCCGCGCGAGTCGCTCGCCACCGGTTCCGGCTGGGGCGCCCTGGAGGTCCGGCGCGGAAAATACCGGCTCCCCGGTACCCCGTTCGCCGAGTCGACCCTCGGTGAACAACAGGAACCCTGGCTGGAGTTGCTGGACCAGGGCGCCTTCCCCGAGCCGCGCGGGGCGGTATTCCCCGGCCCCTCCCTGGTTGCGCCGCACTGGCGCGACATGCTGGAGACGGCCTCCGCCGAACCCCTCACCGAATACCACCTCGGTGTCGCCCAGTGGCATGCCGGTGACCGCGCCCAGGCGGTCCGCAGCTGGGAGCGCGGACTGGCTCTCGCCCCGTCCCGGTGGCCGCTGCTGCGCTGCCTCGCCGTCGCCGCCGAGGCGAGCGGGCAGGGGGACCGGGCCGCCGACCTCTACGCCGAGGCGTTCGACGACCTGGGTGCGCAACGCACCGACGACGACGGCGGTGGCGGCGGCGACGCCTGGGCGCCCGTCGTGACGGCGCTCGGCTGCGAGGCGATGGAGGCAATGCTGGCGGCGGGGCGCCCCGCAGCGGCCCGGACGGTATGGGAGGGGCTGTGCCCGTCGGTCCAACGGCGGGGCCGTTTCCGTCTGTTGGAGGCCAGGCTGCTGATCGCCGAGGGAGACCGGGCCGCAGCCCGCGCGATTTTCGACGAGGGTTTCGAGGTCGCCGATCTGCGCGAGGGGGCGGAGATCCTGGACGAGGTGTGGGGCCAACTCGCCGACGAGCCCCTGCCGGATGCATACAACTACCGTATGCGTCCACGGGATTGATGCAGGCGGCCGCCCGGCGCGCACCCATCCCCACCGGTGCGGGCCGGGCGGCCATGAGCCGAACCGGCGCGGGAAGCCGCGGCTCAGAGCCTGTCGGGTGACCTCTGATCGGGCGGCCACGCCCTGGCACGCACGCTTCCCGCGTTGCCGAAATGCCCAAGTAGCTCCATCCCCA